>JAFSHA010000030.1 GCA_017440565.1 Eggerthellaceae bacterium | reverse complement strand
GCGTGGGCGACGTGAACCTGCGCATGTCCATCTACTTCTTCGAGAAGATCAACGCCGCCGGCATCAAGACCCACTACGTGAACGCCGATCTCGAGAACACCACCATGGAGGTGCTGCCGGCGAAGGTGTTCGGCCAGGGCCTCGAGGTTATCTGCCGCCACAAGGCCGTGGGCTCGTTCTTCCGCCGCTATGGCCAGTACATCGAGGAGGGCGCCGACCTGCCCGCCTATGTTGAGACCACCTTCAAGAACGACGCGCTGGGCGACCCGCTGGTCACCAAGGACGGCCTGGTGTGCCTGGGCGTCATGACCGAGGAGCAGTACGACTCCCTGAAGGCTCAGACCCAGCAGATCACTCAGATCGTCGCTGACGACCTGGCCGAGAAGGGCCTTGTGCTCTATGACATCAAGTTCGAGTTCGGCTATGACGCCGAGGGCAACGTCATCCTCATCGACGAGATCGCCTCGGGCAACATGCGCGTTTACAAGGACGGCGCCTACATCGATCCGATGACGCTTTCCGAGCTTTTCTTCGCGTAATTGGTTGCGCCCGCCTGACGGCGGTCGCGCCCCTTGACGCTGCGAAGGCCCCTGGCACCTCCATCTGGCGCTTTCTCGCTTACCCTCGCGTACGTAGTACGCTTAGCCGCGAGACGCGCCAGCTGAAGGCACCGGGGGCCTTCTCGCTGTCTTCCTCGGGCGCACCTGTGCTTCTCTCTGCGGCGTGGCGCTTGTGTTTTTGTGCTACAGTGTTGGGTTGCAATGAAACCCAGTTGAGGCGGTGCTGAAGAAAAGGACCATGGACAAAGATCGAGAACCTAAGAAGGAAAAGGGCGGCCTGTTCGACATTTTCGGAGGGGGCCGTCGCGAGAAGGCCTCTGAAGAGGAGATCATGGACATGGTCGAGGGCAACGACGAGCTGCTCGATGACGAGAAGCGCATGATTCGCGACATCCTTGACCTGGGTGACATGTCGGTTTACGAGATCATGACGCCGCGCGTCGACATGATGTTCGCGGAAGACTGCGAATCGGGACGCGTCGCGCTCGAGCGCATGCGCGGCACCGGCTTTTCCCGCCTGCCCATTTACCACGACGACATCGACGAGATCGTGGGCATCGTCCATTACAAGGACCTTATCGGCCCGCTTATGGACGGCCGCATCGACGACGCGGTGACCAAGTTTATGTACGAGCCCATGTTCGTTCCCGAGACCAAGGACGTCTTCCCCCTGCTTTCCGAAATGCAGAAGGAGCGCGCCCAGATGGCCATCGTGGTCGACGAATACGGCGGAACGGCCGGCCTTATCACCATCGAGGACATCGTCGAGGAGATCGTCGGCGAGATCGTGGACGAAACCGACCGCGACCGCGACCTGGTCGTGCTGCTGGGCGCAGACGACTGGCGCGTCGACGGACGCCTTCCCGTCGAGGACGCCATCGAGCTCGGTTGGCCCGTGGAAGAATCCGACGACTACGAGACCATCGCCGGCTGGTTGATGGACACTTTCGACGAGGTGCCCAAGCCCGGGCGCGTGTTCACCATCGCCGACTTCCAGTTCAAGGTGGAGAAGATGCGGCGTTCTCGCATCTCGACCATTCACGTGAGCAGAAAGTCTGCCGAGTAGCCATTGAGCGGTTGAAGGGCGGCGCTTTGGGGACTCCTGCGCCGCCGCTTACCCCGCCGTGCGGGCCGCGAGGCGGGGCGAGTTGTGGAGAAGTTAGCCGCGGGGAAAATTCCACGGAATCGTTTGACCTGCGGATTCTTCGCCAAAGGTTTCCAAAAGCGAACAAACCGTGGATTCGGCTCCACAATCGCTTTGCCTTAAACGTCATCTTTCTGTAAAATACTCACACTACACAACAGCATATCGACTCTGCTGACAGCAATCCCACCTACAACCTAACACGCTGTCGCCGCTTCGGCGGTATGGCGTCGTGCGCTGTCATGGGAAAGGTGCATGCTTGGCGAAAGCGCAAACATATAAGAAGACGGGCGTCGCGGCGAAGGTTGCCGGCGTTGCTTGTGCTTCCTTGGTGGCTGCGGCTTGCGTCAGCTTTGGCTTCGCGTTCGCAGGCGGCGGCCTGACGGTCGGCGGCTTTGGCTTGGGCAAGGTAAGCCCGGTTGTCGTCGTCGGCGAGGAAAAGCCGGCCGAAGCGTTCAATGACAGCACCTCCTTCATTTCCTCGGGTTTGGTCATCGAAAGCACCGCCCAGCGCGACATCTCCCGCGGCATCGAGGAAATTGCCGCCGAGGAAGAGGCCGCGCGCATCGCCGCCGAGAAGGCACGCATCGCCGCCGAGAAGGCCGCCATCGAGCGCGCCCAGACCAACCAGGCCAACCAGATTGCCCGCGAGGGATCGCTCGTCCTTGCCGCGGTCGACTTCAGCGTCGGCAGGGAAGCCTTCATCGCCGAGTGGACCGAGCGCATCGACAACTACCTTGCTGGCTCCAACTTGTCTGGCTACGGCGAAGTGTTTGCCACCGCTGCTTGGGAAAACGGCGTCGACCCGCGTTGGTCCCCGGCTATCTCCAACACCGAAAGCTCGAAGGGCGCGAATTGCTTCAAGTGGCACAACGCCTGGGGTTGGGGCGAGTCCAGCTGGTCGAGCTGGGAGCAAGCCATCAACGCTCACGTGGCCGGTCTCGCGCGCGGCTACGGTTACACCATCAGCCTGAACAACGCCGCCAAGTACTGCCCGCCCACCTACGAGGAGTGGTACGCCAACACCCTAAGCGAGATGCGCAGGATCTAACGCTTCTGTCGCACCCAGTCATCTAACGCACTCGGCGGCCCAACGGCCGCCTTTTTCCTATATGATGGTGACTTGCAGGTTCCTGAAAGGCAAGGTATGAGAAATGTGATCGTCGTTGGCTGCGGGCGCGTGGGCTCTCAGCTTGCCAACATGCTTTCCGACAACGGCAACAACGTCTGCGTGATCGACAAGGATCCCGAGGCGTTTTCCAAGCTGGGTCGCAACTTCAATGGCTCCACCATTCAGGGTGTCGGCTTCGACGAGGACGTGCTCATCAACGCCGGCATCGAGGACTGCGATGTGCTTGCCGCGGTCACGCAGTTCGACAACACCAACCTTATGTGCGCGAAGGTGGCCGACCTTCTGTTTGGCGTTCCGCATACCATCGCCCGCCTGTACAACCCCGACCATGAACGCGCTTACATGCAGCTGGGCATCGACTACGTGTGCGGAACCTCGCTGGTAGCCGAGGACGTGTTCTCCAAGATCGTCTCGGGGCACGGCTCGCACGTTGACACGTTCGGCGAGTTCGAGGTGCTGCGCTTCTCGCTCAACCTGGGTTGGCGCGAGAAGAAGACCATTCGCGTGAGCGAGCTTGAGCGCGACCACGAGGTGCGCATTATCGCGTTTGAGCGCGGGGACGGGTCGGCGTCGTCCATTCCCACCAGCGATTCGGTGCTCTATCACGGGGACACGGTGCTTGCCTGCGTAACTCATGAGCTCATTCCCGCGTTCTCCCGCTTCATTCAGGATTAGAGGGGGCTTCAAGTCATGTATGTCGTCATTTCCGGTGGTGGCAAGGTCGGATCGTATTTGGCAAGCGTCTTGCTTGAAAGCCGCAACGAGGTTGCCGTCATCGAGCAAGACCGCGTGGCCGCCGACCGCCTGTCCATGAATCTCGAGGGTCGCTACCTGGTCATTCACGGTGACGGCTGCGACTCCCGCTATCAGGAGGACGCGGGCATACGCCGTGCCGACGTGTTCGTGGCCAGCACCGGCCAAGATGACAGCAATTTGGTTTCCTGCGAGATTGCCAAGCGCGTGTTCAACGTGCCGCGCTGCATCGCGCGCGTGAACAACCCGAAGAACCTGCGCGTGTTTCGCAAGACCGGCATCGAATGCGTGTCGTCCACCACGCTCATCGCGACCCTCATCGAGGAGGAGACGCTCATGGGCTCGGTCAACGTCACGTCGGCGCTCACGCACGGCAACGTGAGCTTGAACGAGATTGTGGTGCCGCGCATGCGTCACCATTCGGGCGGATCGGGCGTTTCGGTTGACGAAGTGGTCTTGCCGCAGGGCGCGCTCATCGCGGCGGTGGTGACCAAGGACGGGGTCGAAGTGGTTTCCCCCGAGACGCTGCTGTTCCCGGGCGACCGCGCCATCGTGGTTGCCGAAAACGACATCATGCCCGAGGTGCGCGCCGTATTCCGCGAGCTTTAGCTGACGGCCTCCCACACGCGCACGAGGCAGCGGCGCTCGTTGACGCCTTCGAGGTCGGTGTGGTCGATGTTGCAGTACGTGACGATGAGGCTTTGCTCGCCGGTGCTGGCCAGGTACTCACCGTAGGTGTCGCTGCCCGACTTCACCTCGAGGATGAACGACTCGCGCGTTTTGACGTCGATGCCCACCACGGCCGTGGGGGCCTTCACCATGAACCACCTTCCGCACCAAGCGGGAGGGGCTGCGGGAACGCGGTCGTAGCGGAACCACGTGCGCGCGCCGTAGCTTTCGGCGCCGGCGAGGCCCGTGGGGTCGTTGCCGGCGGGTGTGCCTGCTTCGGCTGGCGTGTAAGTGCCCAAGTTCGCGATGCCGCCACCGTAGTTGTAGATGGCGTCGTACATGAAGCTGAAGCCGGTGGGACCGTAGCCCGCCTCAAGCGGACGCATGAGCGAGGGCAGGATGAGCGCGTCGGTGACCTCTCCCTTGGCGTTGAGGTGCGTGAGTTGGTAGTACGTGCCGCTGGTTTCGGCGCGAGGCGTTACTGCAAGCCCGTTTCCAGTGGCGTAGGGCGGGGTAGACATGCGCCCGTTAGAGCGCAGCACCTCTTCGGGCTTGGCCGTGCCGAAGGCCGATCGCATGAGCTTGGAGTTTTCGTAGCGCGCTTCGCCGTCGGTGCGGGGCAGAAGCTGCCACCAGGCATAGGATCCGACGGCGGCAAGCGTGGGCATTTCCCAGTTGGAATCGCCTTCGTCGAGCAGCTGGGGGGTGCCCAGCGACGCTCCGTCGTGGGTGGCCGAGTAGACGCGCCACACGCCGTCGAGGATGTCGGCCTCGGTCCAAACGACGCCGTTTGCGCATCCGCGCACGTCGTAGATCTCGAAGCCCTCTGCTTCGCCGACGGCGTTGGCAAGCAGCGTGGTGACGCTTCCCGAGGTAAGCGAGAGGATGGCCATCTGCACGAGGGGCTTTCCCATGTCGGTGGGCATGAGCGCGAAGGCGTAGGTTGAGTCGTTTGCCCACACGAGAGAGCCATAAGGAAGCGTGATGGAGGCGTAAAGCTGCATGCAGGTGTCGGGGTTTTCAACCTGCGTGCAGTCCTGCGTGGTGAAAACGTCCTCTTCGGCGACGTCGAGCGTGGAGATGGTGGCTTCGTTGCCGGAAAGCTGGTCGACGGCGACGGCCGCCGCGCCCAGCGCAGCTACGGCAGCGGTTCCCGCAAGGCCGTAGAGGAAGTTTCTGCGGGTGATGAGCACCTCGTGATTGCCGGGCAAGGTTATGCGTTTGCCCTCGTCAGCCACCTTGCGAAGCGTAGGCGCCGCATGATCTGCCTGCGCGCTGCCGCTTCCGAGGCCCGAGACGTTTCCCGCCTGGCGCATGGCGCGGTGCTGCCTGCGCCCTGCGTGCGCGCTTGCCTTGGGCGCAGCGGCGTGACGGCCCCTGCGCGAGGTCGGTTTCGAGGCGATGGTTTGTCGAGTTCTTCTTTGCGGCATGGTGTTTATTGTGTCATTTCACGCACGGGTCGGGGACAGCGCAATGGCAATACAATACAATATTCGCAAACACGACGCCTTTCTGCAGGAAGACAAAGCGTCGGCGGGTGGCAATTGCCAGCTGGCGCGAAGGATCGAGGAGCTGCTATGAGCAACGAGACACGACGCATCCTTTTGGTTGAGGACGAAAAGGCCATTCGCGAGGCGGTTACGGCCTATCTCGAGCGTGAGAACTACTGGGTCACCGCTGTGGGCGACGGCCAGGAGGCGCTTGACGAATTCGCCCGCCATCACTTCGACCTCATCATTTTGGACCTTATGCTGCCGCGCGTTCCCGGCGAGCGCGTGTGCCGCACCATTCGCGATACCTCCGATGTGCCCATCATCATGCTTACCGCCAAGGGCGAGGTGGAGGACCGCATCATCGGTCTGGAGCTTGGCGCCGATGACTACCTGGTCAAGCCCTTCAGCCCGCGCGAGTTGGTGGCCCGCGCCCGCGCCCTGCTGCGCCGCGTGCACGCCTCTGACGAGCCGCAGCGCGAGGTGCTCGAGTTCGGCGAGCTTACCATCGACGTTTCCGGCCACAAGGTGCTGGTTTCCGGCGAGGAGATTGACCTTACCGCCAGCGAGTTCAAGCTGCTCACCACGCTTTCGCGCTATCCCGGTCGCGTGTACTCGCGCATGGAGCTGGTCGAGAAGGTGCTCGGATACGACTTCGAGGGCTACGAGCGCACCATCGACTCGCATGTGAAGAACCTGCGCGCCAAGATCGGCGACAATCCGCGCAGCCCCAAGTGGCTGCACACCGTCCACGGCGTGGGCTATCGTTTCGAAGATCCTTCGCAGTAGGACTTTACGGTGGAAAACCGCATCAAAGTCGACCCATCCCTTTCAGGCGAGGTTTCCGGCGGGCCGGTGCAGACCGGCCCTGCAACCACGGGCCCTATCGCGCGTAAGGAGAAGCGCCGCCGCCTCGGATGGAACAGCCTCACCTACACCACGCGCGTGACCTTGGCGTTCGCCTTCATCGCCGCCATGACGGCGCTTGTGGCTATTGGCGTGGTTTCGTTTGTGTGGGAGCAGCATTTCCGCACGTACACGGCTGACAACATGCAGACGCTTGCCAACTCTACGGCCGAGCGCATCGCAAAGAACTACGAGGAGTCCCAGCTGCTTTGGGATCCCGATACCATTCGCCCCGCCATGCAGGTGGCCGAAACCACGGCTGGCGTGGGCGTGAAGGTGCTCGACACCTCGGGCGGCGTGCCCTTCGATTCGTCGGTGGTCGTAAGCGATGACGCCGGGCTGGTGAATTCTTTCGAGCCGAGCGATCCTAACCAGGTGGCCATGGCCAGCATCATCGTCGATGATGTGGTGGTGGGCTCGGTGCGCGTGTGGGTGTACGGTTCCGACACGTTCATGCGCCAACCCGACCAGGAGTTCCGCGAGAACTCGTACAGCGCGTTGCTTTTGGCCACGGTGGTTGCCATCGTGCTGGCGTCCTGCATCGGCTTTCTGTTCGCGCGCAATTTGGTGGCGCCCATCAACCGCATGACCTCGACGGCGCGCGCCATCAAGGAAGGCGATCTTTCCGCGCGCACCAACCTGCGCGGCGACGATGAGATTGCCAGTTTGGGCGCGACCTTCGACGAGATGGCCGAATCGGTGGAGAAGGATCGCATGCTCGAGCGGCGTCTCATCACCGACGTGGCGCATGAGTTGCGTACGCCGCTCATGGCCATTCAGGCTACGGTCGAGGCTATGGTCGACGGCGTGTACGAGGCCGACGAGGAGCGTTTGGTTACGGTCAATTCCGAGGTTCAGCGCTTGGGGCGCTTGGTCGAGGCGCTGCTGAGGCTTTCGCGCTTGGAGAACCGCTCGAGCCCGCTTAAGGAAGAAGTGGTTGACGTTGGCCAGCTTATCGAGGGCATCGTGTCCACGCACGAGATGTTCGTGGCCGACTCGGGTCTGACCATTGCGTATGACGCGCAGCCTAACGTGCGCGTGGTGGGCGACCCCGACATGATTCGCCAGGCTACGGCAAACCTCATCTCGAACGCTGTGCGCTATACGCCCGAGGGCGGGCATATCGACGTAACGGTGCGCAAGGGCGACATCATGGCCTCCATTTCCGTGCGCGATACCGGCATCGGCCTTACGCGCGAGGAGGCCAAGATGGTGTTCTCGCGGTTCTGGCGTGCCGATTCGGGTCGCACGCGCGAAAGCGGCGGCCTGGGCATCGGCCTTGCCGTGGTCAAGGAGATCGTGGACAGGCACGGCGGCTGGGTGCAGGTAGAGGGCGAAAAGGACAAGGGTGCGTGCTTCACCATCCACATTCCGCTCTACGACGAGGAGCGCACGCGCGCTATGGCCAGCCAGCAGTCGAAGGCCGCCGGCAAGCAGGCCAAGAAGCAAGCCAAGAAGGCCGCCCGCTAAATCGGGCGGCTGAAATGCCCGCGTCCGAGATGGGCGTCTGCGGGCTGCCCGGAACACGGTGTCGTGGTGCTGAATGGCGCTCCGCTATGCTTGCCCTGAATAACTTGCCTTAAACCATGCTTCCGCGGTTCACAAAAGAGCCAATGGAGGCTCCTTGAAAGCCGCTTTTTAGAAGTCGATTTCGTCGTAGACGAGGCCTTTCTCGGATTCCAGATACGCGAAAAGCTGGCCGCAGTCGAATATCCTGATGGGGGATTTATCGAAATCTTTCTGGTTGCGCGTGATGATGGCTTTCGATCGCGTTTTCAAGGCGGCTTGAAGGATGCAGGCGTCTTCGAAATCCTTCCAAGTTGAGTCGAGCGCGGCGTCGACCTCTTCTTCGCCAAGAGCGCACACGTGCGCAACCTGGCGCAGGCGCCTAAGCGATTGCTTGGTCTCTTCGGGATCAAGCTTGTCGGGGCCCGATGTGAGAAGGTAGAACACATCAGTCATTTGAGATGCGCTCATCCAGATTTCGAATTCGCCGAGGGCGGCGAGAAGGAGCAGCTTTCGAGCCGTCTGGTAATGAGGGTCGCGATGCGCAAAGAAATCGATGAGGATGTTAGTGTCGACAAGCACTCTCATGGCCGACCTCGCTAATCGAGCAAGCCGCGTGCGCGCAGGCGCTCGGCCCTGATTTCGTCATCGGTCATGGTCGAGAAGCGATTGTTTGCCGGCAAGGTGGAGATGCTGTCGATGAGCTCGACGGCTCTTTTGATCTCCTCGCGCGTGTGGGTGCGTTGTTGGGCCGATTGGGGGAAGGGCAGCGCCCTGTTCTCTAGAACGTAATCATAAAGGTCATTGACGGCCTGAGAAGCGCTTGATCCCAGCTGTTTGAGCAGAGCGTTTCCCGTTTCCTTCTTTGCTGCGGGCATGCGTACTGAAACCATCGCGTTTGACATAAGCACCTCCAATGTATGACGTATGACATTTTAGCATGGAGAAGCAGGATGGGAAAGCCTTTGTTGGTGATGGAGCCTGCGCATCTCAGATTCATTCGCTGATGAGTCGGAGATGCGCAGGCTCCGCCCTTAGCGCGAGCTTTCTGGCGAGGCTGCCAGGTTGTGAGTGCGGGAAAATTCAGCTCGCTAGCCCCTAGCACGAACCGTCCCAGGCGGCTGCTGGGTCGTGGGGACGCACGCCCAGGCGCCAGGGCAGCTTGGTGGGAGATACCATGACGTACCACTGCGCGGGCATGCCCGGAAGCGAGCGGTCTCGCTCAAGGTAGAGCTTGGTGACGTGCCCCATGACGCGCACGCGGTATTCCTGCACGAGGACGGGATCGGCCTTGCCTTTGGGCGGCAGCGTGACGGGGGAGGGGCGCAGCACCTGCTCGACCTGGTAGGTGCGCCCGTCGCCCCAGCATACCGCAAGGGGCGTCACCTGCCCGTCGTCGCGCATGCGGGCGATGACGTCCACATAGTGCTTCACCTTGCGATCGGGCGGTTGGGCCACGCTTCCTCCTCGTTGCTCGGGGAGAGTAAGATAGAACATTAGTTCGAGTTTGTCAAATTACGGTGAGGGTGGTGACGCACCCCCCTCGTTTTGACTGGACGGGGCGCTGTGTTTGACCGTTGTGAGGTCTGCGGATGTTCGTGTCCGAGATCGACGTTCGGGAACCTTCGTGTCCGAGATCGACGTCTAGGAATACCTCGAGGCGCCCAAACCCTCTGTTTTGTCCGAAATGAACGGCTGGGAACGCTTTTTCTCGCGAAAAGCGTTCCCAGCCGTTCATTTCGGACATTTTAGGGGTGAATTGGCCCGTTGATCTGTTCCTGGCCGTTCGTTTCGGACAGCGCCGTTGAAGCGGGATGGTTTGCGCCTATCGGCATCGATCCGCGACACATGACGTGCCTGATTCCGCTTGGCTGTGGGCCGTGCCGCGAATCATGTTTGTTTCTTCTGCGGTTGGCGCTTCTTAAGCGTTACAATGTCCTGTTGTTTGCGAATAGAACCCATTGAGGCTTGTGCCTGCCGCTTCGGCGGGCCAAAGGAGAAACATGTCCCAGCGTAATTTCCAGAACGAGCGTTACAGCGAAGAGAACGCCGGCAGCGGCAGCACGCGCAAAAGCGCCGCGTCGGCAAAGCCCAAGACGAAGGCCGCCGCATCGGTGACGGTGAAGTCGGCCAAGAAGACGCCGCAACAGCGCAAAGCCGAGCAGAAGGCCGCTCAGAAGGCCGCCCGTGACGAGCAGCGCCGCCTTGACCGCAAGTACTACAACCCCGACACCGATCGCTACAAGTTCCTGCGCAGGCTGTGGTGGGGCTGCCTTATCGGCGCCATTGCCGCGACGGCCGTTTCGTGGGTCACGCGCGAAATCGAACCCGGCTGGATCTCCATGGCGTTCATGATCATCGCGTATGCGCTCATCATCGCCGCGTTCTACATCGACTTCTCCAAGATTCGCAAGGAGCGTATGGCCTTCCAAGACCGCATGCTGAAGCTTGAGGCCGAGCAGGCCAAGGCCGAGAAGGCCGCCGCCCGCGCCGCGCGTCAGGCAGCTGGCAAGCAGAAGGGCAGCGGCAAGAACGCAAGCCGCAACCCCAAGGCCATCGAGAAGGCCAAGGCCGAAAAGGATGCTGCCGACGCCGAGGCGCCCGAAGCTGCCGAGGCTCCCGAGGTCGCCGAGGAGAAGCCCGCGAAGAAGGGCCTGTTCGGTTTCGGCAAGAAGAAGGCCGAGGAAGCCGCTCCTGCCGAGGAGGCTACTCCCGCCGAGGAAGCCGCCCCTGCCGAGAAGGCCGCCGAATAGCACGCGCAAAGCCGTCGCGCGCCGACGGCGGAACAAAGCGAACTTGAACGAAGGCGACGCGCCCGAAGCGTCGCCTTTGGTTTATTCTGTACCTTGTCGAAAACTGCGCAAATACAGGAAGGCGGACCTAGACATGGTTTCTCGAGTTTACGTTGAGAAGAAACCCGGTTTTGATGTTGAGGCGCAGCAGCTCGCGCGTGAGCTGCGCACCATTCTGGAGATAGAGAATCTGGAGAATCTGAGGCTGCTCAACCGTTACGACGTCGAGGGCATCAGCGAGGAGCTGTTCGCCCAGTGCGTGCCCACGGTGTTCAGCGAGCCTCAGTCCGATGACGTGTGCTACGAGCTTCCGCAGGTCGAAGGCGCCGTTGTGTTCGCGGTCGAGTTCCTTCCCGGCCAGTTCGACCAGCGTGCCGACTCGGCAAGCGAGTGCGTGCAGCTTATCAGCCAGGGCGAGCGCCCTGCGGTTCTGAGCGCGAAGGTCTACATCCTCGAGGGCCCGCTTTCCGAAGGCGACGTTGCCGCTATCAAGCATCACCTCATCAATCCCGTCGAGGCGCGCGAGGCAAGCCTTGCGGTGCGTGACACCCTGAAGATGGAGTACCCCGTGCCTGAGATGGTGGAGATCATCGACGGCTTCCTCGAGCTTGACGAAGCGGGTCTGGCGGCTTTCATCGCCGAGCGCGGCCTTGCCATGGACCTTGCCGACATCACGTTCTGCCAGGAGTACTTCGCTTCCGAGAAGCGCAACCCCACCATCACCGAGATCAAGATGATCGACACCTACTGGTCCGATCACTGCCGCCATACCACCTTCGGCACCGTGCTCGAGAACGTGCAGATCGACGACGAAGCGGTGAAGGCCGCTTTCGAGAAGTACCTCGAGATGCGTCGCGAGCTCGGTCGTGAGCACAAGCCGGTATGCCTCATGGACATGGGCACCATCGGCGCGCGTTATCTGAAGGCCAAGGGCATTTTGAAGAACCTCGACGAATCCGAGGAGATCAATGCCTGCACCGTCAAGATCAAGTGCGATGTCGACGGCGAGGAGCAGGACTGGCTGTACCTGTTCAAGAACGAGACCCACAACCACCCCACCGAGATCGAGCCCTTCGGCGGCGCAGCTACCTGCGTGGGCGGTGCCATTCGCGACCCCTTGTCGGGCCGCAGCTACGTGTACCAGGCCATGCGCGTGACCGGCGCGGCTGATCCGCTGGTGCCGGTTTCCGAGACGCTGCCGGGCAAGCTTCCGCAGCGCAAGCTGGTCACGACGGCCGCCGCGGGCTATTCGTCTTACGGCAACCAGATCGGCCTGGCTACGGGTAAGGTCGACGAGCTTTACCATCCCGGCTACGCCGCCAAGCGCATGGAGATCGGCGCGGTCGTGGGCGCAACGCCTGCCGACCACGTGCGTCGCGAGACGCCTGCTGCGGGTGACGTCGTGGTGCTTTTGGGCGGTCGCACTGGTCGCGACGGCATCGGCGGCGCCACCGGTTCGTCCAAGGCGCACAACATGGAGTCGCTCGAGAGCTGCGGCGCCGAAGTGCAGAAGGGCAACGCGCCCGTCGAGCGCAAGATCCAGCGTTTGTTCCGCCGCAAGGACGCCTGCGAAATGATCAAGCGCTGCAACGACTTCGGTGCGGGCGGCGTTTCCGTGGCCATCGGCGAGCTTGCCGACGGCATCCACGTTAACCTGAACAAGGTTCCCAAGAAGTACGACGGCCTGGACGGCACCGAGCTTGCTATCTCCGAGAGCCAGGAGCGCATGGCCGTGGCGCTTGCCGCAGAGGATGTCGAAAAGTTCCTCGCACTTGCCGAGGAAGAGAACCTCGAGGCTACGCCGGTGGCCACCGTGACGGCCGAGCCGCGCGTGGTCATCGAGTGGAATGGCGTGCCCATCGTCAACGTGAGCCGCGAATTCCTGGCCTCCAACGGCGCGCCCAAGCATATGGACGTGCATATCGTGGAAGGCGGCGACTACGCTTGCAACTGGGCGGGCGAGACGCTTGAGGAGCGCATGACGTCGGTTATGACCGACCTGAACGTGTGCTCGAACAAGGGCCTTTCCGAGCGCTTCGACTCCACCATCGGCGCAGCTACCGTGCTCATGCCTTTCGGCGGAAAGCACCAGCTCACGCCGAACATGGCCATGGTTGCCAAGCTGCCGGTCGATGGCGAGACCACCACGTGCTCGGGCATGGCCTGGGGCTTCAATCCGTACCTCACCTCGGTGAACCAGTTCGAGGGCTCTTACATTGCCGTGGTCGAGAGCGTGGCTAAGCTCGTGGCCGCGGGCTTTGAGCGCAAGAACGCCTACCTCACCTTCCAGGAGTACTTCGAGCGCTTGCGCACCGAGCCTAAGCGCTGGGGCAAGCCGGCGGCGGCCGTGCTGGGCGCGCTTATGGCGCAGATCGACCTGGGTATCGGCTCCATCGGCGGCAAGGACTCCATGTCGGGCAGCTTCGAGGCGCTTGACGTGCCGCCGACGCTCGTGAGCTTCGCAACCGCCGTGGGCCATGTGGACCGCGTGACGTCGCCTGAATTCAAGAAGGCGGGCAGCCGCGTGGTGTGCATTCACCCGTACTACAGCGAAAACGGCATCATGCCCGAGGCTGCGGGCGTAAACGAGGTGTTCGCCTGCGTCGAGCAGCTCATTGGCGAGGGCAAGGCGCTGGCCGTGTCCACGCCTGGTTACGGCTGCGATGCCGAGGCTCTGTTCAAGATGTGCGTGGGCAACCGCATTGGCCTTGCCGTGAACGATGGCGTCGACGTGAACACGTTCTTCATCCCGGCTTACGGCGCCTTTGCCGTCGAGCTGGCCGACGATGCGGAAATCCCCGCCGCCACCGACAACATGGGCGTGGTCGAGCTGGGCGTGACCACCGAGGCCTACGAGTTCACGGCTGCTGGCGAAGTGGTCGACCTCGCGAAGCTGCAGGAGGCTTGGGAGGGCAAGCTCGAGCCGGTCTTCCCGTACCGCGGCGCCGGCGAAGAGGTCGAGGCCGTGAGCCATGCCACTTCGCTTCCGCTCACCTACACGCGTGAGCCCATCGCGCGTCCGCGCGTCATCATCCCGGTGTTCCCGGGCACCAACTGCGAATACGACACCGCCCGCGCCTTCGAGCGCGCCGGCGCCGTGGCGCAGACGCTCGTCATCAACAACCTTTCGCCCGAGCGCGTGGCCGAAAGCACGAAGGCGCTGGTCGATGCCATCAAGAACAGCCAGATCATCATGATTCCCGGCGGCTTCTCCGGTGGTGACGAGCCCGATGGCTCCGCCAAGTTCATCACGGCGTTCTTCCGTGCGCCTGAGGTGACGGAGGCTGTGCGCGACTTGCTGTTC
>JAFSHA010000029.1 GCA_017440565.1 Eggerthellaceae bacterium | reverse complement strand
TTTTGGCCATTTTGGCGTTACATGGAGGCGGTTTTTGGCCATGAGCTTTTCGGACGACGGAGGCAGGACGAAGGGGCAGCGGATGCGCGGGAAACGAGCTAGCTTGCAGCCAGTCGAGAGCGGGCAGCGGAAACGAGAGCAAGTTTATTGCCGTTTTCGATAACGAACTCGAGGCAAGCGCGTTCGGCTGCGGAATCGCCGCGACGATAGTGAATGCGCGCCTCATCCCATGCCTGCTCGACGCGAATGCGCAGCGGCAAGTCGGGGTTGAGGCGAGTCGAAGAATAGAAGCGCAAAAGCTTCTCGTCATCGCCGTCAACCTGCGCCTTCACGATAACCTGCTGGTTCTCGAGAAACGCAATGGCCGGCGCCAACTTAAGCGCCGGGCCCTGTTTGAGCAGGTTAAGGCCCATCTCGATAATGGGAAGCGTCTCGGCGGGGCCGAGCACCTTAAGCGAAAGCGGCACCAGGTTCGTCACGATTTGCGCCTGCTCCTCGACCTTCTTACTGGCGGCGACGCTCTCGTACATGGCGCGCTCTATTTCCTGAGCGTTCTTGGTCACGCCGATGTCGAGGAGCGCCTGAGCGTAATAGGACATGAACCACGCGCTTGAAGCGTCGTAGGGAACGGTCATGGCGTGCGCGGTGGCCTTGCCGCGATCGGCGAAGGCCTGAGGATCGCACAGATCGTCGTAAAGCGAGATGAGATTGTCGGCGTCGTCGTTTGCGCGCTTGCTGAAGTGCGTGGCGGCAAACGCGGTGACCACGATGAAAAGAGCGAGCGAGAGCGCAAGGCCCGGCAGCGTTGCGGCGAGGGCCTGGTGGGTGACAAGCGAATAGATGGTCTGCACGAGGGCCGTGACTATCAAGCCCGCGCCCGTGGCCATGAACATGTACTTTCGATTGAACTGGAACATTGAGCCCGCCTTTCCGTGGTATGCAACCAAGTATAGCAAAGCCCCGCTTCTGCGAGGCTTTTACGTGACATCGCCGTTAAGTTGAAGGTTTTTGGAACAGGGCTACGACCCCTGTTCCACTTTAGTCGTCGATGCCGTCCTGGTTGCGAATGAGCTTGCGCTTGATCTTGCCGCCGATGGTCTTAGGCAGCTCGTCGGTGAACTCAACAATACGCGGGTACTTGTAAGGAGCGGTCGTCTTCTTCACGTGGTTCTGCAGCTCCTTGATAAGCGCATCAGAAGGCTCGTAACCTTTCGCAAGCACGATGGTGGCCTTAACCACCTTGCCGCGAATGGGATCGGGCGCAGCGGTGACGGCGCACTCCACGACGGCGGGATGCTCGATAAGGGCGCTTTCCACCTCGAAGGGGCCGATGCGATAACCCGAGCACTTGATGACGTCGTCATTGCGGCCGACGAAGAAGCAGTAGCCGTCGGAGTCGCGCCATGCCATATCATGCAGGTTGTAATACTCGCCGCCGACGGCCTCGCGCGTACGCTCCTCGTCCTGATAGTAGCCGACGAACAGACCCGGCGGGTAGGCCTCTTTAAGGCCGGTCACGCAGATAGCGCCTTCCTCGCCGTCCTCGACGGGAACGCCGTCATCGTCAAGAAGCTTGATGTTGAGCAGCGGCGAAGGCTTGCCCATGGAGCCGGGACGCGGGTCGAGCCAGGGGAAGGTGGCCAGCAAAACCGGGCCTTCGGTTTGACCGAAGCCCTCGCGAATCTTCTTGCCGGTCAGGCGTTCCCAAGCAAGCGTGACCTCGGCGTTCAACGGCTCGCCAGCGGTAGCGAAGTTCTGCACGCTTGAAAGGTCGAACTGCGAGACGTCTTCCTGCAACATGAAGCGGTACATGGTGGGCGGCGCGCAGAACGTGGTGAGCCTGTAATCCTGGATCTTCTGAAGAAGGTTGAGCGGGACGAACTTGTCCATGTCGTAAGCGAAGATGGTGGCGCCGCAAATCCACTGGCCGTAGATCTTGCCCCAGCCGAACTTAGCCCAGCCGGAATCAGTCACGCTCATATGCAGGCAGTTCTCCTGCACCTGCTGCCAGTAGCGCGCCGTGAGAATGTGACCAAGCGGGTGTGCAAAGTTATGACACACAGCCTTGGCGTTTCCGGTGGTGCCGCTCGTGAAGTAGATGAGCATGATGTCCTTGGAGCACGTGCGCTCAGCGCCTTCGGGGCGCGTCCAAGCTTCGCTTTCGTTCTCGATAAGCTCGTCGAAAGCAAGCCAACCCTCACGCTGCCCGTCGACGATGACGGTGTTCTCGATGCTCGGGGCGTCGGGACGCGCAAGCTCAACCTGCTCGAGCACGTAGGCATCGTTCACGCAGACCATCATCTTCACGTTAGCGCCGTTGGCGCGGTAGACGATATCCTTCTTCGTCAGCTGCAGGGAGGCGGGAATGATGGTTGCGCCGATCTTGCAAAGCGCGCTTGCGACCATCCAGTATTCCCAACGGCGACGCAGGATGCACATGACCACATCGCCCTTACGGACGCCCAGTTTGTAGAAGGCATTGGCTACCTTGTTGGAAATGCGGGAGACATCCGAGAAGGTGAACGTACGCTCGCGGCCCGCGTCATCACACCACACAAGCGCGCGCTTTTCAGGCTCCACCCTCGCCCACTCATCCACGACGTCATAGCCGAAGTTGAAGTCGGCGGGAACGTCAATACGGAAGTTCTCATAGAAATCCTCGTACGAGTCAAACTCGATACGCGGGCAATACTTCTTCAGAATGTGGTCCATAGGTGGTGAGTTCCTTAAAGGGTCTTAACTTACAAGCAAGGCAAATGAGTGGGGAGACGCGACCCCTTCACTCATTCCGTCGAATACCGGCAGGGGCAAGGCGGGGCGAAAGGCCCCGCGCGCAGTTCCGCACGAGCCGAACAGCCCAGTGGGCTGTTCGAGCGAGCTCAGGACTATTTGAGCACAGGATTTTTCGACCCGCCTTGCCCCGATCGAGCGGAAATCCGCCGCCGCTACTCGGCGATGATGGTTACGAACTTAGCCGGCACGCTGCCGCCGCAACGCTGCCCATGCGGGTACATGGGGTTGAAGTAGATGCTGTCGCCGGCGTTGAGCTCGAACTCCTTGTCGCCGAAGGAGACGATGACCGTACCCTCGATGACGATGTTGAATTCCTGGCCCGTATGCGTAACCAGCTTGGCAGGCTCATCGGACGGGTCGAGCACCACGAGCAGCGGCTGCATGATCTTGCCCTGATAACGCCAAGCAAGGTCTTCGTAATAGTAGCCGGGATAGCGGTCGACCTCCTTGCCCTGACCTGCGCGAACAACATGATAGGTGTCCAGCTTCGCAGCCGTGCCGGTTAGGATCTCGGTAAACTCGACGCCGAAGGTCTTGGCCATATGGTAGATGGCGGAAATAGGCACGTCGGCGCCTGTTTCCTCCCACTTCTGGTACGTCTCGAGCGAAACCTCGAGCTCGCGGGCCATTTCCTCCTGGGTGACATCGCACGCCTCGCGCAAACCCTCGATGCGCAGGCCGATTTCCCTCATAGCATCCATGGGACCTAAGCCTCCGTTCCAAGCTTGAAGGCGACGCGGTTCTTGTCGAGCATGGCGGCCTTCTTAGGCGGAATGCACTTCTGCAAAGCCGCATCGACGGTCTCGAGCGCGCAGAAGGGCTCTTCGGCGAACAGGCGGCCCAGAAGCACGATGTTGGCGAGGCCCTTAAGGCCCGCCTCTTCAGCGATCTGGGTAGCCGGAATGCCGATCACGCGAACGTCGGGATGCTGCCCGAGCTCGGCCACCATGGAGGTATCGGCTACGATGACGCCGCCCGGCTTCACCAGGTCGACGAACTTATCGTAAGAAGGCTGGTTCATGGCGATGACCGCGTCGGGTTCGGTAACAAGGGGGCTGCCGATCAGGCCGTCAGAAACGGTGACCGAGCAGTTGGCGGTGCCGCCGCGCATCTCGGGACCGTAGGACGGAAACCACGACACCTCGCGCCCCTCGATGAGGCCGGCATAGGCAACCACCTTGCCAGAGAACAGGGTGCCTTGGCCTCCGAAGCCGGCGAACACGGCTTGCATATCCTTTGACATGGGGCTTCCTCCTAATCCTCGACCTGGGGGTTAGCAATGGGGCAAGCCGCCGCTCGAGCACGGGCGGCCTCGGCGGCGTTCTCGTAGCCGTCGGCCACGACGTCCTTGTACACGCCAAGCGGGTAGTACGGCAGCATGTTCTCGTTCATCCAGCCGAAAGCCTCCTGCGGCGTCATGCCCCAGTTGGTCGGGCAGGTTGAGACGACCTCGACCATGGAGTAGCCGCGGCCCTCGATCTGGGTTTGAAAGGCCTTCTTGATGGCCTTCTTCGCCTTGCGAACGTTGGCCGGCTTGTCGACGGTGACGCGCTCGATATAGGCCACGCCATCGAGGTTGGAAAGCAGCTCGGCAACGCGGATGGGGTATCCCGCCGTGTTTACATCACGGCCATAAGGCGAAGTCTGCGTAACCTGGTTCGGCAGCGAGGTGGGCGCCATCTGGCCGCCCGTCATGCCGTAGATGGCGTTGTTGATGAAGATGACGGTGACGTTTTCGCCGCGCGTTGCCGCGTGAACCGTCTCGGCCATGCCGATGGAGGCAAGGTCGCCGTCACCCTGATAGGCGAAAACGACGCTGTCAGGCAGGGCTCGCTTCACACCGGTGGCAACGGCCGGGGCGCGGCCGTGCGCAGCCTCGATCATGTCGCAGGCGAAGAAATCATAGGACATGACGGCGCAACCGACAGGCGCGACGCCGATAGTCTTGCCTTCAACGCCCAGCTCGTCGAGCACTTCGGTAACCAGGCGAATGACGATGCCGTGGGGGCAACCCGGGCAGTAGTTAGTAACGACAGGCAGCAGCGCGTGAGGGCGCTCGTAGACCAGCTTCTCGTTGCTTGCTTCGGTCATGCTACTCACCTTCCCTCTCGGTCATCTCGACGATCTTGCCAAGCACCTCAGCAGGCGTCGGAATGACGCCCCCAGTGCGGCCGTAGAACTCGACGGGCACGCGGCCGTTGACCACAAGCCTCACGTCGTCGACCATCTGACCCATGTTCATCTCGACGGCGAGGAAAGCCTTGGCATGCTCGCACGCCTTGTTAATGGCAGCTTCGGGGAAGGGCCACAGCGTGATGGGACGAAGCAGGCCGACCTTGATGCCCTGCTCGCGCGCGGCGTTCACGGCGCTGCGGGCAACGCGCGCCGATGCGCCGAACGCCACAACCACGAAGTCGGCGTCATCAACCAGGTACTCCTCGCAACGCTGCTCGTTGGCCTTGATGACGTCGTAACGCTCGTAGCGCTCGATGTTGAGGGATTCCAGCTTGTCGGCAGTAAGGTAGAGCGAATTTACAACATTGTGCTCACGCTCGTGCTTATGACCCATCGTAGCCCAGGGCTTAGCGGGCAGGCTCTCCATGTCGCGCGCTTCAGGCAGGCACACGGGCTCCATCATCTGGCCGAGCAGGCCGTCGCCCAGAATCATGACAGGAATGCGGTACTTATCGGCAATGTCGAAGGCCTCGTAGGCGCAATCAGCCATCTCCTGTACGGTGGAGGGCGCAAACACGAAGATCTGGAAATCGCCGTGACCAGTGGCGCGAGTTGCCTGCCAGTAGTCAGACTGCGAAGGCTGAATGCCACCGAGACCAGGGCCGCCGCGCTGAATGTTGATGATCACGCCGGGAAGGTCGCTTCCCGCCATGTAGGAAATACCCTCGCTCTTAAGCGAGATTCCGGGAGAAGAAGACGAAGTCATAACGCGCGCGCCTGCAGCCGAAGCGCCATAGACCATGTTAATGGCCGCAACCTCGGACTCAGCCTGCAGATAGGTGCCACCCACCTGCGGAAGGCGCTTGGACATGTAAGCCGCAACCTCGGTTTGCGGGGTGATGGGGTATCCGAAGAAGAAGCGGCAGCCAGCACGCAGCGCAGCTTCGGCGAGGGCTTCGTTGCCCTTCATAAGCACTTTCTCGGTCATACGCTACCTCCAAACCGTGATGGCGACATCGGGACACATGGTGGCGCAGTTGGCACAGCCGGTGCACCTTGCCTGGTCGATGCAGTGCGCAGGATGATAGCCCTTCGGCGTAATGCGCTCGGGATCAAGCTCTATGATGTTACGGGGGCAGGCATCAACGCACAGGCCGCAACCCTTGCAGAAGCCCTCGTCGACGGCAATTCGAGCCATTGAGCACCTCTCTTTCTCTCAACGCGCCGCTTCGCAAACGCTCGGGCGACGCGTCTTATCTATTCCCAGGGGGATTTTACGAGTATCTCTACAGGATACCCTTTCTCATCAGCATCAAAACTCGGATGAAGCGTGACGGGGTGCGTTACGCACGCAAGCGGAAGGCCGGCAAGTTCTGAAACCTCGCGCGCGAAAGCCAAGCCAAGCGCTATGGTCTCGCAAGATGTTTCGGCCTTCAGGTGGGAGTTTCCAACGATGCCCGTTGCGGAAAGGGAGCAGCGCCCCTCGATTTCGCGCAGCACCTCAATGGCCTCTTGCGAGGTTTGCGTGAGGTTGCGGAAACGGTTCACCACATACAGGAAATCGTACGGCCCGGAAGCAATGTCTCTCGCGAACCGCGAAAGCGCGGTGGCGCCAGCGTCGTCTCCGCCCACGTCGACGATAACCTTCGTCGCACCCTCGCCCTTGCGGGCGTCAAAGTAAGCGCGATTGATGGCAGGAGCGATGGCACCGGTGAGCGAGGGAACATCCAAGCTGGTTCCCGCCTGCGCAAACACGGGCGCCACGAGGGTAACCCCCGCCGTCTCAAGCGTTTCACGATACTCGCTCGAGCGGAAGTAGGGGTTCACGATATCGAGGTCGATAAGGGTGACGTCGAACCCGGCCTCGGCCGCGCCGATAGCCAGGTTCAACGCGAAATTCGTCTTACCTACGCCGGAGTGCCCGCACACGATGGTGACGGGCTTGATCGGAAAAGGCAGGGGCACCTACACCAGCCCCTCGGCGGGCTTGGCGGCGGCTGCCTCATCGGCCTGGCGAATGGCCACGCGGCGGATCTTGCCGTTGACGGTGCGCGGCAGCGAGTCGACGTACTCGATGATGCGCGGGAACTTGTAAGGCGCCGTCTGGTTCTTCACCCAGCGC
>JAFSHA010000028.1 GCA_017440565.1 Eggerthellaceae bacterium | reverse complement strand
CTTGAGGTCAAGCCCGATGGCAAGAAAGCCATGGATGCGAAATCGTTTGCTGCGGGAATGCAGCAGCTGAAAAACGGTATGGAATGGAGCAGGATAGATGTCTGATCAGCCTGAGAAAAAGCAGGACAGCGGAAACGCCGATCGTAAGCCTTACGGTGGCGAACGCTCTCGCGATGACCGCGGTAAGGGCAAGCCGTATGACGGAAAGGGCGGAAAGGGCCGCTTTGACAAGCCTCGTGGCGACCGGAAGTTCGACGGCGATCACACGTCCCGAGGTGAGCGCAAGTTCGACGGAGACCGCAAGCCATACCGCAAAGACGACGGCGATCGCAAGCCCTACCGTAAGTTCGACGGCGAAGGCAAACCCGAGCGCAAGTCTTTCGACGGAGAGGGAAAGCCCTACCGTAAGTTTGATGGAGAGGGAAAGCCCGAGCGCAAGTTCGACGGGGAGAAGAGGCCTTTCCGCAAAGACGAAGGGGAGCGCAAGCCCTACCGCAAGTTCGATGGCGATCGCAAGTTTGACAAGCCTCGCGGTGATCGCAGGTTCGATGGCGAAGGCAGGACGGAGCGCAGGTTCGAGGATCGCGACAACGAACGCCGTTTCGACGGCGAGCGCAAGCCCCCGCGAAAGCCTTTCCGAAAGGACGACGCCGACAGCAGAGCCGACCGCAAGTTCGAGGGTGATCGCAAACCGCATACCGACCGCAAGTTCGAAGGCGACCGCGCGCGCAGCCACGATGACAAGCCGCGCCGGGATTTCAAGTACGCCGACAACCCGAAAGACCAGGCACGCAAGGGCTATCAAGGCCGTAAGCCGCGCAACGACGGGCATTCCGCCTCGCCGGCGCGTCTTGCTGCGCTTAAGGTCGTTGCCGAGCTGCGCCGCCGCGACGCCTTCGCGCAAGAGCTCATCTCCAAGCACATCGACGACTCGCCCCTGCAGCCCGAGGACCGTGCCTTCGCCACGAAACTCGTTCTCGGCGTTGTCAGCACGAGCGGTACGCTTGATGACGCCCTCAACCGCTGCATGAACAACCCCGATGACGTGTCCGACTCGGTGCGCGACGCGCTGCGTATCAGCGCCTACGAGATCCTGTTCCTCGACAAGGAGGCGCACGCCGCCGTTGACCAGGGCGTCGAATTGGTGCGCTCGGTTGCGCCGAAGGCGTCGGGTGTGGGCAATGCCGTGCTTCGCAAGCTGGTCATGGTCAAACCCGAATTCCCCTTCGGCGACCCCCAGCGCGAAATGGGTGCTTATGCACGCAAGCATGCCTTCCCGGAATGGCTCGCCCGTCAGCTGCTCGAGATCTACGGCCCCGATGGCGCGCATGATTTCATGGAGATCAGCAACGAGCCCGCCCCTGTCTTCATTGCGCTCAACGCCGCGAAGGATGGGGAAGACGTCGTAGGAACCTTGACCGCGGCTCATGGAAACCCGCAGCAGGCAAGCGTCGACGGGGTGGAGATCGCGGGCTGCTATAAGCTCGACAACGGCCAGCCCCTCTCTGACGGGCGCATTCGCCGTTTGCTGAACAACGGCCACCTGCTGGTTTCCGATGCGGCCTCCCAGGCCGTCGCCAGCATCGTCCTTCCTGATGAAAAACCTGAAAGCTTCCTCGAGATCGGCGCCGGCCGCGCTACGAAGACAATCCTCATTCAAAGCAACGCCCTGCGCAAATGGAACGGGCAGATCGAAACCTACGTGACGCTTGACAACCACGCCTTCAAGACGAAGCTGCTTGAGGAGCGTGCCCAGGCATACGGCATCAACGTCTCCGAGGCGCTTACGGGGGATGCCACCAAGCTCGCCGAAGTGCTCGGTGAGCGCACGTTCGACGCCGTCTTCATCGACGCGCCGTGCACGGGGCTTGGCACCTTGCGCCGTCATCCCGAGATTCGCTGGCGCCTCAAGCCCGAGACCATCGATGAGTATGCGACCCTTGGCCTTTCCATGCTGAAAGAAGCCGCCGCGCACGTGAAGGCGGGCGGTACGCTTACCTATGCCACCTGCACCGTGACGCTTGCGGAAAACGCCTCCGTCATCAAGGCCTTCCTTGAAAGCGAGGAGGGAAGGGACTTCAAGCTTGTGCCCGTCAACGGAAAGTCGGCCTTCGCCTCCCAGCTTACTCCCGGTGGTGCCGACGCCCACTTCGCCGCCAAGATGGTCAAGAGCTTCGATTAGCCCTCAGCGTATTTGACGCAAAACGTCAGAAGCGGGCAAGGACGGCGAAATAGGTTGAGCGTTTCGAGGGGCTGCCTCGCGTTTTTCGCAAGGCGGCCCCTCTTCTATTGCCCAATAGCGATAATTTGGGTGTCTAACAAGTTAAATGATGATGTGCTCGCGCAATCATTTAGTATTATTTGGAAATTCAGATGCGCATCTGCCGGCGTATCTGTCCAATCCAGCCTAGCGCATTCGTGCGCGCCAAGTATCAGAAAAGGAGGTAGTCATTCATGGAGCCGAATATCAAAGAGGTGGCAGGTCGAATTCTCGCGCTGCGTGAAGACCTTGACCTCACGATGCAGGAAATGGCCGACGCAACGGGCCTGACGGTGGCCGAATACGCCGCTCAGGAATCGGGCGAGAACGACCTTTCCTTCACATTCCTCTATCGATGCGCCAATCGCTTCGGCGTTGACGTCATCGAGCTGCTCACGGGCGAGAACCCGCATCTGACGGGCTATTCGCTCACTCGTGCCGCTGACGGCCTTTCCATCAAGCGCCGTGCTGGCTTCGAGTACCTGCACAAGGCCCCGCACTTCCGTCATAAGCTCGCCGAGCCCTTCCTGGTCACGGCGCCTTACCTCGAGGAAGAGCAGGATGCCCCCATTCACCTTTCCGCTCACAAGGGCCAGGAGCTTGACTTCGTCATCTCCGGCAAGCTTCGCTTCGCCTACGAGGGCCACATCGAAGACCTCGAGCCCGGCGACCTTGTGATGTATGACTCTGGCCGCGGCCACGGCATGATCGCCATCGGCGGCGAGCCCTGCAAGTTCCTCGCCATCGTTCTCAGGGACCCGGAGGAGAAGATTATCTAGGGAAGCGTCTCGCCTGCATGATCACGGCGCCTTTACCTTGAGCGCAAAGGCGCCGTGCTTTGAGGCCTGCGGCACTTCCCGAGCTTTGACCCTTCGACACTAACAGCCTGAACTACCTGGGAAAGATATTATGAGAAACATCAACCTTCGTTTCGTAGAGGAACAGTACAACGACAAAGACCAGCTCACTAAGTTCGACGTGGTTTGCCCCGAGAATTTCAACTTCGGCTACGACGTCGTAGACGACATCGGCGTGAACGACCCCGATCGCCGCGCCATGATATGGTGCAACCCCGAAGGCGAAGAGCACCTCTTCACCTTCGGCGACATGAAGAAGTGGTCGGACAAGACGGCCAACTTCCTCTCTGAGCAGGGCATCGGCCGCGGTGACTACGTTCTTGTCATCCTGCGTCGCCATTACCAGTTCTGGTTCGTGGCAACCGCCCTCGCAAAGCTTGGCGCCGTCATGGTGCCTGCCACCTTCATGCTCAAGGAGCACGACCTCGAGTACCGCCTCAACGGCGCTTCCATCAAGTCGGTCATCTGCACCACCGCCGGTGACATCGCCGACGTGGTCGATGCGACGGTGCCCGACTGCCCGAGCGTTGAGTCGCTCATTTTGGTGAACGCCCCCGGCGCGGGCCTTACGCCGCAAAACGAAGACGGAAGCTGGGCCTTCGCCGAAGGCGAGCTTGTGGGAGCCGCCCTTTCCGGCGAGGAAGGCATCTGCCTGCCTACCGTGAGCCGTGAGGGCTGGATTGACTTCAATGCCGGCGTTCGTGCGGCATCCGAGGAGTTTGCGCGCCGCGAGACGCTGGCGGCCGACCCCATGCTCATGTACTTCAGTTCGGGAACCTCGGGCAATCCCAAGATGGTCCTGCATGATTCGCGTTATGCCGTGGCGCATCTGGTCACGGCCAAGCATTGGCACAACGTGCGCCCCGACGGCATCCACTTCACCATCGCCGACACTGGCTGGGGCAAGGCGGTGTGGGGCAAGTACTACGGCCAGTGGCTCATGGAAGCGTGCGTCTTCACGTACGACTTCGACCGCTATCAGCCGGCCGAGATCCTCTCGATGATCGGCAAGTACCGCATCACGACGCTGTGCTGCCCGCCTACCATGTATCGCCTCATGATGCAGGCCGACGTCGACTCGTTTGACCTGTCGTCGCTTGAGTACTGCACCACCGCGGGCGAGGCCTTGAACCCCGACCTTTTCGACTTCTGGAAAGAGCACACGGGCCTGACCATCTACGAGGGCTTCGGGCAAACCGAAACCCCGCTTACCATCGCCAACCTCACCAATTCAACCCCGCGTCCCGGCTCCATGGGCAAGCCCTCGCCGGCCTTCAACGTGCAGGTTCTGCGCGAAGACGGCACGCGTTGCAACAACGGCGAGACGGGCGAGATCTGCATCGCAACCGACCCGCATCCTGCGGGCATCATGATGGAGTACTTCCGCAACCCCGAGAAAACCGCCGAAGCCATGCACGATGGCTGGTATCACACCGGCGACACCGCGTGGCGCGACGAGGACGGCTACCTGTGGTACGTCGGCCGCAACGACGACGTCATCAAGTCGAGCGGCTACCGCATCGGCCCCTTCGAGATCGAAAGCGTCATGCTCGAGCACGACGCGGTGCGCGAGGTCGCGGTGACCGGCGTGCCCGATCCCGTTCGCGGCAAGGCCGTCAAGGCCACGGTCGTGCTGGCGGAAGGCTTCAAGGGAACCGACGAGCTTACGCGTGAGCTGCAGCGCTGGGTGAAGAACCAGACGGCGCCTTACAAGTTCCCGCGCATCATCGAGTACGTCGACTCGCTGCCGCGCACCGTCAACGGCAAGATCCGCCGCGTCGCCATTCGCCAAGCCGATGAGGCAGCCGCCGCCAAGCCTGCTGAGGGGCTGGTGTAGGTGCCCCTGCCTTTTCCGCTCAAGCCCGTCACCATCGTGTGCGGGCACTACGGTGTAGGTAAGACGAACTTCGCGTTGAACCTGGCTATCGACGCGGCCGAGGCCGGGTTCGACGTCACCCTTATCGACCTCGATATCGTGAACCCCTACTTCCGCTCGAGCGAGTATCGTGAAACGCTTGAGACGGCGGGGGTTACCCTCGTGGCGCCCG
>JAFSHA010000027.1 GCA_017440565.1 Eggerthellaceae bacterium | reverse complement strand
TTCCATGCCGCGGCCGCCAAGCACGTAGCTCGGACGCACCATGACCGGGTAGCCGATCTTGTGCGCGATGTCGAGCGCTTCGTCAACGGTGACGGCCATTCCAGCCTCGGGCATGGGAATGCCCAGCTTGTCCATGATCTCGCGGAAACGGTCGCGGTCTTCGGCCAGGTCGATGATCTCGGGGCTCGTACCCAGGATGTTCACACCTGCGGCCTCGAGCTGGCTGGCCAGGTTAAGCGGCGTCTGCCCGCCGAACTGGGCGATAACGCCAAGCGGCTTCTCCTTCTCGTAAATGGCCAGCACGTCCTCGGCCGTGAGCGGCTCGAAATACAGCTTGTCGGAGGTGTCGTAGTCGGTGGAAACCGTCTCGGGATTGCAGTTTACGATGATGGTCTCGAAGCCCAGCTTCTTGAGCGACATGGCCGCGTGCACGCAGCAGTAGTCGAACTCGATGCCCTGGCCGATGCGGTTGGGGCCGCCGCCAAGGATCATGATCTTGTCGCGGTCGCTTGCGGGGCTGGAGTCGGGCGCGTTGTATGTAGAGTAATAGTAGGCGCTGTCGGCCGTGGAGCTGACGTGCACGCCCTCCCAGCCTTCGACCACGCCGATTTCGGCGCGGCGGGCGCGAATGGCCACTTCGTCAAGCCCGGTGATCTGCGCGAGATAGCGGTCGGCGAAGCCGTTCTTCTTCGCGCTTTCCAGCATGGCGTCGGGCAGCATGGCGCCGGGGTTGGCGGCGGCGAAGGCCAGGATGGCCTCTTCCTCGGCCACCAGCTCGGCCATCTGCTCGATGAAGTAGGTCTTGATGGCGGTAAGCCCGTGCAGCTGCTCAACGGTCGCACCCTTGCGCAGCGCCTCGTACATGACGAACTGGCGCTCAGAGGTGGGGAAGGCCAGAAGCTCGATCAACTCGTCAAGGCTCTTCTCGTTGAAGTCTTTCGCGAAACCGAGACCGTAGCGGCCGGTTTCAAGCGAGCGAATGGCCTTCTGCAACGCTTCCTTGTAGGTCTTGCCAATGCTCATAACCTCGCCGACGGCGCGCATCTGCGTGCCCAGCTTGTCCTCGACGCCCTTGAACTTCTCGAACGCCCAACGCGCGAACTTAATGACGATGTAGTCGCCGCCGGGGACGTACTTGTCGAGCGTGCCGTGCTTGCCGCAGGGGATCTCGTCAAGCGTGAGGCCGCTTGCCAGCATGGCGGAAATGAGCGCGATGGGGAAGCCCGTGGCCTTCGATGCCAGCGCGGAAGAACGCGAGGTGCGCGGGTTGATCTCGATGATGACGTCGCGGTCGGTCACCGGATCATGCGCCCACTGCACGTTGCAGCCGCCGATAACCTCGACGGCGCCCACGATCTTGTAGGACTTTTCCTGCAGACGCTTCTGCACCTCTTCGGAGATGGTGAGCATGGGGGCGCTGCAGAAGGAGTCGCCGGTGTGAACGCCCAGCGGGTCGATGTTCTCGATGAAGCACACGGTGATCATGTTGCCCTTGGCATCGCGCACGACTTCGAGCTCGAGTTCTTCCCAGCCAAGGATGGATTCCTCGACCAAA
The DNA here is from genome assembly GCA_017440565.1 of Eggerthellaceae bacterium. GTDB lineage: Bacteria > Actinomycetota > Coriobacteriia > Coriobacteriales > Eggerthellaceae > RGIG3135. Next base: position 518 of record JAFSHA010000027.1, on the reverse strand, counting down.
ACCTCGTGCACGGGCGATGCCTGCAGGCCGCGTGCTACGACGGTTTGCAGCTCTTCGATGTTGTATACCAAGCCGCCGCCGGTGCCGCCCATGGTGTAGGCGGGGCGCAGCACGCAGGGGTAGCCCAGGCGGCTGGCGATGTCGACGGCTTCCTCGACGGAATGCGCCACTTCGCTGCGTGCCATCTCGATGCCAAGCGAGTCCATGGTGTCTTTGAACACCTGGCGGTCCTCGCCGCGCTCGATGGCGTCAACCTGCACACCGATGACCTTCACGCCGTACTTGTCCAGCACGCCGTTTTCGTTGAGTGCCGAGCACAGGTTAAGCGCCGACTGGCCGCCAAGGTTGGGCAGCAGGGCGTCGGGGCGCTCTTTGGCGATGATCTGCTCGAGACGCTCGACGTTGAGGGTGCGATCTCGCAGCCGGTGAGACCGCCGCCAATGATCACCACATTCTCACCCACAGTGCGCTCGCCCAGCAGGAAATCCACAGCCTGTGCTGCGCGGCCCACACCGGGC
>JAFSHA010000026.1 GCA_017440565.1 Eggerthellaceae bacterium | reverse complement strand
GGTATGGAGAGTGTTCCCATAAGAATCAAGGATGTTGATGATGGGAAAGCCCTGGAGCTTGCTCTTATTGAGAACGTCCAGAGGTCGGATTTGAATCCGATTGAAGAGGCGTATGGCTATCGCCGCATGATGGAGCGGAATGATATGACGCAAATGGATGTGGCGAAAGCTATGTCTAAAGGACGTTCTACGGTTGCAAACGCCTTGAGACTGCTCGAGTTGCCAGAAGAAGCACAGCAGCTTTTGTATGAGGAGAAAATTACAGCAGGTCATGCTCGTGCTATTTTATCCATCCCGACAAAGGAAGGAAGACTTGCTCTTTCGAAGAAGCTGATGGAGACGAAGCTAAGCGTGAGAGAGACCGAGGCTCTCGCCCGCCTTCTCTCGGGAAAGAAGGATGATCAATCGACTTCAACAAGGACCTCTTCTCCCGACTCCTTCAAGAAAGTTGCGAAGACGCTTCGTGAGATCCTTAACACGAACGTAAGGGTAAAGTCTGTGAAAGGTAAGAATAAAATCGAGATCGAGTTTAAGGATGAGGAAGATCTCCATCGTTTGTTCGAGGAGATAATAGCTTCGGCTTCTTAATCCGAACACATAAAAGAAGGGCCCTGGATGTTTCACGTGAAACATCCAGGGCCCTTCTTGATTTTCAGGGGAGCTGATTTAGCTCAAGTCGGAAGTCCACTGATTTTTCAACTGACCGCAAGCACCGGATATATCCGACCCACGTGATTGTCTGATCGTCGTTTCTATTCCCTTGCTGTTCAGCGTCTGAACCCAATGATCAACGGTTACAGAATCACTAGGTTGAAGCTCCGATCCTTCAACGCTGTTCATCGGAAGTAGATTCACATGACAGAGAAGCCCGTTCGCGAAAGATATCAAAGCGTTAAGATCTTCTTCCTGATCATTGATGTCTTTAATCAAAAGGTATTCAATGGTCACTCGCCTGTTTGTTTTGCGAATGTAATTTCCTAACACCTTCTTCAACTGACGCAAAGGTTGGTTCTCCATCTTAGGCATAAGGGCGTTTCTTATGTCTTGAATCGCAGAATGGAGGGATATTGCCAAAGTGAACTGCTCTGGTTCGTCGGAGAGCTTGTCTATTCCACTGAATACGCCGCAAGTGGAGACAGTAATGTGGCGCGCGCCGATGTTGAAGCGGGTCTCATCGTTCATCTTTCGGAGAGCCGAGATGGTTTCATCGTAGTTGAGGAAAGGTTCTCCTTGACCCATGGCCACAACGTTTGTCACTCGATGATCGAAATCCCTTTCAACGACAGCGATCTGATCGAGCATCTCCCATGACGAGATGTTTCTCGTGAAACCTTCTTTTCCGGTTGCGCAGAAGGCGCACTGCATAGCGCATCCCACTTGCGTTGAGAAGCAAACAGTAAGCCTCTTGATCTCACCATGAGAATCAAACGAAGGAAGGCCGACCGTTTCAACTAAGTTGCCGTCATGTAGGCGGAGGATGTACTTTCTGGTTCCATCAGAAGAAACTTGCCTGTCAGCAACACTTGGTTTGTTCAAAGGAAGCTGTTCAGAGAGAATTTCTCGAAGCTGCTTCGGGAGGTTAGACATCTCTTCGTAAGAAAAGGCATGTTTGCAATGGAGCCAATCATGAAGCTGTTTGGCCCTAAATCGCGGTTGATTCAATTGAACGAACAGGTGTTCTAAATCAGTGAGAGAATAATCCATCACGTATGTAGATGAAGGCATGGTGAACCTCTCTTCCGGTTTACAAACCCAGGACTGTTTTCACGAGAAACAGGATTCCAATAACCAAAGCTATTAAAAAACACCAGCTTAAAGCATAGCAGCCTATATTTCCCTGACGACCCTTCTCGATGACCTTGTCGCCTAAGGACAGGCTGTCTTTCATGATAACTGTGCCGTCGCCCCTATTCGGTGCGGGCATGTTCTGTTCGGGGCGCCAGGCTCCGGAACTTGAGAGAAGTTTCTCGACAGCCCTGGTGTCAAAATCTATTCGAGGCCTAACACCTTCCCCAAGGCGTTTTGAAAGCCAGTCGATCAACGGTGAAACCGACTCTGTTATCTGGGGTTCGCAGGATATGATGGCCATTTCACCCCAGTAGAGGCCCCCTTGTTCGGTTTCGGTGTAAGCGATGTAGGATAGAAGTGCGTAAATCTCCCACCCTCGAGCTTCGAAGAGACTGATCTGACGTGAGAAATCCTCATCAAAGAAGCCGATCCTCTTTCCGAACTTGTTCTCAAGCCAGGCGACACGAATTCCGTCAACGAATTCGGTTGTGACTACGAAGCGGTCGCCGACCAGATTGTCGGCGTTAAGCAGGTAACCGGCTTCTTTTTCAGATAGGGCATCGAACTTGTGGTATCCGCCGTAGTAGCGTTCCATGAGACATCCTTAGGGTATGTTGGTAAAATAGACAGTTAACGCTGAAATCAAAATGATAGGTTATGAATTTGTTTAAAGATCATATCAGGAATTACGTTTGCGATGGAACGCCCGAAGCGGTGATTGATCGATATGCCCTGCTTCCTGACAAGGCAAAGCAAAATGACTATGGCGAGTTCGATCGAAACGTTGTTGTTTTGGATACCGAGACAACTGGATTTTCCCTCAACCACGATGAATTGACCCAAATTGCGGCTGCTCGATTGGAGAAAGGGGAGATCGTCGAGTGGTTTGTGACGTTCGTTAATCCCGGAAAGAGTATCCCTGATGATGTAGCTCATTTGACGAACATACATGATGAGGATGTCGCGGATGCTCCAAGTCCGGAAGAGGCCCTTTCTGCACTCGTTTCGTTTGTCGGAGATGCGAAGATTGTCGCTCATAACGCGGAGTTCGATCGTAATTTCACGACAAAGCATCCTGCTGGTTATCCACTTCTCGGGAACACGTGGCTTGATTCGCTTGATTTGGCTCGCGTTTCCTTGCCTAAGATGAAATCCCATAGGTTAATCGATTTGGTTAAGGCATTTGGCGCGCCCTTGTCGACCCATCGAGCTGATGAAGATGTTGCTGCTACCTGTGCGTTGTATCGCATCTTGCTTGCGGCCGTCAGTTCCATGCCAGATGTGCTCCTGCGTGAAATTGCTCAGATGGAGGATCCTGCGAATTGGCCGACAGTGGTAGTGTTCAAGCATTTCGCGGAAGGATATAGCAAGCGACGCGCTGATGATGCGGTTCCTTTCGATGAAAATAGCGAGAAGAATGTTTCACGTGAAACATTCGAAACGGTAATTTTCGCGGCTCAATCGAGCGAATTTGCAGTTTCCACGACAGAAAATGTTTCACGTGAAACATCAACAAGCGCGTTGTTTGGCGGAGAACCTGATGATGTGTCGCCGACGGAGCAGATCGGACAGATGGAACTGTTTTCGAAGCGGAGGCCTTTCTCGATACGTCGACTGAGAAGCGAGCGTATACGAAACGTTGAGATGCGCGCGAAACGCGATGCAAATACGCTCGATGGGGGAGATGAGCCCTTCGAAAGCGTTTCCTACTTTGGATCGGGTCAGGTTCGCGTGACGGTGAAGAACCCTGCCAATGAGGCTGCGCTGCGACCTTCGTTGATTGAATCAGATTCATGGGACAAGGAAACTGAGGGAGGCTTGTCGCAGAGCCTTGAGTTTCCGGAGAGAGAAGAGATCTCGCAGGCCTTTTCCGCTGATGGGCTGGTGGGTCGGCGCTTCGAAAGCTACGAGGCTCGCAATGAGCAGGTTGAAATGGCCCTTGCGGTGGCGAGGTCACTCAGGGAAAAGAGAAACCTGGCGGTTGAGGCAGGTACGGGCGTGGGAAAGTCCATGGCTTACCTGGTCCCCCTCGTACTGACCGCAACGAAGAACAACATTAACGTCGGTGTCGCAACCAAGACGAATGCTCTGCTTGATCAGCTCGTTTATCAGGAGCTGCCGCGCCTGCGTGAATCGCTTTCCGAAGAGGGTATCGACCTAACCTATACGGCGCTCAAGGGCTTTTCGCACTATCCGTGCTTGAGAAGGATCGAGCGTATCGTCAACGAAGGTCCGAAAAGGCGACTGGTTGCTTCTAAGGAGTGCAGCCAAGCCCCTGCGCTCGCGGCATTGCTCTCCTTCATAGAGCAAACTGAGTACGATGATCTCGATTCTCTTAAAATCGATTATAGGACGCTACCCAAGAAGATCATCACGACTTCGAGCCATGAGTGCCTTCGTAGAAAGTGTCCCTTCTATGGTACAGCTTGCTTTGTTCACGGATCACGAAGGAAGGCGGAGGCGTCTCATGTCGTGGTCACTAACCACAGCTTGCTGTTTTGCGACCTTGCGGCTGGCAATGGGCTTCTCCCGCCTATTCGCTATTGGGCGGTTGATGAGGCCCACGGCGCGGAAAACGAAGCCCGCCGGGCTTTCTCGATGGAAATGACCGCCGAGGAGATAAGGTATCTGGCGCAGAAGGTCTCATCCGAGGAGACTGCGCGAAACGTCTTCACGAGAGCCGAGCGCACCGTGACGATTTCTGGCGGCGAAAGCGCAGCAACGTTGTTCTACGCTTTGACCAATCGTGCGAAAGCTGCGGGATCGTCCTTTGCGGATGCGGCGGCGGAATTCTGCGATCATATGCGCGATCTGCTGGTTTTTGATCCGAGCAAACGCAGCAAGGGTTACGAGATTGCCGAGCTTTGGATTAACGGGGAAGTTCGTGCCTCAAGCGCCTTTGCGAGTTTGATCGGTTATGGCAAAACCATGGTTTCGCATGCGGAAAAACTTGCTTCCGCATGCCAGGAGCTTGTTGCCTACCTGGATGACCAAGAGCGCGCGGCCGCGATTCAGCGGGAAATAGCCGTTGTTGCAATGGATCTCAAGGAGCTGATTCGCGCAGCTGAAACCATCCTGTTCAATCCAAGCGACAACTACGTGTACGCAACTACTCTGAGCAAGCGCGGAGACAAACCCGTCGACAAACTCGAAGCTATGCCCTTCAACGTGGGAGATACGCTCAACGAGACGCTTTACGCGAATACGAAATCGGTTGTCTATGCTTCGGCAACGCTGGCCGTGGGTGATTCGTTCGCCTCCTTCGAAGACGCTATGGGTCTCAATACGGGCGAGAACTCGCGCGCTGACGCGCTCGCGCTGGCTTCAAGCTATGATTTCGACCGCCAGATGACGGTGTACGTGGCCAATGACATCCCGGAACCCAACGACCCGCGCTATCTTGCCGAGCTGCAGGCGTTCTTGGCAGAAGCTCACATTGCGCAAGGCGGGGCGATGCTCACCCTGTTCACTAATCGCAAGGAGATGGAAAAGTGCTTCGACGAGGTTAATCCCGCGTTGAAGGAGCAGGGCCTTCGCCTGGTTTGCCAAAAGTGGGGCGTTTCAGTCAAAGGATTGCGCGATGACTTCCTAGCTGATGAGCATCTTTCGCTCTTCGCGCTCAAGAGCTTCTGGGAAGGGTTCGATGCACCTGGTGCCACCTTGAAGGCTGTGATTATCCCGAAACTTCCGTTTGCGAAGCCAACCGATCCGCTTTCCTGCGAACGCAGCGCACGGGATGACTACGCGTGGCGTCGCTATGTGCTGCCTGCGGCCATTTTGGAGACCAAACAGGCGGCGGGGCGCTTGATTCGCCGGGCGGACGACCGGGGAGTTTTGATTCTGGCCGACCGAAGGCTTTTGACGAAGAGCTATGGGAAGTCGTTCATTCGCTCGTTACCCAGCAAAAACGTGCAAATTCTTCCCATGCGCGAGATCGTCGAGCGAATAAGGGGAGAATTCGCGTAGGAATGTTTCACGTGAAACATTCCGAACGGCGAAAGTACAATAGGCGAAGCAAATTGAGAGGGGGAGCGTGAAAAAACGGGAAAGCAAAATAGCACGCGCGGCTCACATTAAGAGCAACACGCACGGAACGTCGAACGAGATTTCGTTCAGCGTGCTCGATGCTGCCAAGCAATCCCTTGACGGCGGGAAAAGCACCCCGTCGATAAAGGCTCCTTCTTTGGGAATCATTTCGCTGTTCACGCTCGGTTTGCGTAAGAAGCCTCCGGCAACGCCCGTGAAGGAGCAGGGCCTCATGCTGCCTTCCGGCGAGTTCGTCTCAACCGAAGGTGGCTCTTCCTCGACGCCCTTGCTTCCAAGCGTGACGAGCTCGGTCACGTTGGGGGAGGGGTCTTCGGCGGGGGATACGTCGAGCTTAACCGAAACGGGTGGCAAGGCGGCTTCTGCATCAGACGGAGCTTCTGGGGGGATCGTCGGGTTGGCTTCGTCCCTTGCGCCAGCTTCTGCAGCTGCATCTGCCGCCTCTTCGAAAGACGTTTCTGCGGGTGCTTGGGCCGCGCCGTATGATGAGGTGGCGAAACGCAAGGCGACTCGCAAGCGCCGAAAGGCGTTCGTGGCTTTTGTTTTGTCCGCTGCCTGCATTGTCGCAGTCGCCGCGGTTGGCTTGACCGTGTATGGAAGCGTGCAGGCGCAGCAGGATGCGCGTTCGCGCCTTGTGGGGAACATAAAAGCGATCGAGAAAGCCGACGAGGCTGTTCTTGAGCTCGATGAAATGGTGGTTACCTGCATCAACGACGGGTGGGAGAGCCTTCCGAGTGATGCAAGTGCAGAATACCAGCGGGTCAAAGCCGATCTTTCCGATTCCGCGGTGATGCTTGCTGATGCGGCGGCGAATATCGAAGCGATCCAGCCTAGCCTGGAGGATCCGTATGACCAAGAGGCCGCTTCACAGGCGCTTGTCGCTGTGAGGACGCGGTTGGCCATGATCGAGTCGGGCTGCGCCATTGTCGAGCATGCGGTGCTGGCTAATAACGCGTTTGATCATGCCGAGGAGGCGTGGATCAACTTGGTCGAAGGCGATTCGCTTGCAAGGGAGGCAGCGTCGCTGGCTTCGGATACATCGAAGGAAACCGTGGCTCTTTCCATGCAGAAATCAAATGAGGCCCTTGCGGCGTTCTCAGAGGTTTTGCCCTGTTTGGCGGCGGCTGAATCGGAGATGGAGGGTCTGGATTTCTCCGAGTACGAGCGTTATGTGGAGTTGAGGATCGAGGCCACCAAGCACGCGCTTCTTTCCGACCAGGCTTACCTCGACAGGAACAAGGAGAAGGCAGCGGCTGAAAACGACCAATACAACCAGCTTGATGCCGAGGCGGCCGCCCTTGCACAGCAGATAGGATCCGAACCGGCTGAAATGGTGGCGGCAATTGTCGATGCGGGAATAGAGGACGAGGTGGACGCCTACGCGGACGCGCGCTCCCATGCAAGCATCGCCGACACCTCTCTGCGCGAATACCTCTCCAAATAGCGTTCGTTCTGGTTCATTTTGTTTGAATTGAATTAATTGAATTGGGTTGCGGGTTGTCGGCAATAGTGGGTGCTCGTGTGCGTATGTAGCCTGCGTGGTGGCGCGCATGTGCGTGGTGCCACGCAGGCTACATAGTGTCCGCATGTGCATGGTGTCGTGCTTGGCGCGATGCTTGGTATTGTGCGCTGTGCGGTACTAAGTGCTACGCCCAGCGCAGAGCCGTGCGTGTACGCGTGCGTGCGTGCGTGGTGCTGTGCGTTTTGTCACGCATGTGTGCACCTTGCATCATTCTGTTTTAAACGATTCTGCGCAAAATGGGTTGCGAGGGGTTGAGTTGCGTCTTGATTCACAGGATCTTTCACTCGCTCGATCAAGAAGCTGATGGGGTTGATGGGGTTGATGGGCGCGGACGTCAGTTTGGTAACTTCTTGGGAATTACCGCAGGTTATGTTGATTAAAAAGCAAAGTAGATTGATACTTATTACAACTATGTCTACAGGCGTTTCCTGCGCACAACGAAAGGCGTCACATGGCCGAACCAATGGAGAATGTAGCGTATCTTGCCCAATCCATCGGACCGCGTCCTGCGGGTACCGAGGAAGAACAGCAAGCGGCTTTGTATATCACCGAGGAAATCCAGAGAGATTCTGGTTTGGCGGCCGTGATCGAGGATTTTAACTGCAGCCCCGATCACGACATTCCGCGCGTGGTTCTTTGCGTGGTGTCTCTTCTTATGGCCCTTGTTGCCATGTTCGTTCAGGTGATGGTCATCCCGACGCTTATCGTCACGCTGGTGTGTGCCGTTCTTTACGTTACCGAATCGCTTGGCCGAACGAAGCTTTCGCGCCTGTTGGGTAACGGGGTGAGCCAAAACGTCGTGGCCAAATACGTCCCCGCGCCAAGCGAGGATGCTCCCGCGCCCCGCCGCCGCAAGGTTATCCTCGTCGCCCACTACGACAGCGGGAAAACGCGCAAGGGAACGCTCGGTAAAGCAGGCGTTGCCCAGATTATCGCCATCACGGGCCTGTTCGTCATTCCGTTGATCATGTTGGTTCGCAGTGTTTTGACGTTTGGCGGCACGACCTTGATTGCGGTGAACGTGCTCACTGGTGCGGCTATGCTGTGTGCGGCCCTGCCCATCGCTCAGTTCGTGGTGAACCGCGCCGCCCCGTACAACGAAGCGGCGAACTGCAATGCGTCGGGCGTTGCCGTGCTCATGGAGGTTGCCAAGCGCATTGGCTACGCTGGCAGCAGCTCCTCTTGGGATTACTATGCGGAAAGCGCTTCCGCACCGCGCCGAGATCCTGAAGTTCATGGCGAAGAGGCAGCGCGTGCCGCTGGCCTGATTCCCGAAGAGGCCGAGCTGGTGTACGAAGTGAGCGCGATGCCGTCTGTCGCCGATCCTGATTTGCCGGAAGGTTCGCCTGCCGCGCGTCTGCTGGCCGCAAAGGCCGCAGTGGCTGCATTGACGGGAAAGCCGGTAAGTTCTTCGGTGAATATTGAGTTCGAGGAGTCCGCCGACGAAAAGGACGCTCCGCGCGAAGGCCTTTCAAACGGAATGGTTTGGGGTGATGTGTTCGAGGCGGAAGACTTCGAGGAAATTGCAGAATCCCCCGAGTCCTCTGAGCCCGGAAGCGAGACGGTGCCTGCGGTCGCTTTTGGCGAAGCGGCGCCTAGCGAGGGAGAGGATTCTGAGCCTCCGGTTCTCGAATCGTCGTTTGCCGCACCCGCTACGGAGAAAAGCGATGTGCCTGACTGGTTCCGCAAGGCGCAGGAAAAGGCGAAGAAGCCTGCAGCGGATGCAAATCCGGCGTATCGCTCGCGCTATGCCGACGCCCTTGATGCCGCGGCACGTGAAAGCGCGGCTCGTGCGCAGGCAGCTGAAGAGGAGGCCAGCCGTACGGCGATAAGCGAAACCGAGGAGCGTTTGCAGCGCGTGCGTGAGAGCATCATGGAGGTGCGTGCGCCGCGCATTGGCGAGCCCCGCGTGACTAAGGCGCCTTCTGAGCAGCCTGGTGACGTCGATTCTTCGCTTGCCGAAGGTGCGGAGGTTTCTGCAGTTGGTGTTGCTGCAGCGTCTGTGATGGGAGCTGCCGGCGCAGCGGGTGCGGCTGTTGCCGCTGCCTCGGAGGTTGCTGCTGCGGCGCCGATCGCTTCATCCAGCAGCCAATCTGCGCAAAGCGAGCAGAAGGCTTCAGCTGCTGCCGTCCCGTCTGCTGCGAAGAAGCCGCAGCCGCGAAAGAAGCGTGCGATCGCGTTGCCGAGCATTGGCAAGGCGATCGGAAGGGAAGAAGCGGCCGAGGGCGCCGATTCTTCGGAAGGCGCCAGCGCGGCCGAGGGGAAGGCGAGCGCCATTCAAAATTTGCGGGCGAGGATTCCCTCCATCGGGTCATCGACCGATGCTTCTGCGGAAAGCCAGGCGAAGGAACCGAAGGCGCGCCCCGTGCGACGTTCCGCTGCTAAGATCGCGAATTTGCCTGCGATTTCCTCTGAGTCTGACGTGGCTGAGGGCCAGACGGATTCCGCAGCATCATCGCCTGCGTCGACGCTTGGCGTCGCGAACCTGAAGGTTTCCGTGCCAGAGGTGAGCTCGGTTGATTCGGCCGCGGAGGCTGACCTTGGCGCTACGACGGCGTTTATGCCCTATGACCTTTCGGATGTTGCCGACTCTGCCGATGAGGTGACGATCACCAACCAGATAGAGGATCTGCCTTGGCCTGATGACGAAGGTCCGGAAGTCGAGGAGCACGAGCCCGAGGTGTCCGCGCCCGCTTCTCAGCCCGCCGCGCATCCCGGTTATTCCAAGATGCCCAAGTCGCGTATTCAGGGTTTTCTGGGAAGGTTCGCGAAAAACAATGGCGAGCGCCGCAGCGTGAAGCAGGAGCACATGACTCCGCAGGAGTGGCTTGAGGTCGACAGCGATTTCGATGCGCGTACGGTGGGTGCTGCGCGCGGCGGTTGGGAAAGCTTCCGCCAGGACGAGGCGGATTACGAAGAGCCTGCAGCCGACGTGCGTTATACAGGCGAGCTCGAAGCCGCTTTCTCTGATGAGGATGAGTTCACTGGACGCCGTGGCGGCGGTAGACGTACGCGCCGCTGGGAAGGTGGCGCGGTTTCTCGCGAGAGACTCGGACGCGTTTCGATGCTTTCCGGCGAGGCTGATGCCGAGGAGTTCGTGGCTGAGGCGCGTGCGGCCGAGGAAGGCGTGTATCGTTTCCGTCATCCCGATATCGACATCGAGGTTTGGTTTGTCGCGCTGGGTTCCGAGCTTGCGGCCAACGGAGGCATGGAGGCGTTCATGGCCGAGCATGCGTCGGATTTGCGAGGTGCCGTTATCGTCGAGCTCGAGGGTCTTGGCGCGGGCGATTTGGCCGTAGTTGAACGCGAAGGTTTGAACAAGACCGTTTCGAGCCCTTCGCGCATGAGGCGTTACGCCGCGAAGGCTTCGGCTGAGTTCGGCATTCCTCTTGCCCATATTGACATCGATTGGCGCGAGACGTCGGCGGCTTACGCTATGAGGCGCGGATACCAGGCGCTTCATCTGGTCGGCGCGCTTGACGGGAAGCCGGCGCGCTTCGGTCGCGAGGACGATGTGGTTGCCAACGTCGACGAGGAAACCCTCATGCGCAACGCCGATTTCGTCATGGAGCTTCTCAAGCAGATATAGGGCGTCGGCAGGATAGCGTAAAGGAGCTGGGATTGGAGCGGGGGTCGCAAGCCCTGTTTCAATCCCAGCTCTCGTTTTTGCTGCACGGCGCAGAAACGGAACCGTCGATTCCCTTCTTATTCAATTTGGCTTGTTGGAAGTCGGCTTGCCGTCGTTTTCCTGGCGTCGTGTGCGTCTATTCTCCCAAATACTCGTCCACGCTGGGATTTTGCTTGATGCCTGCGCGCAAATGCTCGATGAAGCTGAGCAGCAGGTCGCTCGGGCGGCGTTCGTTGTGCATGATGTAGCCGACCTGCATGAGCGCATCGACGTTCAGCGGGATGCTCGCGATGCCCGCATGCATTTCCGACGAAAGCACGCCGGTGGAAAGCGTGTAGCCGTTGTGGTTGGTGAGCAGGTTCGTGAGCGTGCCGCGATCGGAGATGCGCACGTTTTTCTTGTGGGGCAGATGGCTTAAGGGTTCTTCGGAATAGTAGAACGAGTTGGTGGTGCCCTGCTCGAACGAATAACGCGGGTAGGGCTCGAGATCGGCGATATCGAGGATGCTGCGCGAGGCAAGGGGATGATGTTCGCCTACGAAGACGTGCACCTTGGCCTCGAACAGGGGGTAGTAGGTGACGTTGGCGTCGGAGAAGGCCTTCGACAGCACGCGGCGGTTGAACTCGTCGGTGTAGAGGATGCCTATTTCGCTGCGGAAGGTGCGCACGTCGTCGATGATTTCGCCGGTGCTGCATTCACGTAGGATGAAGTCGTATTCTTCGCCGGAAAACTCGTTCGCCATATCCATGAACGCGGAGACGCTGAACGCGTAGTGCTGCGTCGAGATGGCCAGGCGCGCGTGCTTGTTTTCGCCAGGCGCGTAACGCTCTTCGAGCATGGTGGCCTGCTCGATGACCTGCCGGGCGTAGCCGAGTAGTTCGGTGCCGTCATTGGTGAGGGTAACGCCGCGGTTGCTGCGCGTGAAGATGGTGATGCCGAGCTCCTGCTCGAGTTCCTTGATGGCGGTCGAGAGGTTCGACTGCGAGGCGTAGAGGTTTTGTGCGGCGGCGTTGATGGAGCCGTATTCGGAAATGGCTATGAGGTAGCGAAGTTGCTGCAAAGTCATGGGCGATCCTCTCCTTATTCTGCAGAATATTTTACTCGGTTATAGGTTGAGTCTATAACGGCGCAATGTGGTTTATTCGGAAGGTTTGCGCAAACGAACTCCATATCACTCCCCAACAATGGGCCTGCATGGCAAAGACGACCATGCAGGCCCATTGATTCAGGAAGGAGTCATATGGAAAGAAAGCCGGATATCTCCTACAAGGAGATCGCAAGGCTCACCTTCGCGGACGGCCACTACACCCAGCGCGAGATAGCCGCGTCAGCTGGGTGCTCGCACGGCACCGTCGCCCGCCTCCGCGACGATATGCTAAGCTTGCCGCAGCGGTTTAGCGATCGGCGAGAGCGCGGAGCGACAGGCCGGGATTCGACGAGGTGGAATGGTGATACCTGTTTCTGATATTCTTGTCCGCTCGATGAGCGGCTATTTGTTCATGCTTCCGATCTTCGCCCTGTATTTCATGTGGCTCAAAAAAACGGGGAGAGCACAGAGCCTTCCCCATACCGTCGCGGCGTTTGTTTTTGGGTACTATCTGTTCGGACTTCTGACCGTGACAGGCATCGGCTTCACCAGCGCGATAGCCTTTAGCCCAGACGTTTCTTGGACGCCTTTTGTCGGCATGGTAACCGGGCCGGTTGAGACCGTTCTGAATATCGTCCTGTTCGTGCCACTTGGATTCTTCCTGCCGTTGCTGTACAAGAGCTGTCGCAGCGCGAAGGCGGTTGCATTGGTCGGCTTCCTGCTTTCTCTGGCCGTTGAGTTTTTTCAGATGTTCGGCTGGGGCTCCTCGGATATCAACGATCTGATGACAAACACGGTGGGAACCTGTATCGGTTTTTTGGCATATCGCCTGCTGTCGAGAGTTCTGCCCGCCAATCTGGATAAGCAGCTTCAATCCAGGTTCGTCAACGCCACGGCCGAAGTGATCTTCTTCGCCGTTTGCGCATTTGCCATCATGATCACCGCCCAAACTTGGTTTGTCCATGGCGTGCTGAACATTCCTTAAATTGCAACTTGCCGTTCAGAGAGAGCATGCTTCTCAAGCCTTTCGGCGTATAGCGCGGTGCGTGGTCCTGCAGCCCCCTGAAGCCTCGTCTAACCTTCGGACGGCTGGATAGCCATTAGCGGAACCTTGGATAGTGATTAATGGAACCTTGGCTATTCCTCACCGTAAGAAACATCGTAGGCGGGCATCAAACCGGAGCTTGGTCAGACACGAGCGGAACATAGCCGTCTTTCTGCAAAAAGGAGCGCTTCGGCGCTCCTTTCGTGTCTGGAATGGGGAGTGTTTGATACGTTTTTCGGCGCCCTGAGCGTCACAATTCCTTCATATGCGATTGGCTTATCGGGTGCCGCGCCGAAGTCGAAACCACTTTGACAAATGTCGAGATGCATGTAGAAACCCATCTTTTCAAACTCTTACTGAATTTGACAGTGAACAGTAAATTTCGCAGTAGTGTGAAAAAAATTGACCAGGTTTGCGCAAGCTGGGCGAATTGTTCTCGCTGTGAGATAATGGACAGAGAGCGAGAATTGAGAGGTGGGGGATCTGCCGCGCAATGCGGGTGAGATCGGAGGAAGCGAATGGGTCGGTTCGATTACCTGACGACGTCGGTCAGGCTTTCCGTGAAAGGCGAGAACGTTGAGCAGGATGCCGGCTTTGGCTACGGCATAGCCACCCTCTGCCTTGGCGTTCGCGAACGCGGCTCTCTTAATGCCGCTGCAAAGAGCATGGGCATGGCATACAGCAAAGCTTGGCGCGTGATCAGGGATTCGGAGGCGTCGCTGGGAATGCAGCTTTTGGATCGCGATGGCGCGCACGGCAGCGTGCTTACCCCCGAGGGAAATCGCCTGCTTGACGCCTACTTCGAGATTGCCGAAGAGCTCAACCGAGAAGCTGAGCGCCTATTCCGCGAGAAACTGGCCTAGAGCGCGGCGGAGTGTTTCACGTGAAACACTTCCGCACGACAAAGGTAGGCGCGTTTGAGCTTAGGGCGGCGTATTAAATGCCGCAGAGTGTTTCACGTGAAACACTCTTGCTTGATATCCGACTGTTGGCGGGCGGGGCGCTTTGCCCGCGGGCTCAGGGGTTCTCACGACACGCTGTTGAATGGATTTTGCTTCTGCCGAGCTTTGCCACAGGCGTGGGTTTCGCGCGGGTAACGATTGGCGATCGCCTCGCTCATCGTTAAGGTTGCCGCCTTGGGCTGTCGTCGAGAGCGTTCTACACTGCAAGCACGTATCCGCCTCGACGAACGGGAGGCGATCATGCAGCTGAAAGCATCGATCGATTACGGCTTGCGTGCCGTTTTGTATTTGGCGCACAAAGACGGGCTGTGCTCGTCGCGCGACATCGCTCGGGAAATGGCCATTCCGCGCGATTACCTCATTCAGCTCGCCCAGCTTCTGCGAAACGCTGGAATCGTGGAGGCTCGGCCTGGCAAGCACGGTGGGTACCGTCTGGCGAAGGATCCCTCGGAAATATCGCTGCTTTCGGTAATGACGGCGCTTGACGAAGAGCCTAAGACGGAGACGCGAAAGAAGCAGTCGCGCCGTCGAGGGCTGCCTGCGAAATCAGAGGAAGCCGAAAGGATCAAGCGCGCCTACCAGCTGGCTTTGGAAAGCTACGACTCGTATCTGGACGCTATCACGCTTGATATGCTGTTGGATTGCTCGGGGGACTCTTCTGCGGGCGAGGCTTGCCTGGCGAGCCGATTCTTGCAGAAAGAGGGGAACTCGCTTGCGTATCGCTAGGCGGCTGGGAGCCAGCTTCGCGGCGGCGCATTCGCCCACCGAGTTCCGCCAAGGAGATTTCTGCATTTAAGTGTTTCACGTGAAACACCCTGCACCTGGTCGGAATTCGGATGGGTGCAGGGTGTTGCGCTGTGCAAGATGGACGCGGGGCGCTATGTTGCGAGTAAGGATCGTCCTGCGCACCTTTCATCAGGGCGAGCGCTTTTTACCCTATCCCAACCCGAGGGCCTGCATGACCAGCAGGGCGACCGTGAGTACGGCTACGATGCCTACGGTTGCCCAGATGAGGGCCTTCGTGAGGGGTTTGGAGCGGTAGGCGCCCATGATTCGCTTGTCGCTTGAGATGATGGCCATGAAGCACAGCAGGATGGGCAGGATGATTCCGTTGATGAACTGAGCCGTCAGCATGACGCCGAGCAGGTTGATGTTGGGGATGAGCACCACGGCCGCCGAGAATGCGATGACGAAGGTGAAGATGCTCTTGAACACCGGCGCCTCTTCCCAGGAAAGGGAAACGCCCGCCTCCCAGCCGAAGGCCTCGCAGATGACGAAGGCGGTGGTGAGCGGAAGCACGCAGGCGGCGAGGAAAGACGCGGCCACAAGCCCGATGGCGAACAGCGCCTCGGCGTATTCGCCGGCGAAGGGCGCGAGGGCGGCTGCGGCGTCGGCAGCGCTATCGATGCTAATGCCCTGCGGGAACAGAACCGAGCCGGTGGTGACGATGATGAACCACGCCACGAGGCACGCGGCCACCGTGCCTGACACGGCATCGACGCGCTGCGAGAACAGGTCGTCGGTGGTAAGGCCCTTTTCAACCACGTTGCTTTGCGTGTAGAACATCATCCACGGCGCAATGGTGGTGCCGATCATGGCAATGACAAGCGAGATGAAGTTGCTGTCGTTTACCAGCGCGGGAATGACGGTGTTGCGAGCGGCTTCGTCCCAGTTCGGCTCGGCGAGGAAAGCCGCGATAACGTAGGTAACGAATACGAGCGACAACATGAGGAAGACGTTTTGCACGCGCTTGTAAGAGCCGCCGACGACAAGCAGCCAGACGGCCACCGCGGCCACGGGCACCGAGAACAGCTTCGGCACCCCGAACATCTCCATGCCCGATGCGATGCCGGCGAATTCCGAGAACGTGGTGCACACGTTGCCGATGAGCAGCGCAAGCATGGCCAGCGCAGTGAGGCGAATGCCGAAGCGCTCGCGGATGAGCGCGGCGAAGCCCTTGCCCGTGACGGCGCCCATGCGCCCGGCCGTGGTTTCGACCACGATGAGCAGCACGCACATGATGGGAATGACCCACAGCGTGGCGAAGCCGAAGCTTGCACCGGCGGTGGAGTAGGTGGAGATGCCGCCGGCGTCGTTGCCGGCCATGGCGGTGATGATGCCCGGGCCCATGGCGGCCAAGATGAGCAAGAGGCGCGAGGGCTTGCGTTCTTCTGCGCCGTTCGCGCTTTCAAGCTGGCTTGCGTCGAGGTGCTCAATGGGCTGGGCGGCCAGGTCCTCGATGGTCTTGCGCTTTCCGAAAATCATGGCTGATCAGCCCCGTTATGCGCCGAAGTTCAGGTAGCCGGCGGTGGTAAGCACCTCAAGCAGGACGAGCGTATACAAGCCGAGAATGAGCACGGCGGCAAGCCCTATTCCTACGACCATGAGTGCCGTGGCGCGCGTCTTCTCCTCGGCGGCGTCTTCTTCGATGGCGTCGTAAGCGTCATCGATGGTGACGATGCCGAGCAGTGCGCCGCGCTCGTCGACAACGGGCATGGCGGGAATGTTGTACTTGAAGATGGCTTCGGCCACGTCCTCTTCGGTTTCGTTCGGCGTCACCGAGATGACTTCGTCGAACATGACGCTTTCGACCAGCGTGTCGTCGTCGGAAAGCACGAGCGTGCGCAGCGAGAGCACGCCGATGAACTTGCCGTATTCGTCGTTGACGTAGACGTAGTGCACGGTGGGGTGGTCTTCTTCGAGGCCGCGCAGGGCCTCAATGACCTCGCGCACGGTGGCGCCGGCGCTCACGGCCACGAACTGCGTGGTCATCATGCCGCCCGCGGTGCCGTCCTTGTAGCCCAGAAGGCGGCGGATCTCCTCGGCGTCCTCTACGCCCATGAGGCGCAGAAGCGTCTCGGCCTTCTCGTAGGAGAGGTCGCGCACGATGTCGGCCGCGTCGTCGGGATCCATGTTGCCCAGGAGGTTGGCCGCGCGTACGTCGTCAAGCTCGTCGATGAACTCCGCGCGCTCTTCGTCTTCCATTTCGGAAATAGCCTCGGAAGCCTGCGCGTCATCGAGGTGCTTGAATACGGTGGCGCGCTGCTGCGGGTCGAGCTGCTCGAGAATGTCGGCCACGTCAGCGGGGTGCAGCTCGTCAAGGCGGCGGTGCGTGACGGAAAGCTGAACCTCGGAAAGGTCGCGGTCAAGCAGGTCCATGTAGTTCCATGCGATGATCTGCTCGTCGATGCGCTTGCGGAAAAGCCCGGCGCAGGCTACCACCGCGCGCTCGATAAGCGGGTGCAGGCCGCGCAGGATGCCGCGCACGCCCACTTCCGCACCCAGAAGGCGCAGCTGCGTCCCCGACTTCGACAGCTTCAGGTCGTTTACGCGAACGACCTTCATGCCCTGCGTGTCGACGATCTGCTTATTTAGCAGATCGCGCGTGAGCAGGACCTCGTCGGGCTGCAGGTAGCTGAAGCGGATGTCGTGGGCTTCGACGGAAAGTGTGATGCCGTCGGCGCCGAATTCGCCGACGTACTTGCGCCATGAGATCATGAACGGCACGCGCCCAGGGCCTTGGAAGGCGAGGCTTGTGATGCGCGGAAACACCTCGCCAGTGGAAATGGCGAGGTCGGAAATGGTGCCGATCTTCTCGCCCGTCGCGTCGATGACGGGCTTGCCCAGCATTTGAGACAGATAGAGCATAAGCATCCCTTACGTGTGTAAGCGCTCGCGAGGCAGGTGCCCTGGCTTTGCGGTGTCGAGTCAGGTTCAAGCCATATGGCTTGCCTGCGTTCGATTCCGCTTCCGTTTCATTGTAAGCGGAACGGCGAGGAGGGGGGTGGTGCCTTACGTGAGCGCGCCGCAGTCGTCTTCCGACTGCCAACGCGGGGATGGAGTCGGAAGATTACATACTGTGAGGCTTCGATTTTCGAACCTTCAAGTACGTTCCTTTCCGATAGATGGCAATAAAAAAACCGCACGTGCTGTTCTACAGTCGTTGCGGCCCCGGCTGTTAAAGTGGTGCGCCGTGAGGGATTCGAACCCCCGACGTACTGATTCGTAGTCAGTCCCTCTATCCAGCTGAGGTAACGGCGCACATCGAAACAGCAAAGGCTATTTTGCGCTTCTAAACTTCCGAAGTCAAGAAAAATTTTCTTACAGAATGAAAAAATTTGCGGAAGTTGCGGAAGTTCGTGATTCGCTGCGATTCGGCACGATCTATTGCAATGCGCAGCGAGTTGCGGTGTGCGGGAAGTTTTGCGCATTGGCGCCTGGCGTTCGCCCTTCGTCTTCGGTTTGAACGAGATCGTTTTGGCGAAAATCGTTTCGTTTTAGATCAACTAAAACAAAACGGCCTTGGGATCGAGGAGCCCGCTTGATGGCGTTTCGCCTACGCTTTAACGTGCGCGTAACGTTTGGCATCGCGGCGCGGCTATGATGGGCGGATATGACGAAAGGACCTGCCATGGTAATCAGCACTGCCCCCAACGCCTCGCCCGATTCCGCCAACGCCGCAAGCGCCGCGCCGGCTGCGCCCGCTTTCGGCGTCAGCGTCCCCGCAACCGCCAAAATCTCGCTTTTCGAGGAATTCGATCAGATCAACCGCATCGATCCGCGCCTCTACGAGCGCTACGACGTCAAACGCGGCCTGCGCAACGCCGACGGTACGGGCGTGCTTGCCGGCATGACCAACATCTCCAACGTGCACGGATACGTGATATCCGACGGCGAGAAGGTGGCCGACGAGGGTTGGCTGCGCCTGCGCGGCTACGACCTTTACGACATTCTGGGTGACGACTCGGTCCATCGCCGCTTCAACTTCGAGGAGGTGGCCTATCTGCTGCTCATGGGCGACCTTCCCACCAGCCAGCAGCTGACCGACTTCATTGAGGTCATCGACGCGCAGCGCGAGCTGCCCGACGGCTTCACCGCCTCGATGATCATGTCGAACACGCCTTCCAACATCATGAACGTGCTGGCACGCTCGGTCCTTCTCCTGTACGGCCACGACGAAAACGCCGAAAGCCGCACGCCCGAGCACGAGATCAACACGGCCCTTTCGCTTATCTCGCGTCTGCCGCGCATCATGGTGCTTACCTATTACGCCTCGCGCGCCCGCTACCACGGCGAGTCCATGATCATGCATCGGTTCATTCCCGGGCAGTCCACCGCCGAGACCATCCTGTCCATGCTGCGCCCCGACCGCCAGTTCACGCCCGAGGAGGCGCGCATGCTCGACATTTTGCTGTGCGTGCACGCCGAGCATGGCGGCGGCAACAACTCCACGTTCACCGCGCGCGTTCTCTCCTCTTCCGATACCGACCCGTACTCCACGTACGCGGCGGCCATCGGCTCGCTCAAGGGCTTTCGCCATGGCGGCGCCAACCACAAGGTGCTCGCCATGCAGCGCGAGATCAAGCAGAACGTGGCGAACTGGGAAAGCGACGACGAAGTTGCCGCGTATTTGGCCAAGATCGTGAACAAGCAGGCCTACGACAAGACGGGCCTGGTGTACGGAATGGGCCATGCGGTGTACACGCTTTCCGATCCGCGCGCCGTGATTTGCAAGCGTTTCGCGGAGAAGCTGGCTACCGGTACTGATCATGAGGCTGAGTTCGACCTGCTTAAGCGTATCGAACGCCTCGCGCCGGAGGTCATCTTGCGCGAGAAGGGCACGCGCAAGGACATGTGCGCCAACGTGGACATGTACACCGGCTTCATCTACTCCATGATGGGCATCCCGGAAGACCTCTTCACGCCGCTGTTCGCCTGTGCGCGCATGGCCGGCTGGGCGGCGCATCGCTTCGAGGAAATCGCCTCGGGCAAGCGCATCATTCGCCCTGCGTACAAGAACACCTACGCGAAGGGCCGCGAATACAAGCCCATGGACGAGCGCTAAGGAAAGCCGCCTGCCGCTGGCTGCCGAAGCGAATGCGTGTGTGCTGGGAGTTTGGCGTCAAACGGGCGCATCCGTGGTATTATTCTCGGTTGCACTTCCGCTGAACGCAATAAGAAAGAAGCACATACATGAAGCAGGAAAACATTCGCAACGTCGCCATTATCGCGCACGTTGACCACGGCAAGACCACGCTGGTCGACCGCCTTCTGTGGGCGTCGCACGTGTTTCGCGAGAACCAGCAGGTGGCCGAGCGCGTGCTCGACAGCAACGACCAGGAGCGCGAGCGCGGCATCACCATTCTGTCGAAGAACATCTCCATCGGCTACAAGGGCGTGAAGATCAACGTCATCGACACCCCCGGCCATGCGGACTTCGGCGGCGAGGTGGAACGCGTGCTGAACATGGCCGACGGCGCGCTGCTCATTGTCGACGCGTACGAAGGCCCCAAGCCGCAGACGCGCTTCGTGCTTTCCCATGCGCTTTCCCGCGGCCTGCGCATCGTCGTGGTGGTGAACAAGATCGACCGCCCCAACGCCGATCCGGAAGGTGCCGTGGACAAGGTGTTCGACCTCATGGTCGAGCTGGGCGCCGATGACCACCAGCTGGATTTCCCCGTGGTGTACGCTTCCGCCGTGAACGGCTATGCGCGCCTTGACCCCGCTGACGACAACATGGACATGGTGCCGCTGCTTGACGCTATCTTGGCCGAGGTTCCCGCCCCCGAGGTGGAGGCGGAAGGTCCCGTGGCCATGCAGATTTGCACCGTCGACCACTCCAGCTACGAGGGCCGCATCGGCGTGGGCCGTTTGCGCAGCGGCGTTCTGCATGAGAAGGAGCAGGTGCTCGTGGTGAAGGCCGACGGCACCCGCCGCACCGCGCAGGTTCGCAAGGTGTACACGTTCGAGAATCTGGGCAAGGCCGAGGTACCCGAGGTGCACGCGGGCGACATCGTGGCGGTTATCGGCATCGAGGATGCCGACATCGGCGATATCCTGACCGACATCGAGAACCCCGTGGAGATGGAGCCCATCGCCGTGGAGGAGCCCACCATGGCCATCGTGTTCGAGGCGTCGAACAGCCCGCTTGTGGGTCGCGAGGGCGAGATCGTGGGCGCGCGCCAGCTTAAGGAGCGCCTCATGCGCGAGAAGGAGAGCAACATCTCCATGCGCATCAACGAGCTCGAGGACAAGAGCGGCGTGGAAGTGGCTGGTCGCGGCGTTCTGCACCTTTCCGTTTTGATGGAGACCATGCGCCGCGAGGGCTTCGAGTTCCAGGTGGGCCGCCCGCGCGTGGTGTACAAGAAGGCCGCCGACGGCAGCCGTCTCGAACCCATCGAGGAGGCTACGGTTGACGTTCCCAACGAGTACGCGGGCAAGGCCATCGAGGTCATGGGCATGGCCGGCGGCATCATGGAGGAAATGGCCTCGGACGAAACCATGACGCACCTCACCTTCCGCATTCCCTCGCGCGGCACCATGGGACTGAAGACGCGCATCCTTAACGCCACGCACGGCGAGGCCATCCTGTTCCACCGCTTCCGCGAGTACGGCCCGTTCACCGGCGAGATGGCCGGGCGCAAGAACGGCGCGCTCATTGCGATGTCCACCGGCAAGGCCGTAGCGTACGCGCTCGACACGCTGCAGGAGCGCGGGCGTTTGTTCGTGGGCCCGGGCGACGACTGCTATGAGGGCATGATCGTGGGCGAGTCGGCCAAGGAAGGCGACATGGTGGTTAACGTCGAGAAGACGAAGAACCTGGGCAACCAGCGCTCGAGCTCGGCGGACAAGGCCATTCAGCTCACGCCGCCCATCACGTTCACGCTCGAGGAGGCGCTCGAGTACATCCAGGACGACGAGCTGGTCGAGGTGACGCCGAAGAGCGTTCGTTTGCGCAAGCGCCTGCTTTCGGCGGTTGATCGCAAGAAGGCTGCCAAGCAGTAGGTTTGACGTTTCACGGTTGAAAATGGCGGCGCGGAGGTTTCCTTCGCGCCGCTTCTCTTTTGCGGAATGGGTTGCGGTGGATTTGATTCACGTCGAACGCCCGCTTCGTCGTCCGGTGCCCGAAGGGGGCATGCGGGCGGGAGTGGGACGCAGAGTGCGACGCGGAGCCGAGATCCCTGTTCCGCTTTCGGACGCTCATGGGTTGCCATCAGCTTCCAGACGAGCCGATTCGCCCCCTCTTTCGTATGATTCAAAAGTGAACATATTGTGCAAGGTGCGCGCGGTTTTGCGCGGTGTGGGAAAATACACGCCGGATTTAATCATGGTGCGCAAGGGGGCCTTCTTCCCATGCGCGGCGCCGATGCGGGCGTTTCCATGTTTGAGGGAAGGTATGTATGAAGAAGCATTCTGTTGCGAAAATGGTTTTGACGGCCGGCGTGGCTGCTGCCTGCGTGTGGGGCATGGCTGGCTGCTCGGCTGAGGAAACTTCGGAGCCAACGGGCCTTACGGGTGGCGTTGCGGCCACCGTCAACGGCGTCGAGATTGCCGAGGACGACGTGACGCTTGCCGTCGAGTCGGTGCGTACGAATTACGGTATCACCGATGAGGCGTCGTGGGCTGACTGGATGCACACCTACGGCTACACCTCCGAAACGGTTCGCAGCGAAGTGATCGACGGCTATGTCGAGCAGGAGCTGGTGCGCCAGGGCGCCGAGGCGGCGGGCATCGTCATCGACGCTGCCGAGATCGATTCTTACGTGAACAGCATGAAGTCCCAGTTCGAGGATGACGAGGCCTGGCTTACCGCGCTCACGGGCGCCGGTTTTGCCGACGAGGCTGAGTACCGTGAGACCATCGAGACCTCGCTTGTGGTCGAGCGATTCGAGCAGACCTTCACCGTCGACGCCGAGCCCGCCGAGGAAGATCTGCTGATGTATGCGCAGATGTACGCCAGTAGCTTCGACGGCGCGAAGAAGTCCTCGCACATCCTGTTTGACGCGGCTGACGAAGCGCTTGCGCAGGAGGTTTTGGACAAGATCAATTCCGGTGAGCTTGCCTTCGCCGATGCCGCGGCGGAATACTCCATGGACGGCTCGGCTGCTGATGGCGGAAACGTGGGTTGGGATGCGCTGACCACGTTTGTGACCGAGTATCAAACCGGCCTTGACGCGCTTGAGGTTGGCGAAGTAAGTGGGCTTGTGACCAGCCAGTTCGGCATTCACATCATCCAGTGTACCGACGTGTACACCGCTCCCGAGGAAATGACCAGCCTTGACGGCTTCCCGCAGGAGTTCTACGACATCGTCTACGACATGCTCTACGAGCAGATGTGCGCCGACGAGTATCAGGCCTGGCTTGACGAGCAGCTTGAGTCGGGTGACATCGTGATCAACGACATGCCCGAGGGCCTTTCCTACTACGTTGACATGGAGGCCTACGAGGCCGAGCATGCCGCCGACAATGCACCCGAGGACGCTACCGTCGAAGGTGACGTCGAGGCTTCGGCCGATGGGACTGAAGCGGAAGGCGCTGCAGCCGAGGGTGAAGACGCCGCGGCTGAGGGCGAGGCCGACACCGCCGAGCAGCCCGCTGCCGAGTAGCTTCGCGCAACATATTCCGAACGTAAGCGAAAACCCGTCTGCCGACGGGTTTTCTGCATGATGCGCGGCAAATGCCCGAAAGGGGTCGGGGGGTGCAGGCATGCGCCCATACCCCCCGACCCCTTTCGGGCATTCGGGCGCCGCTATAAGGAGGCGAGGCGTTCGATGGCGGCGGGGAAGCCCAAGGCGGCGGCACGTTCGTACCAGATGCGCGCGGCAGCCTTCATCTCGGGGGTGTTCGGAACACCCCGGCCTTCTTCGTGGCATACGCCCACGTTGTGGATGGCCACGATGTGCCCGCCATCGGCCGCGCGCATCCAGCAGGCGAGCATCTTGCGCTCGTCCCGCTTAAGGCCGCCGAGGCCGTCTTTGTAGCAAACGCCCAGGTTGTACGAGGAAACGGCGTCGCCCGCCTCGGTAAGCTTCATGAGCAGCGGTACCGCTTCCTGATAGTTTCCGGAGTTGTAGAGCATCGAAGCATGGTGAAAGTCTTCGTGGAAGGCGGGGTAGCGGTAGGCATCGTCGAGCGCCGTGCCATGCAGGTCGACCGATTCTGCCTCGGCAAGGCGCACGGTGTTCAGCGGGCCTGCCGCAGGGGAGGACTTGCTTGCCAGTTGCTCGAGGAACCGCAGGTGGATGTCGCCCGCGACGTGCGCGCGGTAGTTGGTGGGCAGCATGTCGAAGAACTCGGTGGGCGTGGGGCGCTGCGACTGCAGGGGCGCAAGGCCGCGCTCGAGTGCACGGAGGAGGGCGTCGTCGTGTTCTCTGATGACGGCGGCAGCCAGCTGGTCGAGCGTTTTCGGGTCGGGCTCTATGCCGTGTTTCGCACGGACGTTTTCCGCAGTCAGCTGCTTTATTTCCCGGATGATCTCGGCGTCGTGGCGCAGTTGCGCAGCGCCGAGCGAAAGGGGAGTTTTCGGCGGGCTTCCCAGCAACAGCGCGTGCAGCGTTGCTGCCAGACCGTACGTGTCGATGCGCGCATCGTCGATGGAAAAGGTCTCGTGCGCGGGGTAGGTTTCGGGTCGGGCGATTTCGGGGGCGGCGTAGAGGGCCGAATAGCCCAGGTGCTCGCGCTGCCGCGGGTCTCCCACGTGGGAAGAGACGCCTAGGTCGATGAGACGTGTGCGGCGCTTTCCGCCCAGCTGGCTCACGATGATGTTATCGGGTTTGACGTCTCGGTGGACGAAGGGGTGCAGCGAAAGTGCGAGGTCACGGAAGGCGCTGGCAAGCGGGCTTATGATCTCGAGCGCTTTCTCGACGGGTGCGGAACCGGCGTCTTCGCCGAAGCCTTTCTCCATAAGCGCGCTGAGCGTCTCGCCATGTACGAATTCCATGACGATGACGTAACGCGTGGGGCCTGCGCTGGGTGATTCTTCCACCCTGCCCATGACGAAGGGGGTGGGGAAAACGGAGCTGCGCGTGGTGATGAGGTGATCCCATTCGTTGCGCGCGAGTTCGGCGTTGCAGGTCATCTTCACCACGCAACGCGCGAGGTCTCGATGCGGATTGCTCGTGCAGCGGGCTTGGTAGAGGGCGGTTTGCTCTTGCGTGCTTTCGTGGGCCGCCTGGTGGGCGGCGCTGCCCAGGCGCTTTTCGAGCGCGAAAACGAGCCGCTGCTCGTCGGTTTTGAGCTCGCGCAACGCGGTGTCGATCCTCGTTATGGTGAGGGTGGGCACCTCGTCGGCGCCTTCGGGGTTTGGCGCGCCCGCTTGGCCGCTGGCGCTCGCGGGGCCTGCGTGATCGCGTGCGATGGCCGCATGTGGCTCGGGGGTTTTCGCCATGCGTCGCGGCATGCGCGTGACGTCGGTTTGCGCAGGTCTGCGTTCCACGGCCCCTCCTTCCGCGCCCTTCGTTTTCTCCGCATCAATATAGCACGTCATCATAGGGCAGTGCCCGGAAGGCGCGGTTGTGCGCGTCGTCTTGAGAGCCTGTTCGCTGGCGTTTCCTGTCTTGCTAAGGCGAGTTGCGGGGCGAAGCGGCCGAGCGCGCAGGTTTTGCGCAAAAGGGGAGGCGGGCGGTTCGTAGCATGAGGCCAGTTAGAAGGCGGCGTCCGCGGGCGTCAGTTGGAAGGCGGCGTTCGCGGCGCTTGCTGAAGGCGGCGTTCGCGGACGCTTGAGGAAGGGAGGCTTCATGGGCTGGTTGGGAAAACTGCTGGGTGATCAGGGGATTCGAAGCACGCAAAACGCGCGTGACAATCAAGGCGCGCGCGGCAGGCGCAGCGGCCTTAGCGCAAAGAGCGCTGCGCTCGCAGGATCTGCACCTACGGGGTCTTCCCTTGCGGGGGCTACGGGGACAAGCGCACATGCGCGCCTGGATGGTGTGGCCGCCCAGGCGAGGCCCTCGAAGCCGGTTTCCAACGTGCTGATGCTGGTTGACGTGTCGTATTCGTTGGGGCAAGAAGCGCTTGACCATGTGTCGGGCGAGGGGTTGCGCTGCATTCTGAACACCTTGCGCGATCAGTCGCAAAGCAACGAGATACTGTACAACTTCGCCCTGTTCGCCTTCTCTGACACGACGGAGGAAGTTCTCGGGTTCGCGCCCGCTCACGAGCTAGCCGCCCGCGCCAGCTTGCCAACGCTCGAGTGCCGCAGCGTGACGTGCATGGAAGACGCCCTGTGGGAGGCCTTCGCGCGCATCGACGCCGAAAAGGCTGCGCAGGATGCCGCGCGCACGCCGCGTGCCGGATCACTTGTCCTCATGGTGACCGATGGTCGGCCCACCGACGAGACGGGATCGCTCAAGCCGCTCTCGGCGCTGTTGGTTGACGAGATTCGCGAACGCAACGAAACGCGCTCGACGTCGACGTTCGTCATCGGCATGGGGGATGTGGATGACGCGACGCTGCGTCAGGTAGGCCCGCCTGCGATCGAGAAACTGCCCGACGGAACGTGCTTCGAGTCGCCGCGCGCCGTGCGCTACACCGGCGACGACTACAGAAGCCGTCAGTGCTGGGAGGCCGTATGCAGCTTGGTGGGCCGTGCGAGCTCCTCCTCGACGGGCACGCCGTTTGTGGTGGGGTCGGAGGAGGAAGCATCGCGCCTGCCGAGCTACGCCGATGCGCTGGTGTTCGACGCGACGAAGTTTCGCGTGGTGAGATAGGGGACATAATGCTGACGTACCAGTTCAGCGAGGCGGGAACCTCGCATGTGTTGGCGGGGCGCGGAAACGAGGACGCACAGGCGGTGGCTGCCCATGGGGACGTCGCCTTCGTGTTCGTAGCCGACGGCATGGGCAGCGCCGCCCGCGGCGGCGAGGCGGCTCGTGCTGCAGTTGAAGCCGCGGCTGCACTGGTTCCCTGGACGTATGTGCCCAACGAGGCGCTGCGCGCTCCTTCCCTGGGGTTTGCCGTGCGCGCCGCTTTCCCCATTGCCTACAACTCGCTTATCGGTGCGGCAGATCGTGGCGGATGGGACACGCGCGACATGCTGACCACGTTCATGTGCGCCGGCTTCGACGCTCGCTCGGGGCGGCTCGAGTATGGCTTCTGCGGCGACGGCGGCATCGTGGCCCTCACGCGCGGCGGAAAGGTGCGCCTGCTCACGAAGGCGGCGAGGGGTGCGCGTCCGGGGCAGACCACGCCGCTGCACAGTTGCGGCGACTGGCTGTTCGGCTCGTGCGAGAACGTGCTGGCGTTTTTCGTGTGTACCGACGGCCTGTTCGAGCGGCTGTGCCCTGGTGGAAGGCTTCCGGAGGCGACGTCGATTCGAGGTCGTCGTGTGCGCAAGCTGGTGAAAGGCTTGCTGAGAAAGCCTGCTCGCCTGGGCGGCGAACAGTTGCGCATAGTGCTGGACAACGCGCTTTCGAGCGCAAGGCCCTCGGAGGATGACCTGGGCTGGCTCATGGATGACGTGACTGACGACCGCACGCTTGTGCTGGTCTCGGCGTAGCGTGCAAGCGCGCGGTCGTGGAAGGGGCAAGGCATGAGGTATTTCGACACGGATTTCGGCCCTATGGGCGTTAGCGACGATACGCTGGGGAAGGGCGGACGCGGAAAGGTCCTTCCCGTGATGCTGGCGCCTCCCGAGATGCCGCAGGCAAAGAAGAAGCTGGTGCTGAAGCAGGTCGAGGGGCGTTGGCGCACCGAGGGGCGACAGCGGAAGGTGGCGTGCCTTGAGCGCATGGGGCGCGGGGCCGCGCAAGGAAAGACCTTGCCTGCTGGTTGCGCGGTGGCGTGGCCTGTGACCTCGGCCTATGAGGAAGGCCGGTGGATCGGCTTTGCGATGCGGGCGATGGAGGGAAGGCCGCTTGATGCGGTGAAGGCCGATGGCGCGATTGCGCCTGCAGTGAAGGTTCGCCAGGCGCGGCGTGCCTGCGAACTGGTGTCTGCGCTCCATGCGCACGGCGTCGTGCTGGGTGATGTGAGCCTCTCGAATTTCATGTACGACGAAGCGCATGACCGCTTGGCGCTTGTCGACATCGATTCTGCCCAGGTGGCTGATGAGGCGACGGGCTGCATCTACCCCACCACGGAAAGCCGCGAGAAGTCTCCCGAGATGCTGGCGGGCCGTATGGGTGAGGTGGTGCTCACGTCGAGAAGCGACGACTTCCTGGTCGCGGTGGAGGTTTTTCGCCTGCTGTTCGATGCGCATCCGCTTGACGAATATGCCGCGGACGTGTCTCCCGCTGAAATGCGTGCCCGCAATGCGACTGCTTGTCGTTTCGGCTTTGCGAATGAAAGGCGTTGCTGCGGACCCGATGCATTTGGGCGAGAACTGGGGAATCTGTTTCGACGAACCTTCGAGGGGCCCTACGAACTCATTCCGAACGCGGCGGACTACGCTGCCTGCTTGAGCGGCCTTGAACGACAGGCGTTCGAGACGTGCCCCGTGTGCGGGCAGGTTCGCGTGGCGGTTGCGGAAGAGAGGTCGGCGCTTGAGGTGGCGCCTTCGGGTTTGAGCGTGCGGCGCGTTGTGGGCGGGCTGGGCTTTGCGGCCGGGGCTTCGGTGATGGCCTTCGCCTGCTGCGCCTGCATGCCCGAATTGGCTGGGTTTGCGCAAGAGGCAGCCGGGTTCGCGCAAGGCGCAACCGCTGCTCTCGACGGTGCGTGGCATGAGGCGCGCCTTGCCGCGGATGCTGCGTGCGGTCAGGTGCAGGGATTCACCGAGGGCGCGTGGAGGCTCGCCTGCGATGCGGCTGAGTTCGCTCAGGGTGCGGCAAGTGCCGCGCAAGATGCTTGGGAATCGGCATCACCGCAGGTGGAAGTGGCTCTTTCGAAGGCAGCCGAGTTGGCAGATGCCTTGGTTGAGGGGGTTTTCGACCTCGCGTCGAACGCTTGGGGCTGGCTCGAGGATGCACTGGATGCTGTGGCTGGCGCAAGCGACGGCGGCGGTGCCGATGCGTGCTAGCCCGTGACCTCGAAGCGGTAGGAGAAGCCGAAGTGCAAGTCGCATGTCACGCTTCCGTCCTCAAGCTCGATGGGCGAAAGCGCCAGCACATCGCCGCTTCGCAAAGGACAGCGCTCGTCATCGACGAGCATCCTTCCGGTTGCGCGGCCGTCGGCCGGCCCTATCACGGCCGTTCCGTAGGCTGATCCTGCATCGCTTACCATCCACCTTTCCCCATCGAACTCCACGAGGGCGTGCGCGCGGCTTACCGCGGAGGCGAAATCGACGAAGCCGGGCGCGGGGGCGCATCCGGCGGGCACCACGATATGATCGAGGGCGGTGTCGTAGGGGGCACGGCCCACAAGCGTCGGCCGCGTCTGGTCCAGATTCCATGTGCGGCCCAGCGAAACGCCGCCTTCGACGTTGGGAATCTGCTCGATGAGCACCGCACGTGCTTGTGCGGCGCCTTCGTTTGCCCGACGGCGCGAGAGGGCGGGTGCTTTGGTGACGATGTTTTGCAGGCGGGTCATGTTCACCTCGAAGGCGTCGACCCCTTCTGTGCCTAAAAGCGCGCAGGAAAGCATGAAGCTTAGGATCTCGGCACGCGCGGCCAAAAGCTCGATGTAGCGCATCGTCGCGTTTTCGCCTGCGCCCTCGAGGGCGCGCGCATGCGCCTCGCGGGCAAGCTGCTCGTTGTAGGAAAGCACGTTCAGCTTGCGGGTGAATTCGCCTTGGGCGTCATGGCCGCCGAAGCGAGCTAGGCCTTCGAGCAGGCCGATCTTGAGCTGCTCTTCCACCATGACGGGAAAGGCATTGCTCGACGCGATCTGGTACACGATGTTGATCTCGGCCGGCCTGAGGGCGGGAGCGCCTTTTCCGAGAAGCGCTTGCGTAAGCGCTTCGACGCTTTGACGGGTGGGGTAGTCTCCGCAGGCCAGTTCGGGTGGGGCGATGAGCTTGCCAATGCGGGAGCGCGCCGCGGCGATAATCTCGGAGGCGAAGGAGGGATCGGTGTCGCGGATGAAGCTATCGCGACAGGCGCAGATGCCCTCGGCGGCAAACGCTGGCGCCACCACCTGGTTGCAGATGATGAAGTGGTTGAGGATGGAGGCGTTTGAATCGTCGGTAGCCGCGCGTGACACGAACGTGTTGTCGGCTTCGGCACACGGTGCGCCTAAGCCGATGACGTCGTCGAAGGCGCGGGGGTCATGCGGATCGAGGGAGCATTCTGCGAGGCCATGTTCGGCGCGTATGGTGCAGGCCAGCTCGCAGAACGCGGAAAGCTTCTTGCCCGCCCGCTCGTTGTCGAGCTCGACAAGCTTCGACGTGGCGGCATTCACGCGAGCGCTTGCCGCCTTAAGGCTGGCTTGGGCGCGCTGTTGCGCCGCGCGCAGCTGCGCCAACTCGGCTTCAAGGGCGTCAAGGTGCGCCTCGGCTGCGGTTACGGCGGCCTCGCTGCTTTCGCCCGCGCTTCCGCCCTCGTCGAAATAGGCCTGCTTTGCCAGCGAGAGGGCCTCCTTCGCCCTGGACGTTTCCGCAAGTTTACCCTCAATAAGCTGTACGGTTTCGGCTCTGCGCACCCGCGCTCGCTCCTCGACCTCGCGTGCGTCGGCCAGCTTTTCGCGGTAATAGCGGTGGAAGACCATGTTGTTGTACAGGCGCGCGTCGCTGTCCTTGGGCTTGCTTGGCAAGAACAAAAGCACGGCGCGGCCCTTGCGCGCTTCCTCGCCGCACAGGTGGACGGAGCACGCCTCGATGGCCGCGACAAGGAAGGCCAGGCGGTTCGTCAGCTCCTGACCGCTCATGATCTTCTTCTGCTTCTGCTCGAGCATCGCTTCGCCTCCCAGTGTGACAAACGACCCGCCCCTTTGTCACATGCCGCCGCTTGTTCCCGTCACACTATATCAGAGGGCGAGTGCGCGTAGGGTGACGGCCGCGCCGGGATGGCCTGCTGCGGCCGCCGCCTCCAGCCAGAAGCGTGCTTTGGCGGCATCAACGCGCTCGTGCTGTCCGAGCGCGAGGCTCTTTCCCAGTTTGAACTGGGCGGTGGGGTTGCCGGCTTCCGCGGCGCGCTCGAGGCTTTCGCGGGCAAGGCGTCTCGAGCGCGTGAGCCCGGCATGTCCGTAGAAGTGGTTTTCCGCCTGCTTGAGCAGCTGCTCGGGCGTTTGATGTTCCTGCGCGGGGGTGCCTTCGGCACGAGCGGTTTCTCCGGTGAGCTCGGAAAGCTGCGCGATGATGGCGTCGATGCCGGGGCGCGCGCTGGGGTTGAATGCGGTGCAGGCGGCCACGAGATCGGCTAGTTTTCGCTCGATGGGGCGCAGCGAGGGTCCCAGCAGGGCCGCGGTGTCAAGCGGAGTGCGCTTGGCCGCGACGATTTTCTGCGCATGGTCGGCGCGCGATGCGTCAAGGGCCGAAAGATCCAGGAAGGGGATGGTGCGCGTGCGCAGATAGTGGAGCAGGGCGCCGAACGAGTACACGTCGACGGCCGCTTCGTTGCGGCAGGCGTAGAAGGGACCGCCGTAGATTTCGGGTGCGCCGAAGCTGATGGTGGCTAGGCGGTGCGGGCGCGCGCTCGGCGTGACCAGCGGGCTTGCCGCTTCGACGGACTGTCCGAAATCGATGATGACCGCGCGGTCTATTTCGCCACGGGGGTTCATGACCAGCATGACGTTGCGCGGGTTGAGGTCGCGGTGTGCGCATGCGCCGCAGGCCTTCAGGGCGCGCGCAACGTGGAGGCCGACCGAGAGGATGGCCTGCGTCTTGTCACGAGTGCGCAGGCTCGCGGAAAGCAGGCTTGCGCGCAGGGCGTATTCGAGCGTGAAGCCCTCGATGTAGGTCATGGCGATAGCCGGATGCTCGTGGCCGCTTTCGTCGAAGCAACTACCCAGCGCGAAGGCGCGCGGCGCATGGCCGTCGGCACCGTCAAGGTCGACCATGCGGTCGAACTCGTCGGCGGCGGCTTGGAGATGCTGCTCGAAGAGAGGACCGTCAAGCTCACGCGTGGCATGGAAGCGCTTGACGGCGATGGTCTGCCCGCTTGCAAGGCGCGCGGTGAACAGCTTCGCCAAGCCACCTTCCTCGGCATCGGCGGGCATGATGTCAAGCGGCGTGTCGAAGGGGCAGTGCGCGGTGGCTTTGCCTGCGATGAAGCAGGCGCGCGGAGAGGGCGCACGATCGGGCGCGAAAGCGAGGGTGGGGCCCGGGCGCGTGGGCGAAAGGATTGCGGGGGAGGGGGTAAGCGGGATGCTCATGGTCGACTCGCTTTCAGGCGCAGCGGAAGGTGGGGTAGTTGGGCGTGCAGGGCACTGCGGGAAGAGGCAGGGTCTCGAGACGCGCTTCGACTTCGGCTGCGGCCGCGCACTCGACGTTAGGCGTCGGGTCGGCTCTTTCCGCGATAAGAACGATAGCGGTGGCGTTGTCGGTCCCTAGGTCGGCGGCTTCCTTGGTGATGATTTGCGCGAGCCATGGGGCGTTATCCGAGCTTCGCAGCAGTTCAGAGAGGCGTTCTTCGTCAAGGGTGCCCCACACGCCGTCGGTGCATAGAAGAATGCGGTCACCCGGTTCGAGGTCGTAGGTGGCGAAGCGTGGCGTTGCGGTTGCCTCGTATCCCACCGCGCTGCCAAGCTCGTTGGTTCCCTGCACGTTGTCGGGTGCGGCCGCGAGGCGAAGGGCATTGCCGCGCAGCAGAAGCGCGATGGTATCGCCCGCCCAAACCAGGTTCAGGTGCGTATCCTTCCGCTCGGCCAAGAGGATGGTCGAGCCTGCGCCGGCTGTTGGCAGCGCAAGCCGGGCCGCGTGTTCGCGCAGCTTGCGCTCGGCGCCGCCGGAGCGGTGGGCCGTGGTCAGGGGCGAGAGATTCTCGGTGAGGGCGTTGTGCGTCCAGAGCAGCTGCTTGAGCTCGATGGCGGTTAGGTTCGCTTCGTTGAACGCCTCGAACAGGGAGGCGCCCTCTTCGTAGGCGCTGACGGCGGCGTTGCAGCTGGCGGTGCTCATGATGTCGCCAAGAGGAGCGCCGCCGATGCCGTCGGCGATGGCGAATAGATCGTGGCTGCTCGAGATGCTGGCGGCATCTTCGTTTCGCTCGCGCGGGCCGCGTTTGGAGGCCATGCCGACCGCGAGCGTGAGGGTGCTTTCCGCTGTCGCGGGGCTGGCGGTACGCGGAATTTGCTCGCGATCGATTGCCTCGGCGGGGTGGCGCGGGGCGTTTGCGTTGCGCTTAGCGGAAAGAAGGCGGATGAACATGAGCGCTCCTTTCTGCTAGCTTGCGACGGAGAAGGTAAGCGGCGCGCTTTTCGCGAAGGAGATGCAGTCGCCGTCTTCAAGGGGGAAGGGCTCGTTTTCGGGGAGTTTCAGCCACGTGCCCTTGCGCTGCACGCTGGTGCCGTTGCGCCCGAGCGAGGTGAACGTCCAACCGTCTTCGTCAAAGGCGAAAGAACCCTGGGCGTGGGAGACGAATTCGAAGTCGGGGCCTTCGAGGGTGATGCTGGGCGCGGGGCGGCTGTCGTCATAGCGGACGCATCCGATGGTGTCGCCGGGCAGCACGGCCGTCTGGAAGGTGGTGCCCGACAGACGCGCGATGGCTTGCTTGCTGGCGTAGGCTCCGCAGACGGGTGTGCGCATTGATGCTGCGCGCGGCTTGTACTCGGGGGTTTTTCGGCTGCTTGCGCCTGCGGGCTGCGAGGGCGCGGGTTTCTGCCTTGTAGGGTGCGGGTATTCGAAGTTGCTCGCAGGCGCGCTTGCAGATGCGTTGGCGTGATGGGATACCTCATCGGGGCGCGTGCTGCCAGGCGCTTCGGCGAACGATGTCTCGATGCGCATCTGCGCGCCGTAGAGCATCGGGTCGACCTTGATGGTGACGTGCGGATCGCATTCGAGCAAGGCGCCGCACTCGCGCGCGTAGGAACCGATGGCCTGGGCGATGTGCTGCTCGCTTGCCTGCTTGCGCGGGCCGTAGTAGGCGTAGTCGGCTTGGCTTAAGTGCACGATGACGCGATGCGGCAGATCCCGGCCGTTTGGCCAGGTCATGGCGTTGGCGTCCACTTCGTCAAGCACGCTTTGGATTAGCGTGACGGGGTCGATCTGCCTGCTTGCGATGCTGCTTTGCGCAGGGCGCGCGGCGGGCCGCAGGGCGTTGAAGAGGTTTTTGAGGTCCATGGTGTCTCCTTTCGCGCGCAAGGCGCTTGCGTTGGCGGGTGCGTTGGCGGGTGCCGGGAGGGTGATGATGCGTGCGGCGGGCGCGGCGTGCATTTCGCGTTTGGTGAGGACGGCATTGCCCAGGATGGCCGCACGGGCGCGCTGGGCGTCGACGGCTTGCTTGTCGAGGCGCTGCGCCTGGGCGGTAATCCTGCCCTGGGATAGCGCCTTGTCGGGTGTGGCCATGACGGTGATGCTCTCGACGAAGGACGGGCCGAGGGTGGGCTCTTCGTTGCCGAAATGCTCGAGCGCGTCGAGGGCGAAGCGTGCGGCCAGGTGCAGCGTGAGAGTGCGTGCGTCTGCGTGCGAGATGCGCACCTCCCAAAAGTTCGCGGTCTCTTTGCTGCCCGCTTCGCGCTGGACGAGCGGATACAGGCAGGCTTCGAAATCCTGCGGGCCGATGCGATTGCGCGCGCGGGCGTTCGTGTGGCTGCTCGTGCGGTTGCTCATGTGGTTGCTCATGGGTCCTCCTCCTTTGCCTTGCTGTTCCGAATCCTGTCAAACCAGCCCCGCCCCTTTTGCGCAAAACCCTCGCTTACTCCAGGGCGGCCTGCGCTACGGCGGCGGCGCGGGGCAGTGCGGCGGCGCTGCCAGTGCCCGCGTTCTCAACGATGCAGCTCACAACAACCTTTCGCCCGTCAAGCTCGGCGAAGCAGACGTACCAGGCGTCGTCGGCGCGCCCTTCGTGTTCGACGGTACCGGTCTTGCCCGCCACGATGCTCGGACAGAAGGCGCGTGCGGCGGTGTTTTCCGCAAGCATTGCGACGATGGTTTGAGCGGTTCCGGGCGAAAGGGCTTTGCTCAGGACCTTAGGCTCGGTGCGCTCGGTCAGCTTGCCGGTGGAATCGGCGCGGCTGTCAATGAGGTGCGGCTGCATGATGGTTCCCTCGTTTGCCAAGGCGCACATGACAAGCGCCATCTGCAGGGGCGTCGCGGAAAGGACGGTGTCTCCCTGCGCCACGCCAGCCGAGGCCCAGGCTAGTTCGAAGGGCGTTTCAAGGCCTGCCACGCTTGAGGCAGCCGTGCCCACGTCGAAGGAAAGCGGTGCGTTGAAGCCCATTTGCTCGGCGGTGCGAAGAAGGGATTCGGCGCCAACCTGTTCGCCGAGCTGGGCGAACACGGTATTGGCGCTGGCGTTCACGGCGTCGGTGAGCGTAAGGCGCTTCCAGCTTTGGCTTTGGAAGTTGCGTACGGCACCGGCACCGAAGGGCAGTTCGGCGGGTGCGGAAAAGGCGGTTTCGGGCGTGGCTACCCCCCGTTCGAGGGCGCTTGCCAGCGTGATGAGCTTGAAGGTTGATCCAGGGCTGTAGAGCGCAGAAGTTGCGCGATTGATCAGGCTTTGCGTGCTTTCATCGACGGCTTGACCGGGGGTGTAGGTTGGGGCCGACGCCATGGCCAGCACGCGCCCCGTTGAAGGATCGATGGCCACAATGGCGCCCGTGGCCCCGTCAAGCTGGCTTTCGGCCTCGCGCTGTACGCGCGCATCGATGGTGAGCGCGAAGTTTTCGCCCACTTCGGGCAACGCCAAGACGTTGGCAAGCGAGCTTTCGCGCTCGGGCGCTTCTCGGGCTTCAAGGCCGTCGGATGCCGCGCCCACAACGTGGCAGGCCAGCGTGCCTTGCGGGTAGGCTCGGCTTGTCACCCCGTCTTCGAAGATGTCGCATGCCAGCACCACGCCGTCGATGGTCGTAATGCTTCCTCTGCTGTGCTGATGGGCGGTGGTCCCGCATGTGCGAAGGCCGCCCGCGAAGCGGACGTTGGCATCGACGGTGGCGGCAAGGCACGCGGCAAGCAGCAGACACATGAGGGTCGAAAGAATCTTCGGTGCGGTGAGCTGGGCGTTGTCCGTGTCGGCTGCTTGAGCTTTGGAGCACAGGCTGGCACCCATCATGAGGCCGAGCGCCGCAAGCGTGGCCACGCACGATGAGCCGCCCTGGCTTACCAAGGGAAGGGTGATGCCCGTCAGGGGAACGAGGCCCAGCACGCCTGCCGTGATAAGCAACGCCTCCGCGCCCACGAGCGCACCCGCCGCAGCAATGAGGTTGCGCTCGAAGCTGGCGCGGGGAAGCGTTGAGGCGCAGCAAGCAGCCGTGCGCACGATACCGGCGTAGCAGGCCAGCGTCACGGCGCACCCCGCAACTCCTAGACCCTCGGCCAAAGCGGCGTAGATGAAGTCGCTTTGCGCAACGGGGAGATCGGCCAGCGCAAGGGTGTGTCCCAGACCGCAGCCAACAAGCCCGCCGTTTGCGATGCACCGCATGGCCATGCGGTATTGATAACCCGCGCCAAGTGGATCGGCAAGAGGGTCAAGCCACACGTCGAAGCGTGCTTTCACATGGTCGAATCCGACGTAGGCCACGGCCACCAGGCCCGCGCCCGCGCACGCGAGCGCCAGCAGGTACACCCATCCGTTGCGCGTGGAGTTCGCCATCATGACGGCTAGAACTAGGAACAGGATGAGAGCGCAGCCTAGGTCGCGCTGCAGGGCCACCGTCGCCAGGCTCACGGCAAACACCACGCCAATGGGCGCGATTCCCCTGATGGAGAACTGGGCAAGGCGCGAGGCGTTGGCGGCTAGGTAGCCTGCAGCCGCAATGATGAGCGTCACCTTGGCGAATTCGGACGGTTGCAGCGAAACGCCTGCCACGCCTATCCAACTTTTCGCGCCGCCCGCTTCGAAGCCGAAGATCAGGGGCAGGGCCAAAAGCGCCAAGCTTGCCAAGAAGAAAGCGCCTGCGTGTCCCGAAAGCAGCGTCGGGCGCGCCTTCGCGAGGAAGAGCGCGGCCGTCATGACGGCCAGTCCCGCACATATATATATGACGTGGCGGCTTGCCTGAGCGGCTGCGACTTTGGCGGCGTTGGCGAGCTCGGCTGATTCGCCCCAGCGCTCAACGCCCGCTTGCGCC
Source organism: Eggerthellaceae bacterium (assembly GCA_017440565.1). Taxonomy (GTDB): domain Bacteria; phylum Actinomycetota; class Coriobacteriia; order Coriobacteriales; family Eggerthellaceae; genus RGIG3135. Next base: position 29,615 of record JAFSHA010000026.1, on the reverse strand, counting down.
GCGCCCTGGGCTAGGTGGACGTCGAAGACCGCACACGCGCCCATGCAGGTCAGCAGCATGACGAAGGGCATGACGTCGGCGGCGTTTCGATGGCCCGATCCCGCCTTGTGGACGATGATCGCGACAAACGCCTGCGCGATGAGCAGAATGGAGAAGGCGCCGGTGGGAAAAGCCTGCGGCGTGCTGAGCGCGCACGACCCCACGAGTGCGGCGTTGGCTGCGAGAGCGAAGGCGCTTGCGCGGGGGCTCTGTCGGAAGGCACACGTGATGGCGGCTCCGGCTAGGGCGAAAAAGGCGATGCGGGCGGCGAACGCCGCGACGGCAGCGGCGGTGCCCGAGATGGCGGCAGCGCCGGCGACGGCTTCCACGGCAACAGCGGTCATAGGAATTCCTTCCTCTTGGGCGCGCTGGTTGTTGGCGCCAGGCATCTGGCGTCTCGCTTTGGGCGTTGGGCGCCAAGTGCCTGGTCTTCCGTGCGCGTGCAGAATCTTCCGCATCTACCTTGGCCCACGCCCCGTGTCTCTTTTGCGCAAAACAGAAAGGGCCGCAGTGTTTCACGTGAAACACTGCGGCCCGCTGCGGGAGGCGGCGGCCGTTAAACCGTCAAGCGCTTTATCGCTCTACTGTGACAAACGACCCGTCCCTTTGTCATGCGGTTTTTGCGCAAAACGGGCGATTTGCGTCTGCCAGTGTTCGCAGTGCGAAAGGGGGCAAGCGGCAACGCGGCGCGAGGCAAGCAGCCCCTTCCGCATCCGGAAGACAACGTCTGAGACAAAGGAGAAGACCATGGATATGGATTGGGGCGAACTGTTCGGCGGTATCACGGGACTCGGCGGCCCGTCGGCTCCCTCGGCGGCGGAGGATCCTCTGGCCTGGTTGGAGCACCAGCTCGAGGCAGACAAGGACCTGTGCTACATGCAGGTTGCACCGACTCGCTGGAAGGCGAAGGCTCTTCGCAAGTCCCGCATCCTCGACGTTGAGGTTTCGCTCGATGAAGAGGGCTTCCTCGTCATCGAGGTCGACTCGGGCATCGGCGTCACGGCGGAATGCGAGCGTGAGTGCCGCATTCTCCAGATGGTCGAGAACGGCAGTTTCAAGACGGCGGGTTACCGCATGGCGAACGCGGGCGAAAACGTGGCGTTTCGCGTGACGTTGCGCCCGACCGATGAGCTGGTCGTGGAGAACATAGTCGGCCGCTGCGTGTTTACCGTGGTCGACCAGGCGCAGGCATTTGAGCGCATTGTCGCTGGCGCGCGTGTTCGCGACATCTATGGCGACATCAGGCTCGGCCAGATGAAGAAGAGCCTGCTGGCGCACCGATTCTCCGGCGGTAAAACGCCTGGTGTCGAGGATTTGCAGCAGCTGATGGAAGCATTTTCGTAGGAAGGGAAGAATCATGATCATCAACAGCGATAACAGCTTGACCTTTGCATTCGAGTCGAGCGTGGCGGATTTCAGCTTCGAGAAGAAGGATCGCCTGATTGCCAGCCTGGCCGTTCGCGACGGCGTGGTCGTGCCGGTGAGCTTGCGCGACCACGATGGCCAGCTGCACCTTGAGGCGCATCTTCCTTTTGCCATCAAGGGCGCGACGACGTGGGTGGCTTACGACGATTTTGCCACGCGCGGCGACGAGGCGTTCGGCCTGTGGATCGACCCGTTTGACGGCGAGACCAAGCACGTGAGCTATCTGCGCGAGGCCTGCGTTGCGGAGCTGGATGCCGCGCTCGCGAAGGCTGCAGCTTGCTTGGATGCGTATTGGGACGATCTTGATGGCTATGCGGCTCTGGCCGAGGCCGACATCGAGGAGGCGGGCGAGGAGCCGGCGTCCGATGAGGGCGATTCCGACGACATTTTCTCCCGCACCGACATTGACGGCATGACCATTTCCGACTTCTTCAGGGCTGCGGCGGCTATCGGAGGTGTCTAGCCATGAGCGGCGGTTATTTCGGCGGGACTATCTCGTACGAGCTTGAGCGTGCCGAAGAGGTGCTTGCGGCGTTGAATCTGCTGGTTGCCCGGGATGCGCGCATCGTGCTGGGTCGCGCACGCGAGTCGAAGGGCAGGACCACCCTGCCCTTCGGGTTCAAGGAAAGCGGCGGCCTTTCGGGTTTGTCAGGGCGCGACTTGCGCGTGGCCGACTTCAAGAAGGTGCTTGCGGGGTGCGATCTTACGTGCGTGCCCCTGGAGCCTTCCGTTGCCAATGTGCAGCATCTGGCCTTGGCCAAAGAGCTCGAGATGGCGGGCGAGACCGTGCCGTTCACGCTTTCAGATGTTGCGGCGGGGGCGGCTGTACGCACGGGTTCGGGTGCTGGTGCTGGGTCGGACGATCCGTTCGCGGGGTTCGTCGGGCTCGACGAGCAAGTGGGCGTGTTTCGTGACCTGGCGCGCACCGTTGCAGAGTACGGTCGGGATGCGCTTGAGAGCCGCAACGTGGTGCTGACGGGCGATCCGGGTACGGGCAAGAGCTCGCTTGCGCGGGCGTTCGCGGAATACGCCAAGCGCGAGGGCGTGGTGGCGGGACCGTTTCGCCAGGTGTCGGCCGAGAACCTGATTGCGAAATACGCAGGCCAAACGCACACGTTGGTAAAGGAGCAGTGGGCGCGGGCGCGCGGCGGCATTTTCTTCTTGGACGAGGCGTACCGCCTTTCCACCGATGCGGGTGGTTATGGACTCGAGGCCATTCACGCGCTCAACGAGTTCATGGAGCGCGACCGCGATACGCTGGTCATCTGCGCAGGGTACCGTCGCGAGATGCGCGCGTTTCTGGATGCGAACCCCGGTCTTGCGCATCGCTTCGCGTTCTACGTGGATTTCCCCGGTTACGGCGAGGATGTCCTTGCGCAAATTTACGCAGGGTTTGCAGCGGCGAAGGGCTTTTGCGTGAGCGAGGCGGCGAAAGCCGAGCTTGCGGGCATGTTTGCGCAGCTTAAGGGTGGCGAACGCTTCGCCAACGCGCGATCGGCGCGGAAGCTTTTCGATAAGTCGGTTATCGAGCAGGCGTGTCGTTGCGGAGGGGGCCGCGAGATTTCCGCCCGCGCCCTGCGTGCGGCTTTCGCGAAGGAGGCGGCTTCGGATGCCGCCAAGCAGACGGCCCCCGTGGGCTTTTGCTCGTAATTCTTCAGAAAACGAAAAACGCTCCCGGTTGGGAGCGTTAACTATCCTGGCGGAGGAGGAGGGATTCCCGCGTCGCGCTGCGCGCAACGCTCTATCCCTCGGCGCAAGCGCCTTCGGGCGAAAACCTGAAAACAGCCCACTGGGCTGTTTTCTTAACGGTTTTCCACCTCATCGGTTCGAACCCCTCCTTTTTGTTCGGGATTTCCCCGAAAACGAAAAACGCTCCCGGTTGGGAGCGTTAACTTTCCTGGCGGAGGAGGAGGGATTCGAACCCTCGTTACCAGGGACACTGGTAAAACGGTTTTCGAGACCGCCGCATTCAACCACTCTGCCACCCCTCCGCATGGGGTTGCGCCCGTTTCGCCGGCGCTGGCTGCGAGCCCTTGGGCCATCTAGCAAAAAAGCCGCATGTACGGCCTTCTTGAAACGGTTACGAGGTTTCCCTCGGGGTTTGTAAATGGCGGAGAGATAGGGATTCGAACCCTAGATACCCTTTTGGGGCATACACGATTTCCAATCGTGCTCCTTCGGCCAGCTCGGACATCTCTCCGCTTCCGCCTACGCCGCATTTGCTGATGCAGCGAATATGTAGTATAGCGAACACTTCCCCTCGACTCAAGAACCAATTTCCAGAAGATTTATCCTTGTTTCAGGATAATTCGCACAAGGCGAAACAAACCAAACCATTTGAAACGGAATCATCCAAAACGAAACGACCCGCGGTGAAACGATTAAAGGCGAGGGCGCGGGATGAGGCGGGCAGAAGGTGGGCTTATGGTGCCGACTGCGGCTGTGCTGGCTTTGATGCGTGTTTCTCGGTTAAACTAGCGCATCAAGCAACCAAGAGTGTTTCACGTGAAACACTCTCAACCCGCACGGGGTAGCGGCTCGCGCGTTTCGCGTTGTGAGCGGATAGTGCGGCTGCCAGGACAAACATCAGGTGCGACGCGGGGACCGCCCAACGCACCGCAGTGAAAGGAGCCGAAATGGCAGATCGAGTGGTCGAAAACGACAGCATCGAGGTACCGGAGATTCCCGAGGCGCTCGAGAAGGTTTTGCTGTTCGCCCTTGACGAGGCGAAGCAGAAGATGACCCAGGGTGCTGAGGTCGTTCCCTTCACGGCGCTGGTCATCAAGGAGAATTTGTTCATCGAGAGCCATCCGGGCGACAATCCGGAGGAGTGCTTCGCCGCAGCTAAGCACACGGTGCAGGGTGCTCGTGGCGCTGAGGCTTACGCGCTGTGCTACGACGGCTTCATCGACACCGATGACGGCGATATCGACGCTCTCATCGCCGAAGGTGGCATTCCCGGCGAGGAAGACGGTTACGCCATTTGCTATCTGTACGAGATGGGCGAAGACGGTAAGCCTGAATTCGAGGACGAGCCCGCTTATGTGGGCGAGGCGCCGAACTTCATGAGCGCGCTGAAGGAAGCCGCGGAATACGCCGAGGATGAGATCGACGAGAAGTACCTGGACGAGGACGGCGTCGACGAGGCTTGGTAAGACAGCTGAATTGCTTGGGGCCGCGGGATGTTTCCGCGGCCTTTCTGTTTTATTTAGGATAGTTTGCGTCGGCAAAGGGCCTCCTTCGGGTCGGTTTGAGGCCGACAGAAACGCCTTCTTCGCGACGGTTTGCGGACGGCAAAAACGTTTCCTTCGCGACGGTTTGCGGCCGACAAACTGTTTCCTTTTGGCCGACTTGCGGACGGTAAAGACGTTTCCTCCAGGGCGGCGGAAAGAAGCCCTCTCGGACGGCTTCCGAACATCCATCAGGGCGGTTGGCGCCCGCTGGTTGAGGGGGCGAATTTGCAAGGTTGCGGCGTCGATTGCACGGTTTGCGATCCGTATAGTGGGCTTAAGAGCTTCGGCATGAGCTTCGGCGGATCGAAAACAGCAGAAGAAGCCTTCAAGAGGCAAAGACGTTGCGAGGCATGGGATCACGCCTGAGCCATACGGGGCTTTCGCGGGCCGCTGATCGGACCGGCAGAAGGATGTCGGAGGGCGGGTGGCTGCGTCCTCCGACACCGCGCGAAAGCCTGTAGGCCCAGATGGATTCATGTGTTGCAAATGTGAACGCCAGCAAATTGGATCTTCCCCCAGGGGATCTGCTTTGCTAAACTAGGCAGGCTGAATTCCTGCCCCGGTGTGTGCCTTCACCAGCCCGGGGCCGTAAAGTCCAAAGGAGGTGAGCTGATGAAGGCTTATGAACTGCTGTTTTTTGTCGCTCCTACTATCGACGAGGAAACTCGTGCAGGCGTCATGAAGCGCATCGAGACCACGATCACCGCAGGTGCTGGCGTGGTTGACAACGTCGACGTGTGGGGCAAGCGCAAACTCGCTTACGAGATCAACGGTCTGACCGATGGTGACTACACCCTCATCGATTTCCACGCGAACGCCGATCACATTGCCGAGCTCGATCGTGTCCTGCGTATCAACGACGTCGTTGTTCGCCACATGATCGTCCGCCGCACGGACCGCGATTAGTGTGAAATTGGGGGACGGCTTCCGCGCCGTTCCGAATGAGAAGAGGTCGAAATGAGCATCAACAGAGTCATGATCAGCGGTAACCTGACGCGCGACTCCGAACTTCGCCAGACGGGCACGGGAATGCACGTTCTGGGTTTCGGCGTTGCCGTCAACGATCGTCGCAAGAACCCGCAGACCGGTGAGTGGGAGGATTGCCCGAACTTCATCGACTGCACCATGTTCGGCTCCCGCGCCGAGGCTGTTGCGAAATACCTGACGAAGGGCACCAAAGTGTCCATCGAGGGCAAGCTTCGCTGGAGCCAGTGGGAGCGTGACGGTCAGAAGCGCAGCAAGCTTGAGGTTATCGTCGACGAGCTGGAGTTCATGTCCAGCCGCAGCTCGGATGCTCAAGGCTCCGGCGGTTACGTCAACCAGGCTCCTGCCAACCAGGCCTACGCTGCGCCGACCTACGGCGCTCAGCCTGCGTACGCAAGCCAGCCCAGCTACGCTCCTGCCCAGGAGAGCGCCCAGCCTTACGGCAATGCGCAATCCTACGGCAATGCGGGCGGCTACGGCACCTCGGCGCCCTCCATCGCCTCTTCCTCGGTTTATGACGAAGACATCCCGTTTTAAGCGAAACGAAAGAGGTTAAAGTAATGTCCGATTACGCAAAGCAGCCTCGTCGTAAGTACTGCCAGTTCTGCAAGGACAACGCGGAGTACGTCGACTACAAAGATACTCAGATGCTGCGTAAATATGTTACCGATCGCGGTAAGATCAAGCCCCGCCGCGTGACGGGCGCTTGCGTCCAGCACCAGCGCGACATCGCGAACGCCGTCAAGCGCGCTCGCGAGATGGCGCTCATGCCGTATGTGGTTCCCGCTGTCAGCGGCCGTGGCGATCGCCGCAACCGCTAAGCGAAGGAGGTTACCATGAAGGTTATTCTTCTTAAGGAGCTCAAGGGCAAGGGTGGCGAAGGCGACGTCGTCGACGTGGCCGCCGGCTTTGCCAACAACTTCCTGCTCACGCAGGGCTATGCCGTCAAGGCAACCAAGGGCAACCTGAAGCAGCTCGAGGAGCGCAAGGCCAACATCGCCAAGCGCGAGGAGACTCGCCTGGCCGACGCCGTCGCTCTCCAGGAGAAGCTGGGCGCTATGACCGTCAAGGTTGTCGCTCAGGTTGGCGAAGAGGGTCAGCTGTTCGGTTCCGTGGGCGCTGCCCAGGTCGCCGAGGCTCTGGCCGCCGCTGGCGTCGAGATCGACAAGCGCCGCATCGAGCTGGGCAAGCCCATCAAGGTTGCCGGCGCGCATGAGGTTGTCATCTCCATCTACCGCGACATCAAGGCTACCGTCAACGTGCTCGTTGGCGCCGAGGCCGACCTCGTTGAGGAAGAGGTCGTCGAGGAGGCCGCTGAGGTCGAGGAGACCGCTGAGGTCGAGGCCGAGTAACACGCTCGCTGAAAAAACTTTTCCACGGGTTTGTCCTGTGGAAAATGAGGAAAACCCCTTCTGTGCCAGATGGCGCGGGAGGGGTTTTCCCTTTCCGCTATGGAAAACTCCAAGCGCGCGTCAGGGGCCGACGCCACACGGCAAAAAAGCCAACTGACCTGCGACTATTTGCGCTATCATAACGTGGCTGCCCACGAGGTGCAAAACGCGGCCGCGCCTTGCGAACCTTCGAAAAGGCCGCGCTGCATAAACCGCCGCTTCAAGATCCAGCGAAAAAAGGACACGATGCCATGCCCGCGAACCCTTCCGCAAACCCGCCCGCTGCAAGCCAAGCTGCCAGCTCCAACGACACCATGAAGCATGCGCAGCTTCCGCAGAACATCGAGGCCGAGCAATCGGTTCTGGCGGCGTGCATGCTCAACGGCGAGGCAGTGGAAGAGCTGGTGCTCAAGCTCAAGCCCGAGAACTTCTTCCGCGCGTCGCACCGCATCATTTTCGAGTCGGTGACCGACCTGTGCCTGCGTCGCATTCCGGTGGACCCCATCGCCTTGGCCGATACGCTGCAAGCTAAGGGCCAGCTCGAGGCCGCCGGCGGCAAGGCCTATCTGGCCGAGCTGGCCGATAACACGTTCGCGCTGACCAATTGGCATCGCCACGCCGACATCGTCAAGCGCAACGCCATCCTGCGCGAGCTCGTGTACGCTTCCGCCAGCATCAAGGCGCTTGCCTACGATGCCCCCGACGACCTGAACGAAGTGGTTGAAGAAGCCGAGAAAACCCTGTTCAACGTCACCGAAAAACGCGTTTCATCGAGCTTCCGGAAAATGGACGTGCTGCTTACCGACGCCTTCGAGGAAATCACGAAGTTGGCCGAGCAGAAAAGCCACATGGCGGGAGTGCCCACCGGCTTCAAGGATGCCGACAACCTGTTTCATGGCCTGCGCGGCGGCGACCTGGTCATCCTGGCGGCGCGTCCCGGTGTGGGCAAGACCTCGTTTGCGCTCAACCTAGCCGTGAACGCGGCCAAGGCGGGTACGGCGGTTGCCTTCTTCTCGCTGGAAATGAGCGCCGGGCAGCTGGTGCAGCGCATCCTGTGCGCCGAGGCCCGCGTCTCGCTTTCGAAGATTCGCGGCGGCTTCATTCAGGAAGGCGACTGGAGCGCCATCGCCGATGCCTCGAACACGCTTTCCAAGCTGGAGCTCTACATTGATGACTCGCCGGGTCTTTCCATCTTGGAGGCCCGCGCGAAGGCGCGCCGCGAGCTGCGCCATGCCTCCGGTCAGGGCAGGGGCCTTATCATCGTGGACTACCTGCAGCTCATGCAGCCGCCGCAAACGCGCCGTGACGGCAACCGCGCCGTCGAGGTCGGCGAAATCTCGCGTGGCCTGAAGATCCTCGCGAAGGAGATGGACATGCCGGTCATCGCGCTTTCGCAGCTTTCGCGTGCGGTTGAAATGCGCGGCAAGAAACGCCCGATGCTTTCCGACCTGCGCGAATCGGGCTCCATCGAGCAGGACGCCGACATCGTCATGTTCATCGACCGAAGCATGGATGAGATGGAGGCTGAGCAGGACGGTCGTCCCGATCTGGGCACCGCCGAGCTTATCGTGGCCAAGCACCGCAACGGCCCCACGCGCGACATCACGCTGGCCTTCAATCCCGAGTACACCCGCTTCATGGACTACATCGACGATTCCGTGGCTGCTGGTTACATGTAAGCTCGCGGAAACGCTCGCGTATGTCAGGCGATATGTGAGACAATAGCGGATACTGGTAATTACAGTTCGCTGAAAGGAACGAACGTGAACATTTTGGTCCTTGGTTCTGGCGGCCGCGAGCATGCGATTGCGTGGGCGCTTGCCAAGTCTCCGAACACCGACGCCCTGTACGTGGCTCCCGGCAACGGCGGCACGGCGGGTGTTGCCGAAAACGTGGGCGACCTGGACATGATGGACGGCGCTGCCGTTCTGGCTTTCGTCGAGGAGAATGAAATCGGCCTGGTTGTCGTGGGCCCCGAGGCGCCGCTGGTCGCTGGCGTGGCCGATGTGCTGCGCGAGGCTGGCGTGCCCGTGTACGGCCCCAACAAAGACGGTGCCATGCTCGAAGGCTCGAAGGCCTACAGCAAGGCCTTCATGATGGCCAATGACATTCCCACCGCCGCATATGCGAAGTTCGACGCGTGCGAGCCGGCGCTTGAGTACGTGCGTGAGCAGGGCGCGCCCATCGTCATCAAGGCCGATGGCCTAGCTGCTGGCAAGGGTGTTGTCGTGGCCGAGACGCTCGAGGCTGCGGAAGCTGCCGTGCGCGACTGCTTCGACGGCGCGTTCGGCGCGGCGGGTCACACGGTGGTTATCGAGGAGTGCATGACTGGCCCGGAGTGCTCGCTTCTGTGCTTTGTCACGGGCGGCAAGTCCTTCCCCATGGCCCCGGCGCAGGATCACAAGCGCGCTTACGACGGCGACATGGGTCCCAACACCGGCGGCATGGGCGTCTATTCGCCGGTACCCATCGTGACCGATGAGGAGATGGCCACCATGGTTGCCATCATGGAGCAGTCGGCTGCTGCCACTGCGCGCGACCCCTTCACCGCCGACTACCGCGGAACGCTGTACGGTGGCTTCATGCTGACGCCCGCCGGCCCGAAGGTAGTCGAGTTCAACGCGCGCTTTGGCGACCCTGAGACGCAGGTTGTGCTTCCGCGCCTCGAAAGCGACCTCGTGGAGGTCATGATGGCCGTGGCCGAGGGGCGTCCCGAGGATATCGAGCTTGAGTGGTCGGATACTTGGGCCATTTCCGTGGTTCTGGCCAGCGAGGGCTACCCGGGCGCTTACGAGAAGGGCAAGGTCATCCTGGGAATCGAGGAGGCCGAGGCCATTAAGGACGTCATGGTGTTCCATGCGGGTACCAAGTTCAACGACGATGGAGAGCTGGTCACCAATGGCGGCCGCGTGCTTAACGTCGTAGCGCTGGGCTCGACCTTCGAGAAGGCTCGCGAGCGCGCCTACCGTGCCTGCGATCTCATCAACTTCGAGGGCAAGCAGTACCGCAACGATATCGGCCGCAAAGCCCAGCTGGGGCGCGACGCCTGGAAGTAAGGTGGTTGCGGCGGCTGTCAGGCCGCCGCAACCGATCGACGCTGCGCGGAGCCGTGGCGCCTCCAGCTGGCGCTTTCTCGCTTGCCTTCGCGCACCTTAGTGCGCTCAGCTGCGAGACGCGCCATCTGAAGGCACCACGGCTCCGCTCGCTGACTTACTACGCCAACCTAGGTGACAAAATTGCATGCAATGAGTCAATGAGCCTGGCTCGTTGACTCATTTTCGGAATGGAGAACGAACGAGATGCTTTCTGAGCGAATGCTTACGACGGTTATGCGCGAATGCACGAAGGGCTATCTGAAGCTGGGGCCGTGCGAGGAAACCATGATGCCCGCGCCGGTGCCCGGCCAGCCTTACATGCTGTATATGCACGTGCCGTTTTGCGAGCGTCTGTGCCCGTACTGTTCGTTCAACCGCTTCCCCTTCCGCGAAGACCGCGCTCGGCCGTACTTCGCCAACATGCGCAAGGAGATGCGCATGCTTAAGGACCTGGGCTACGACTTCGACAGCGTCTACATCGGCGGCGGCACGCCCACCATCCTGCTCGACGAGCTGTGCGAGACCATCGATCAGGCGCGCGACCTGTTCAACATCAAAGAAGTTTCCAGCGAAACCAACCCCAACCACCTGATTCCCAGCTACCTCGAGAAGCTGCAGGGGCGCGTGCAGCGCCTTTCGGTTGGCGTGCAAAGCTTCGACGACGGACTGCTCAAGCAGATGGACCGCTACGACAAGTACGGCTGTGGTCAGGAAATCATGGAGCGCATTCAGGAAGCCAGCCCGTATTTCGTGTCCATGAACGCCGACATGATCTTCAACTTCCCCGCGCAAACCGAAGACATCCTCATTCGCGACATCGAGCGCGTTATTGAATCGGGCGCGAGCCAGACCACGTTCTATCCGCTTATGGCCTCGCCTTCGGTGGAGCGATCGCTTGCGCGCACGGTTGGCAAGGTGGATTATGACCGCGAGAAGCGATTCTACGAGATTATCTGCGAGCTTCTGACGGGCGAAGTTCCCGGAAGCGCGGAAGCAGATCTGCCCGCCGGCCCCAACGGCGAGCGTGGCCTGTTCGAGTTCGGCAGCGCTTGGACGTTCAACCGCAGGTCGACCTCGGCCGCGGGTCCGGATGCCATGATTGACGAGTACGTGGTGAACTACGAGGAGTACCCCGCCATCGGCAGCGGTGGCATTACGTATCTGGGGTCGAACCTGTACGTGAACACGTTCAGCGTGAACGAATACAACGCGGCCATCGAGGCGGGGCGCATGTCCATGATGGGCAAGACCACGTTCAAGAAGCTTGATCGCATGCGTTACCGCTTCATGATGCAGCTGTTCGGCCTGCGCCTCGACAAGCGCGAGTTCGAGCGTGACTTCGGTTGCTCGATCGACGTCGGTCTGCCTGTGGAGATGGCGTTCATGCGCGCGTGCGGCGCGTTTGCCACCGACAACGCAGAGGAGCTTACGCTCACGCCGAAGGGCCGTTACCTCGTGGTGGTCATGATGCGCCAGTTCTTCATTGGCGTGAACAACCTGCGTGATCAGGCGCGTGCGGCGCTGACGGGCGAGGAGCGCGAGCTCATTTTCGGTTAGCCCATGCGGGCGGCAGGGCGGCTGGCGAAAGATCGGTAAAGGCGGAAGGGGGCGCGATGCTTTTGACGATAGTCGTGTACGCGGCGTTCATCGGCCTTCTGGTTGTGGCAACCGTCATCGACCTGCGTACGCTGCGCATTCCCGACCCCGTTATCGTGGCGCTGTTCGTCGTGTGGCTGGCGTGGCGTTTGGCCGTGCATTTCGGCGGCGTAACCACGGCGCCGATCACGTTTTCCCAAGGAATCGTGGGTGCCATCCTGCTGGGTGGCGGCCTGCTTCTGGTCACGGCCGTGTACGAGATGATCACGCACAAGCGCGCTATGGGCGGCGGCGATATCAAGCTTTTGGCCATGGTCGGCCTGTACCTGGGCATTGAGGGTGGGCTTGTGTGTCTTATGGTGGCCTGCGTGGCGTCGCTGGTCCTTTCGTTTGCGCTGCCGCGCCTGGGGTGGAAGATTCCGCGTACGGATGAGGAGCTGGCCACCTCCAATGACGTCGATGGCGACGGCATTCCCGACCCGGCACGCCCCATCTTGCTGAAGGACGTGCCGTTCGGCCCCGCTATCATGTGCGGCGCTGCGGTGGCGCTCGCGTTCATGTAACGGGGCCCGGCTGTCTTTGGTTTAGCGGTCCGCCTTCGGTCTAGCGAGCGGCTTCCTCCAAGAAAACGATTGCGCGTTCGAGACAGCGCTGCTCGTCGTAGAGGAAGTCGACCGACCACAGGCGCAGGACGTTCCAACCCAGTTCACGCAGCTGCTCGATGCGGCCTAGCTCGCGGTCGCGCGTGGAGCGTGCCATGCGGTACGACTTCCCGTCAAGCAGGATGCCGGCAAGGTAGCGTCTTTCGTCGCGCGGGTCCACCACGGCTACGTCGACCTTCGCGTGGGACGTGCCGACATCAAGCTGGGTTTTGTACCCGTGTCGGCCCAGCTCAACGCAAAGGCGTTTGGCAATGACGCAGGCTTCGCCGCCGGGCTTGCCTTCTGGAGCCTCGTTGACGCGGGCCCCTTGTGCGTAGGCCAGGAAGTCGCGCATGACGTGCGCGCCTTTCGAGTGGGCGTCGGTAAGTTCGATGTCTCCCGCGGTCATGGTCGAAAACGCCAGCATCTCGCAACGCGCTCGCGTGAGCGCCACGTTCAGACGGCGTTCGCCGCCAGCTTTGTTGACAGGACCGAAGTTGAGCGAAAGGCGCCCGTTGGCGTCGCGGCCGTACGTAATCGAGAGCAGGATAAGGTCGCGCTCGTCGCCCTGCACGGTTTCCAGGTTGCGCACGAACAGAGGCTCGCTTCCGCTGCGTGCCCAGTGGGCGAAGGCGGGATCTTGGGAAAACTCCCTGCCAAGCAGGCTGTTCACCAGCGCCTGCTGCTTGACGTTGAACGTGATGACGCCGATGCTGCAGCCGTTTTCGCTGCCGAACCCTTCCGTGAAACGGTGTTTGAGCTCGTCTACAATGGCGCGCGCTTCCGCCTCGTTACGTCCGTGGCCGTCGTAGGCGCCCTCTACCCAGCGCAGCCTCACGCGCGATATGCGGTCGTCGGCCGAGGGGAAGGTGAGCAGGCGGTTACGGTAGAACGTGCGGTTGGCGAACGCGATCAGGCTTTCGTGGCGGCTGCGGTAGTGCCAGCGCAACATGAGCTGGGCGAGTCCAGATATCATGCACTCGTCGAGCAGCGACTCGCCGCGGCAGGCGATGCCGAATTCGGCGGGGTCGGCTTTGACGGCGAAGAACGAGGCGGGAGGCAGCTGGTTCTGGTCGCCCACCACGAGCACCTGCCGGGCGCGTTCGAGCAACCCGATGGCCTGAAGCGTTTCGATTTGCGAGGCTTCGTCGATGACGAGCAGGTCGAACTTCATATCCCAGGGAAGATGGCGCGCCGCGGTAAGCGGTGTCGCCAGCACGCACGGGCACAGCCCGAGGGCCACGTTGGGAAACGCCTCCAGAAGCGCGCGGTGCGTTTCGCCTCGACCCTTCGACTGAACGGCGCTCTTGAAGCGTTCGACTTGGTCGACGAGGCGCGTGTCGGCAAGGGTTTCGGCCGTGCGCGCCAAGCTGCTTTCCAGAAGCGCTCGCGCAGAGCGGGCCCGTGCGTCGCGGTCGGCGGCAACGTAGCGGTCGATGGCTCGCTCGAAAGACGCGCCCGAGAAGCCGCGCAGGTGCCGATTGCCGCCGATGGCCTTGAAGCACAGCGCCTGATAAACGGCCTTCTTTGCGGCGAGGGCAACTTCACCGGCATCCTCGCCGGCTTCGAGTGCGGCCACCATGCTGCCAAGGCCAAGCTCCAGGGCCTCTTCGCGCAGCTTGAGCCAGCGGCGCCACTCGTTGATTTCGTCACCCGCGCGTGCGATGCTCTCGCATGCCTCGATTTCCTCCTCTAGCAGGGCGGATATGCTTGCGGCATCGGCGAGAAGCGATAGGCTGGCGAAGCGCCGGCGCTCTTCGTGGTACTCCAAAGCACCGATGGCGTTTTCGACATCGTCGAACGAAAGGGACTTCCAAGCGTGGTCCTGCAGTTTGCCCAGAATACCCTCTTTCGCGCGGCGGCGCTGCCAAAGGGGCGCCGAACAGGCCTGCGCCCAGTCGCATGCCAGCTCTTCCGCGGAAAGGGCGAAGAACCCCTCCTTCCACAGCCTGCCCACTTCGAGAGCGAATTCGTCGGCTTGGGCTGCCAGCGCGCAGTGCTTGCTCGTAAGCTGTTTGACAAGAAGCCCCACGTGCTGGTTGAGCCAGGGGTTTGCGCAGATTTCAGCGAGGTCACGCAAGAGGGGAGGCGCCGCTTCCTGAATATGCGCGACGGGGGCTTCATCGGCGACAAGCGCATCCAGCTCATCGAGTCCCGCCTTGAGCTCGAAAAGCTGCGCCGCACGCATGTCGGCCTGAAGGTGCAGGGCGGAGGTGGTCTCGCTTGCGTCAAGCTCGTCAATGTGGGCAAGGGGGTGGTTCTGGACGCCCTCCATGAGGGTAACGTGGTCGGTCGCGTCTTCAATGAGGGTCAGCATGCGTTCGAAGGCCTGCTTGGAGGAAAGGGCCTCGATGGCCTCGTTGCCCAGCACGATCATGTCGCTTGCGTTGCGGAAGGCCTGATAAGCGCATATGTGGTCACGCAGGGAGCGCCCGGTTTCGTCTTTGCGCGAGAGCGCCGTGCCGTAGGCATCCAAGTTGCGGGAAAGTTCGACGACGCTTGTCGGGTCGTCGAGTCCGACGCGTTCGCCATGCACGAAGCCGCGCGTTTCGAGCAGCGCCTCGGCGTCGGCTTTGTCGAAGGTGGCCGCAAGCTCGAGCTGGGCAAGAGCGGTTGACGGCGAGGCGTTTTTGTCCTGCAGCTCCAAGACGAAGGGCGACATGCAGGCCGATGCCATGCGATCGGCGATGACGTTGAGGGGCTCGGCGTTGCGTGCGGCAACGAGCACCGTCTTGCCCCGCGCGACAGCATTGGCCGCAACATTGGCGATGACCTGCGTCTTTCCTGCTCCGGGAGGGCCTACGAGCACGCAGCTGCCGCCCTCGGCCACGTACTGCATGGCGCGCAGCTGGGAGGCGTCAGCCGCCAGCGGAACCAGCATGCCGGCTGGATCGATGAACGAGGGCTCGGGGATGTCGCAATGCGCGTGCTTGAGCGGCTCTCCCATGAGGGCGCGCGTGAGCTCGTTGTATCCCAATTCGCCCGCGTGCTCACGCAGCTGGGCTATGACCTCGTCGTTTGGACGACGGGTGCCAGGCCGTGCGCTGTCGACCGAGGCTCCTTCGCCTGCGGAAAGGCAGGTTTCGGCCTGTGCCTCGCGGTTCGCGTCGGGCTCGGTTGCGCTTGCGCCCTCGACGTCGCCTTCGGTTTCGCCCAGGCTACCCGCTCCCTCGCTCGAGGCGCTTTCCGCGGCTCCTTCTGCGAACAGGGGAATGGGCCGGCTTCCGCGAGCGCGGGCGGCGTCGATGTCGAGCCAGTATTCGAAGCCCGGTCTTTCGGCGAACTTGGCCGTGCCGGCTTTCACGGCGGCTTCGAAGTCGTTGCTTGAGGTGTGCGTAAGCGTTGTGCATTCGACTAAAAGGACGCTCGGATCTTCGCCCTCTACCAGCTTGCACAACTCTTCCTTGCTTTTGCAGATGGCGTTGGAGGCCTTTTCAGGTTTTATACGCACGCCGACGAAGGCGTGGGTGTCGTACATGAGGATGATGGGGCTCAGCCGCACGCTGCTGAGCAGGGATGCATAGGTGAAGGCGAGGTCGATGCAGGTGCCTTTGCGCTCGCGCAGCACGCGATCGGCCAAGCGGATGCGCTGGCCGTGCTCAAACGAGTTGGGCGGAGGCGCATAGGCGATTTTCTGCTCGGCAAGCGCGTTGAACAGCGCCGCGGCCTGATGGCGCGGCCACTGGGGATCGGCGTTGTCGTATCCGCTGAGCGAGGATGAGCCGTGCTTTTCCTTCAGCATCTCGGCGGCTCGCGAACACACCCCGGCGAGGGCGGGGTGGTTGGGCGTGCAGAACGAAGCGAGGGCAATGGTTGCCTCAAAACCTTCCCACATGTCGATGGGCTGCACGTTGATGGTGTGCGAGGCGCCACCTAGGAGGTCGGCTCCGCAGAGCACCTCGGCGTGAACGGCGCTCTCGTAGCTTTCCGTCACCAGCTGGATGACGCGGGGGTTTGCACGCACGCCCGCGCAGGAAAGGCTTGCCTTCTGCTTGGGCTCGAGCGGGGGAAGGTCGAAGCTTGCGCGCACGATCTCGTTTTCCTGGGCGCGCAACACAAGGCGTGCGTTCTCCAGCCGAATCTCGCCCGTGTTTTCCACCTCGACGCTTGAGACAATCGGCTGTCCAGCGCAGCTGTTTGCGTAGTTGAGGGTCTCCCTTGCGTTGACGGATACTTTGACCTTGCTGTTCACGATGCGTCCTTCTCTTGGATTGCGGCCTTCGGAAAGTCGCCGCGCCCGACCTGCGTGCTTGCATGGGGCTGCGTGGGCGCGTCGGCGACGCTTGACGAAAGGCAGTGCTTGGCTTCAACGAGAAGGCTAGGTGCTGGCGAAAGGGCGTTTTGCGCAAATAGATGCAAAATAATTCTTGCGTGAGTGCGGGGTTGTTGCTAGAATATCTACTCGCGTTAGAAACGCATCCCGTGGTCGGGTAGCTCAGTTGGTAGAGCAGCGGACTGAAAATCCGCGTGCCGAGGGTTCAAGTCCCCCTCCGACCACCACGACTTTCTAGGTCAGCCCAAGCGGCTGGCCTTTTTTATTTTTCGGAAGAGGTAGTGGGGGCTTGAACCCTGCGACGGCGAAACAGCCCGGGGGGCTGTTTCGGGCCGAGCACGGCGAAGCCGAGCGCAGGCCTGCGGTTTCGCGAAGAGAAAACGCCCAAGTCCCCCTCCGACCACCACGACTTTCCAGGTCAGCCCAAGCGGCTGGCCTTTTTTGTTGGTTCCGCCGTCCTGACGGACGGCGGACCTCTCGACGCTGCGCGGAGCTGTGGCACCCACCCTTGCCGCTTTCTCGCTTTCCTTCGCGCACCCTAGTGCGCTCAGCCGCAAGACGCAGCAATGGCGGGCACCACAGCCCCGCTCGCTGACTTACTGACGCCAACCTGCGACCTTGTGCTGAGCTCTCTTAAAGGTTGCCGACTTCTGGCGTTTGCCTTTTCAAGTACAGGTTGGTAAACCGGGCTCGTTGGCTCGTTGTCGGGCTTGATGGTGTCTCGCTGTTGCGCGTGGAGTAGAATGGTTGCATGCGCTATCGAGCTGAACGAGAGGGTTGACATGACCGAGAATGCAGCGCCCGTTGTGGGCATTATCATGGGATCGACTTCCGACATGCCGGCTATGCAGCCGTGCATGGAGCAGCTTGAGGCGTGGGGCATTCCCTACGAGCTCAAGGTTGCAAGCGCGCACCGCAAGCCTGATGTTGTGCACGCGTGGGCAAGCGAGGCGCACGAACGCGGCATCAAGGTCATCGTCGCCGCAGCGGGCAAGGCGGCACACCTGGGTGGCGTTGTTGCCGCCTTCACGCCGCTGCCGGTTATCGCGGTGCCCATGAAGACGAGCGACCTCGGTGGTCTGGATTCGCTGCTTTCCATGGTGCAGATGCCCTCGGGAGTGCCGGTGGCAACCGTTGCCATCAACGGCGCGAAAAACGCCGCCATCCTTGCTGTGCAAATCATGGGCGCGGGCGATCCTGCCATGCTGCAGCTCATCATCGACATGAAGCGCGAAATGGCGGAAGCGTAAGGGCTGTTTCGGGGTGTAATTCGGGCTGATTTGGCTGGTTCTTTCCAAGTTGTGTGCAAAAATGGCAAATTTTGTACACTTTTGGCCCTGCCGTCGGCTGTCGAAGATAGCGCGATTTTAGCTGACCTGCGGTTTTGCGATTTGCCGTGGAGCTTTGAGGGGCGATGGGCATCGAAATGAGCCAAAATCGTTCGGAAAAAGATCCAAAACTCGCTTTTTTTGCACACAACTCTTGAAAAGCCTGCGTTTGAGACGCGAAAACGGGCCCTTTTCGAACGGAGCGAACGAACATGACGACAAAACTGCTTATGGGAAACGAGGCGTTTGCGCACGCGGCGCTTGAGGCGGGGGTGCGCGTGGTGGCGGGCTACCCCGGCACGCCCTCTTCCGAATTGGTGGAGACGGTTGCGAAGCTGCACGCCGAGGGCTGTGCGCAGGGCGTTCATGTGGAGTGGTCCACAAACGAGAAGGCTGCGCTCGAGCTTTTGGCCGGCGCGTCGTACGCCGGCGCACGCACGTTGTTTACCTGCAAGCAGGTTGGCCTCAACGTGGCGAGCGATGCCCTCATGAGCCTCAACTACATCGGCACGGGTGGTGGCATGGTGCTGTTCGTGGCCGACGACCCCGGCCCCATCTCATCGCAAACCGAGCAGGATACGCGCCGGTTCGCCTCGTTTGCGAAAGTGCCGGTTCTCGACCCCGCAACGCCCGAGCAGGGCTTTGCCATGATGCAGGCGGCCTTCGAGCTTTCCGAACGCTACGGCACGCCCGTCATCGTGCGCCCCACCACGCGCGTGTGCCACGCATCAACCTTCATCGACGTAGCCGATTCCACGGTTGCGCGCCCCGTGCCCGAGGAAGGTTTCCAGAAAGACCCGAAGTGGGTCATTTTCCCGCGTCGCGCGTTCCAGGCGCATGGCGAAATCAACGGGCGTTTGCCCAAGATCGCGCACGATTTCGCGACTGATCCGTTGTTTGCGCAGTTCAACCCCGTGTTCGAGGGCGGATCCTCGCGCGAAATGCCGTCTGTCGGCATCGTGGCTGGCGGCATTTCCGCCGCCTATGCGCGCGAGGCGCTCGCGATGATCGAGCGAAAGGCCGCCGAGGCCGGCCTGAAGTTGCCCGCCTATCGCCTCATGCAGGTGGGTACGCCGTATCCGTTTCCTGTGGAGGCGGCCAAGAAGTTTGCCCATGGGCTTGACGCCGTGCTGGTGCTTGAGGAGCTTGACTCGGTGCTCGAGGACGAGATGCTCAAGGTTGCCGGCCAGTTTGGCATCGACGCGCTGGATGAGGTCGATCTGGGCGGCGACTACTCGGGCTTCTTGACTTGCAAGGTGCTCGGTCGCTATACCGGCCATGCGCGCGATCGCGGCGAGAACACGGTCGATGATATCGCTTTGCGCCTGGTACGCCTGTTCGGCGAGGTTTGGAACGGTCGTTTTGAGTCGCATATGACGGATGAGGCTTATGAGGCGTATCGCGCGGCATGGGAGCCCGAGCGCGGTGATGAAGCCGATGCCGACTTCGAGCGTCCGTTCGACAAGTGGAATCTTGCGCAGCGGCGCATCGAGGACTTCGTCGCCACGTTCGAGGCCGCCGAGGCGCCTGCGGTCTTTGCCGACCTGCAGGCGAGCCTGCCCACCCGCCCGCCGGTTCTATGCGCGGGGTGCCCGCATCGTGGCAGCTTCTACGCGGTGAAGCGCGCGCTGGGCAAGCAGCCCGCCGTGCTGTGCGGTGACATCGGCTGCTACACGCTTGGCAACGCGCAGCCGCTTGACGCAGTGGACACGTGCCTGTGCATGGGCGCTGGCATCACCATGGCGCAGGGCTTCGCGGTGGCTGAGCCGCACAAGAAGCAGGTGGCGTTCGTGGGCGACTCCACGTTCTTCGCCAGTGGGCTGACGGGCGTGGCGAACGCCGTGTACAACGGGCACGACATAACGGTTGTGGTGCTCGACAACGCCACTACCGCCATGACGGGAAGCCAGCCGCACCCTGGCACGGGCGTGACGCTTATGGGTCCGCGCCGCAAGCCCATCGACATTGCGGCGGTGCTGGCTGCGCTGGGCGTGGAGTGTATCGAGCGCGCAAACCCGCTTGACCTCGAAGAATGCACCACGGCAGCCAAGCGTGCCATCGACTTCGAGGGTCCTTCGGCACTCATTTTGGTTTCGCCGTGCATTCAGCTTGTCAAGCCCGAGCCTGCCATTTGCGTGGATGCGGAAACCTGCACCGGCTGCAAGAAGTGCATCACCGAGATAGGCTGCCCCGCTATTGGTTTTGACCGCGCGGCGCGAGGGCCTCGGAGCAAGGACCGCGGCCAGGTGTTCGTGGATGCAAGCTTGTGCAACGGATGCGGCTTGTGCACGCAGGTGTGCCCGTTTGGCTCGCTGGTGAAAGGAGTGCAGAATGCTTAACGTGATGCTTACCGGCGTTGGCGGACAGGGAACCGTGCTGGCGGCGAAGGTGCTGGCGCAGGCCGCGCAGTCGAGGGGCTGGCAGGTGCGCACGGCCGAGACCATCGGCATGGCCCAGCGCGGCGGCAGCGTTATCTCGCACGTGCGCATGGGCAATTTGGGCGAAGAAGTGCATTCGCCGCTGCTTTCGCTGGGATCGGCGGATCTGGTGATTGCTTTCGAGCCCGGCGAAGCCGCACGCGTGCTGCCGTATCTGGCGCCGGGCGGCGTGCTCGTGTGTGCCAGCACGGCCATTCAGCCGGTGACGGCAGCGCTTTCGACGCAGGCCTATGCGGCGGATGACGTGATTGCCGGCATCCGCAAGGCGCTTGATGGCACGGGCGCGCGTTTGGTGGTGGTTGACGACGAGGCGCTTATCGCGCAGGTGGGAAACCGCAAGGCGCTTAACACCGTGCTTCTGGGAAGCGCGCTGGCCACGGGCTGCTTGCCGCTTTCCGCCGAGGACATCAAGGCTGCGCTGGCCGCCTGCGTGAAGCCGCGCTTCATCGAGCTTAACCTTGCCGCCCTCGATGCCGCCTTGGGGGCATGATAAAGGGCGAAAAGGAACGCGTGACGAAGAAGGCGGGTCGTCCGCCTCGTTTGCGGCCTGACGCGCTGAAGCGCGGCGGCTACACTTCCATTTCCGCGAGGCGTTGGGAAAGCTCTTGCTTGGAATGTACATCCATCTTGGTGTAGATGTGCTTGCTGTGCGTGCGCACGGTGTTCTCGGAAACGAACAGCTCCTTGGCGATAGCCGCTACCGTCATATTGCGTGCGATGAGCTCCATGACTTCGGCCTCGCACCCAGCGTCCCGTGTTCGGGTGCCAGGCGCCCAGCGTCCCGCGTTCCGCGCCCGCTCGATGGCGGGATGGGTCTTTTCTTCGCGAAAAGTTCGGTTACAATGTCATGCATGAGCAAACGATTCGACATAGCCTCCTTCTCAGCCGTGGTTTCGGCAGGTCGATGGCGTTAGCTTCAAGCCGTGCGAGCTTGAGGCTTGTTTTTGCGCGTTGCGCGCCCCGTTTCGCAAGAGGCTTGAAGCACCTTCCGCCGCATTTCGCGGCTTTTCTTTTGCCAGCGCGGCCCGCGTTCCGCGCGTTCCACCAGCCACAACAAGGAGACACCCATGACTCACTCCATCATGCCCGAGCAGTTCGACGCCATCCTGAAGCAGTTCGTCGATCTTAAGGAGCGCTCGCCCTTCTACGCCAAGAAGTTCGAGGGCATCGACCTTTCCGCCGTGAAGACCCTCGAGGACTTCCAGAAGCTGCCCTTCACGGAAAAGGGCGATCTGCGCGAGGCTTACCCGCTGGGGCTGGCCGCCGTGCCGCCCGAGAAGATCGTGCGCATCCACAGCTCGTCGGGCACCACGGGCACGCCGGTCATCATCCCCTACACCCAGAAGGACGTCGACGACTGGGCCATTCAGTTCGCGCGTTGCTACGAGTACGCGGGCATCACGCCGAGCGATCGTATCCACATTACGCCTGGTTACGGCCTGTGGACAGCGGGCATCGGCTTCCAGCTGGGCGCCGAGAAGCTGGGCGCCATGGCCATTCCCATGGGCCCGGGCAACACCGACAAGCAGCTGCAGATGATGCAGGACATGGAATCCACCGTACTGTGCGCCACGTCAAGCTACGCGCTGCTTCTGGCTGAGGAAATTGCCAAGCGCGGCATTAAGGACACCATCAAGCTGCGCAAGGGCGTTATCGGCAGCGAGCGCTGGGGCGAGAAGATGCGCGCCCGCATCGCCGATGAGTTGGGCGTCGAGCTGTATGACATCTACGGCCTCACCGAGGTGTACGGTCCCGGCATCGGCATCAACTGCAAAGCCGACTCGGCCATGCACATCTGGGCCGACTACGTGTTCGTGGAAATCGTCGATCCCGAAACGGGCCTGCCTGTCGAGGACGGCCAGCCTGGCGAGATCGTGCTCACCACGTTGCAGAAGGAAGGCGCGCCGCTCGTTCGCTTCCGCACGCATGACCTTTCGCGCATCGTGCCCGGCGAGTGCGACTGCGGCAGCCATCACCCGCGCATCGACATCATCACCGGCCGCACCGACGACATGGTCAAGGTTAAGGGCGTCAACATGTTCCCCGCTCAGATCGAGGAGATCATCGCGTTTACCGACGGTGCATCGAGCGAATACCAGGTGATGATCGACCACATGGACGGCCGCGACATCATGACCGTTTTCTTCGAGACCGAGGCCGTGGGCGAGGAGAAGGCGGCTGTTGAGGCGCAGATGCAGGCGCTGTTCAAGGCCAAGCTCAACATGACGCCGGTGGCGAAGGGCGTGGCCGTTGGCGAGCTTCCGCGCAGCGAGAAGAAGACGCGCCGCATTTTCGATAACCGCTACTAGAGTTGCTCGGTTGACGCTTGGGCGGTTCGCGTCGCCCAAGCGTTATAATGAGCGCTGAAAACCGCTTGAGCGTTAGGGGGCTGTTGATGGCGGATGTGAATGAGAAGTTCGCGAACACGCGACTGCGAATTATGACGGATGAGGTGCTGGCCGGTTTCGAGGTTCAGGATATCAAGTGCCGCTCGTGCAGTGGCTACGGCAACTGCGGCTATAAGAGCATGTTCCTCGACAACGGCAAGCCGGTGTCCATATGCATGGACATGCGCAGGCGAAGAATCGTGAAGCGCGACGGCGAAGGCGCCATCGACCCGCTGCTTGGCAAGCCCATCGTGCTGGACGACTAAGGTCGCCTTCGGCTAACGTTTCGGTACGTTATTCGCAAACCCCCTCGTGTGCAGTCAGAACGAGGGGGTTTGTCACGTTTTTCGGCTGATTACGCTAAGAAATATCCAAAAGGCGGGGGTTTGTCACGATGAACGAGGCTCTCGATGCTGTTTTGATGCATTTCGAGCACCGCGAGGTTGGTCGACAGGTCGGGCGTATTGTGTGTTTCCAGCGTTTCCGCAGGTCACAAAGTTGTTTCATCGAAGCTTCACGTTGTCTCGACTCCGTTGATCCTGCGGAGCTGTGACAAACCCCTCTGTTTTGGATATTTTTCAGATGAAAAAGCCGATTTTCGTGACAAACCCCATCACTTTGGATAAGCCTGTTTCAAGGTGGCCGCTATCTTCCATTGATTCAGGCTGGTTTAATTCCATGTCTCCTGCAGGGGCTTGTGCAAACAAGAAAGGGCCCCGTTGCCGGGACCCTGGAATTACTGGCGGAGGAAGTAGGATTCCCGCGTCGCGCTGCGCGCAACGCTCGACCCCTTGGCGCAGGGCGCCTGCGGGCGAAAACCTAAAAACAGCCCACTGGGCTGTTTTCTTAACGGTTTTCCACCTCATCGGTTCGAATCCTACTTCTGTTTCGTAGGGGCTTGTCCAAACAAGAAAGGGCCCCGTTGCCGGGACCCTAGAATTACTGGCGGAGGAAGTAGGATTCGAACCCACGGAACCTTGCGGCTCAACAGTTTTCAAGACTGCCGCCTTCAACCACTCGGCCATTCCTCCAAAGCGCTTCGTAAGGATACCACAAACGCGCCGCCGCGTCTTTCGGCGGATGGGTGCCGTATAATGCATGGCATGGTCGAGCAAGAAAACACATGCGAAGAGGCGTCGTGCCCCGAAGGGGCTTTGTCTGTCTGCGCTGATCCCGAGGCGATGCTCGCGCTGGCTGGCGGGCAGCCGCACGAGCGCCTGTCCGACGAGGACTATATGCGACTTGCCATAGCCGAGGCGCGCAAGGCGGCTAGGGCGGGCGAGGTGCCTATTGGCGCGGTGGTGGTCTACGAGCCCATCGATCGCGGCACGCGTCGTCCAACGGCTCTTCCGCGTGTTATCGCACGCGGGCACAACCTGCGCGAAAGCTTGCGTGACCCCTCGGCGCATGCCGAGTTTTCCGCGATGATGGGGGCTTCCGCGGCGCTTGATGCCTGGCGGCTTTCCGATTGCACGGTGTACGTGACGCTCGAGCCGTGCATCATGTGCGCGGGCCTCATGCATCAGGCGCGCGTGTCGCGTTGCGTGTACGGTGCGCCCGACCAAAAGGCAGGTGCCCTGGGCACGCTGTATTCCATCCACGCCGACGAACGCCTCAACCATCGGTTCGAGGTTACGCCGGGCATCCTGCAAGAAGAATGCGCAGCCCTGCTGCGAGATTTTTTCACGACGAAAAGAAGGAAGCGCTGATGAGCGAGAAATCGATGAAGGTCGATATGGTGGGTACCGCCCGCAACGTGCAGTGGACGCCCGAGGTGTTTTTGGGGCATGGCAGCCTCAAGCTGGTGGCTCCGGCGAAGGTGAACCTGTTTTTGGCGGTGGGCGATAAGCGTGCGGACGGCTACCACGAGGTCGTGAACATCATGCACGCGCTTGCGCTTCATGACACGTTGTACGTGCACGCGGGTCCGGTGGCGCGTGGCTCGGCTGAGGAGGGTTACCTCGAGAAGGCGGCGTGCTTGGCGGCCGAGGCGGCGGCTCGTGTGGCAGGCACGGCGGAGGTCGAGCCTTCCGCCTGTGCGGATCAGAATGTTTCACGTGAAACATTCGTTTGCGATAATGCGGGGGCGGATGCGCGTAGGACCGATGCCGAACTGCCTGATTATTACGCGATTGTCGGGCCGGAGAAGAACATCCTCGTGTATGTCGACGCGGTTGACAAGGGGGGCGTAGGCGAGCTTGACGTGCCCGCGCGTGACAACATCGCCACGAAAGCTGTCGACGCCTTGGCGTGTGCCGTGGGCAGGACCGTGCGTGAAAAAGTGGCCGTGCGCTTGGAGAAAAACGTTCCGCATCAGGGAGGTTTGGGCGGCGGGTCTTCCGATGCAGCCGCGGTGCTGGTAGGTTTGGCGCGTTTGTGGGGCCTTTCGGCGGACGATCCGGCTGTCGAACGTGTGGCGCGCGTCCTCGGTGCCGACGTGGCGTTTTTCCTGAACGGAGGCTGTGCGCAGTTTGAAGGCGCGGGTGAGAAGCTGGTTCGAACACTTCCTGCGCGCAAGGACGCCGTGCTGCTTATCAAGCCGGAAGGCGGCGTGTCGACGCCGGCTGCGTACGCGGCTTTCGACGAAGAACCGACCCTCGTTCCCGCCGAGGCCATGCAGGCTGCGCTTTCGGCGCAAAGTGCGAGTGAGGTTCCGCTGGTCAACAACCTCGCGCCTGCGGCCGAGCGCCTCATGCCCGAGCTTGCCGAGGTGCGAGCATGGGCCAACGCGCAGCTGGGCGTACGGCACGCCATGCTGTGCGGAAGCGGGGCCACCACCTTCGCCGTGGTGGACGATTTCGCAACGGCGTGCGAACTGGCTGCGGCCGCGCAGCTCAAGGGATGGTGGGCGCGTGCTACCATGATGTCGTCGCTGAAGGCGGCTGTTCGTCCGAAGTAAGCAGGCTGCCCAAGCTATCGTAGCAATAGGAAAGGATGGTCGGACATGTTTCCCTTCATAGTCGCGAGGCTTTCGCGCATCGTTCCTATGCTGTTGTTTCTCGGCGTGGTGGCCGCCATCGTGTACTTAGTGGTCGCGGCGAAACGCTCGCCCGAGCGCGCCAAAGAGGTGCTCATCAAGGTGTTCACCGTGCTGAACGCGGGCATTGCGGCCTTTTTTGGTTTGGCGGCCCTGTATGCGTGGTTCGAAGGCAACGATTTCGTGTTCGACTTGGCGTTTTGGTTTGCCGTTACGGGCCTTGTGCTTCTGGGTGGAACGTATCTTGCTCGTTGGCGCTTCCTGAAGAATCATCCTCAATACCGCATGAAGCCCATGCGCGCCACCATCAAAGAGCATTGGCCTTGGGGTAGAAAGTAGCGCGCGCCAGCCGTTTTGTCCCTTCGCTTCGCCCTTCCGCTCCGACCCATCGTTTTGTGACTTTTCGTTTGGTCTTTCCGCTTTGCCCTTCCGTTTTGCGCCCCTCCGTTTCGCCCCGCCGCTTTGTCTCCGGAAGGAAAATAAAAACGCCGCCTGAATAGGCGGCGTGCATTGCAGGTGGCGGAGATGTAGGGATTCGAACCCTAGATACCCTTTTGGGGTATACTCACTTAGCAGGCGAGCACCTTCGGCCTCTCGGTCACATCTCCGTGCAAGGATTCATCTTACTCGAACCAGCATGAGGGGTCAACGAATTTTTTCGTTCATCGCATGCGAACCGCGCATGAGGCATGCGCGAGCCCTCTTGCAGATGCCTTTGCATCTGGCCGCTTGCGATTGTGCTCTTTCGCGCATGGGATCGTCTATTCATCCCATCTTTTCGCCCTCAAAGCACGCACCCGGCGTGCGAAGGGAAGACCCACGAACCCGATGAATCAAACGGTCGCGGCCCGCTGCGCGCATCCAGCTGCGGAGAGCTATATAATGTGCCGAACGTTTGCGATGCGAAGGAGTTGCGCTCATGAAAGAAAAGCTTGCCGAAGCGGGCAAGGACAACATTATTCTCATTGGCATGCCGGGTGCTGGCAAGTCGACGCTGGGCGTCGTGCTGGCTAAGATCATGCACTACAACTTCATCGATGCCGACCTGCTGATCCAAAGTCAGTGCGATCGTACGCTACAGCGCCTCATCGACGCATGTGGCCCCGAGGGCTTCATCGAGGTTGAGAACCAGGTCCTTTCGGACGTCGCGGCCGAGCGCACGGTCATCGCCACGGGTGGCTCGGCGGTTTATTCCGAGGAGGCCATGAGGCATCTGGCGGAAATCGGTCGCGTGGTTTACCTGCAGATCTCCTACGAAGAGCTGAAGGCGCGCCTGACCGACTTCCAGGAGCGCGGCGTGGTTCTGAAGGGCGGTATCGGCATGAGCCTGCGCGATCTGTACGATGAGCGCCTGCCGCTGTACGAGCGCTACGCCGACCTCGTGGTGAACGTCGACGACCTGAGCATCACGGCCGCGGCGCGCAAGGTGGCCGACGCGCTGAAGTAATGCTACAATGGTCGGCGCTGCTTTCGCGCGCCGCCGTTTCGGCTGCCGCCTTTCGCTCGTGACGGTTGTTTCACGTGAAACAACTCGCGGGCTTTGCGCGCCTTGCGCGAAGGAGAACAAGCCCTTGTAGCTCAGCGGATAGAGCGTCGGTTTCCTAAACCGTGCGTCGGAGGTTCGAGTCCTCTCAAGGGCACCACAAAACCGCAGGTCAGACGGTAAAAACGTCTGGCCTGTTTTTATTTCCCCGATGAAAAAACGCCACAAACGCCAGAAAACGCAAGGGAGATCGCACCGCTTGGAACCGCTTCTGTCCAGGATCGCTTCCGCCTAGGGCTGCTTCGCGTTTGGGGCTGCTTCATCCTGCCTTTCGGGATTCGATCCCTTCCTGCTCCAAAGTTGTGTTCAAAAACCGCATCCTTGTAGGCGTTCGAGGCGTCTCGTGTTCAAAATGAGCCTCCTTGTAGACGACTTCTCTGAAAATTATTCTACATATTTACTAAATATGTAGAATAATTTGGTCCAAAGCATGGCGAGGGAGGTCGATTTGGGCCTGGAAGGCGCTTTCGGCGTCTACAAGGACGGCGATTTTGAACATAAGGAGTTCCCCGTGCCTACAAGGACGGCGATTTTGAACACAGCTCATCTCGAGCGCCTACAAGGATGCGGTTTTTGAACATAGGGAAGACGTCCCGGGACGCATCGCCGGCCTTTGCGCGAATGTTTCGCGGCCGAAGGCATTTCGTTGGTAAAAAAAGAACAAAAGTTCGTATAATGAAGGCATGCAGAGGCCCCCGCAGGGAAACGGCAGCGGAGCCGCGACAAAGCAGAGGCCCCCGCAGGGAAACGGCAGCGGAGCTGCGGCAAAGCAGAAACGGCAGCGGAGCCGCGGCAAAGCAGAAACGGCAGCGGAGCCGCGGCAAAGCAGAGGCTCCCGCAGGGAAGCGGGGCGGGTTCTCGGTGCCGGCCTGCGGTGATGGTCGTTGTGGCGCTTTCCCGCACCTGCTCGTTGTGGCGATGGCGAAGGCTGGTGTCGGCGCGGGCGGGCTGCAGGTGGTAAGGCCGCGGCGCGGAAAGCGGGAAGGGGATTGCGACGGTGGCGAAGGGGGCGCAGGACATGCCTGGTAAGACATACGTATGCATAGACCTCAAGTCGTTTTATGCGAGCGTCGAGTGCGCCGAGCGTGGCCTCGATCCCTTCCGCGATAACTTGGTGGTGGCCGACCCCGACCGCACGGAGAAAACCATCTGCTTGGCCATCACGCCGGCTATGAAGGCGCTTGGCGTGCGCAACCGCTGCCGCGTGTTCGAGATCCCTCCGGGAATCGACTACGTCATGGCCAAGCCGCGTATGCGCCTGTACATGCAGAAATCGGCCGAGATTTACGCCATCTACCTGCGGTTTGTCAGTGCCGAGGACGTGCATGTGTACTCGATCGACGAATGCTTCATCGACGCGACACCCTACCTTTCGCTCTACGGCGTCGACGCTCGCACGTTCGCGCGCATGCTCATGGACGCGGTTTTCGATGAGACGCGCATCTGCGCCACGGCCGGTGTGGGCACGAACCTGTTCCTCGCGAAGGTGGCCCTCGACATCACGGCCAAACATGCGCCCGACAACATCGGCTTTCTGGACGAGGAATCGTTCAAGCGCGAGGTGTGGTTTCACGAGCCCATCACCGACATCTGGCAGATCGGCCCCGGCATCGCGCGGCGCCTGGCGAAGTACGGCGTGCGCAACCTGGCGGGCGTAGCCGCCATGGACTCCGCCACGCTTTACCGCGAGTTCGGGAAAAACGCGGAATACCTCATCGATCACGCGTGGGGGCAGGAGCCCTGCACCATCGCCGAGATCCAGGCATACGAGCCCGAAGCCCATTCTCTGGTGAACGGGCAGGTGCTGTCGTGCGACTACACCTTCGACGAGGCGCGCACGGTGATGCGCGAAATGGCCGAGGCCAGCATTTTGGAGTTGGTCGAGAAGGGCCTGGTGGCCGAGGGGATAAGCCTGATGGTGGGCTACTCGCGCACGGCGGGGCCGGATGGCGTGCAGGTGCGCGCGAGCGCCTCCGAGCCCGAGCTGCCCGCGAAGGCCGCGCCGTCCGCGCTGCCCGAGCTGCCCGAGCTGCCCGTGTCGCCCGCGAAGGCGGAGTTTTTCGACGGCGGCCACGGGAAGCGCCCCGTGCAGGGTGGCCGATTCGGGCAGCACACGGGCGGTAGCCGCAAGCTTGGCCGCCGCACGAATTCGCGCCGCTTCCTCTTGGAGCGCCTCGAGGAGCTCTTCGACGAGACCACTCTGCGCGATGTGCCCATCCGTCGCGTGAACATCGGCTTTTCGGGCCTTCTTCCCGAGGAGCATTC
>JAFSHA010000025.1 GCA_017440565.1 Eggerthellaceae bacterium | reverse complement strand
TCGGCGAGGCTGATGAGATCCTGCGCCTTATCGAGCGGGCATTTTCCGCGCGCATCACTGTGCGTGGAGATACCATCGTGCTTGAGGGCGACCCCATCGAGGTGCAAACGCTTACCGCCTTGTTCAGCGATCTCATTAAGCTTGTCGAGTCAGGTGAAGTGCCAACGACGAGTTATGTGCGTCGAACCATCGAGCTTCTTCGCACCGCTGAGTTCGCGCCGGGTGCCTTGCGCGAGGACATCGTGCTCACCTACCGCGGCAAGGCCATCCGCCCCAAGACAAGCGGTCAAAAGCGCTACGTGGATGCCATCCGCGAAAACACTATTACCTTCGGCATCGGGCCTGCGGGCACTGGCAAGACCTACCTTGCCATGGCCATGGCGGTTGCTGCGCTCAAGCGTAAAGAGGTCGGACGCATCATCCTCACGCGCCCCATCGTTGAGGCGGGGGAGAACCTCGGCTTTCTGCCTGGCACCTTGCACGAGAAGGTTGACCCTTACATTCGCCCGCTTTACGACGCGCTCTACGATATGACCGATATGGAGCGTGCCAACGTGCTCATCGAGAACGGCACCATAGAAATTGCTCCGCTTGCGTTCATGCGCGGCCGCACCTTAAATGACAGCTTCATCATTCTTGATGAGGCGCAAAACACCACGCCCGAACAGATGAAGATGTTCCTCACGCGTCTGGGCTTCGGCTCGAAGATCGTTATCACGGGCGATATCAGCCAGATTGACCTTGGCAAAGTTCCCTCTGGCCTCAAGCACGTACGCCCGATTCTCGAGGGCATCGAGGACATTGCCTTCTGCGACTTCTCGGGCAAAGACGTCGTTCGCCATTCCCTTGTAGCTAACATCGTCGCCGCCTACGACCGTGCGGCGGGAAAGGCCTAGCGCCATGGAAATCCTGATTGACTACAAATATCGAGAAGAAGATTTAACCTCGCTTCCCGTCGAGGCGCTTTCGCTCTTTGCGTTGAAGGCCGAAGGCAAGCCGGAAAACTCGGAGGTTTCCATCAGCTTCGTTACCGACGATGAAATTGCCGCGCTTAACGAGGAGTACCGAGGCAAGCCGGGCCCCACCGATGTGCTGTCCTTCGAGTGCGACAACCTGGATGACGAGTTTGCCCCGCCCGCCGGTTTCGAAGACGACATTTACCAGCTGGGCGACATCATCATCGCCGTTGACGTCGCAGAACGCCAGACTGAGGAGTTCGGCACTACCTTCGAAGAGGAGATCAGCTTGCTTTTGGTGCATGGCCTATTGCACCTGTGCGGTTACGATCATATTGAAGACGAGGAAGCCGAGGTCATGGAAGCGCGCGAGGCCGAGATTCTCACCGCATGGGCCGAAGGTGCCGAGCCGCCCGCGCTGCCTGCGTTTGAGGCGTTTGCCGCTAACGCATTCGACTTTGATGACGATTTCGATGACGAGAACCTTTCCCCCGAAATGCTGGCCACTACCGGCTCGTTTGGCATGATGGCCACGCGCGAGGGCTTTAAATCGGGCTTCGTCACGTTGGTCGGCCGCCCGAACGCTGGCAAGTCCACGCTTCTCAACGCCATCATGGGCAAGAAGATTGCCATCACTTCAAACACCGTGCAGACCACGCGTCATCGTTTCCGCGCTGTGCTTACGCGCGACAATTTCCA
Source organism: Eggerthellaceae bacterium (assembly GCA_017440565.1). Taxonomy (GTDB): domain Bacteria; phylum Actinomycetota; class Coriobacteriia; order Coriobacteriales; family Eggerthellaceae; genus RGIG3135. The sequence goes on along the minus strand of JAFSHA010000025.1, from coordinate 26,172 downwards.
GATGGTGCTCGTCGACACGCCCGGTCTTCATAAGCCCCACGATGCCCTGGGCGAGGAGCTCAACGTCTCCGCGCTCAAGGCCCTTGAGGATGTTGATGTGGTGGCTATGCTCATCGATGCCTCCAAGCCCATAGGCAAAGGTGACGAATGGGTTGCCGAGCAGGTCAAGCGAGCCCGCGCGAAAAAGATCTGCGTCCTTTCTAAGACAGACATCGCATCCGAGTCTCAGATATTCGCTCAGCGCGACGCCGCTGAGAAGCTTATGCAGTGGGACGCGATGGTCGCGCTTTCCTCTCAAAGCGGCCGCAATGTCGACGCCTTCATCGAAGAGGTTGAGTTCCTGCTGCCCGAAGGCCCGGCCTGGTTCCCGGCCGACATGGAAACCGACCAGCCCATCGAGGTTGTCATAGCCGAGTTCATTCGCGAGAAAATCCTGCGCAGCTTCCACGACGAGGTTCCCCATGCCATCGGCGTGCGCGTCGATGAGCTCGAGTTTGTCAAGAAGAAGGACCTCGCGCTCATTTTTGCCACCATCTACGTCGAGCGCGACAGCCAAAAGGGCATCATCATCGGCAAGAAGGGTGCTGCCATCAAGGCAATTGGCGTTGAGGCGCGCCGCGACCTCGAGCACCTGCTGGGTACCAAGGTGTTCCTCGACCTTTCGATTAAGGTAAAGAAGAACTGGCGTCGTGATGCCAATCAGATTCGCCGCTTCGGGTACGGCGAGGGAAACTAGAGCAAGGAGAGGCCGGCAGCATGAAGTGTCCGCAGTGCCAAACCGAAAACAAAGACGGGGCCAAGTTTTGCAACGAATGCGGCTTGTCTTTTGCTAATTGGGTCGAACCCGCGCAAAAGGGCGACTCCCTTTCCGGCAAAGCCGACCCTCGTGAGGCGCTGAAGGCTATTCCGCTTGTAGAAGAAAAGACTGAGGAGTTCGATTTCTCGGAGGCTGAGGTTGACGAACCCTTTGCCCCTGATTCAGCGTTTACTGAGCGCGATTCGGTGAAGGATGTCGCGCGTGACATGTTCCCCTCTCGCTTTGATACGGGAAGGAACTCTGCCGTTCGCTCCGCCGGCGCCGATCAGACGGCTGACCTTACCGGTTTGGAGAAGCTGGTCGACTCCAGCTACGTTCCGCCTGCCTACTCGGGCAGGGCGGGCGACACCATTGAGATGCCTCCTGTGGGCGATTCCGCTAAGCAATCGCGTCAGTTCCGCGCTCAGCTTTCCGACAAGGAGAGAAAGCAGATCGAGAAGGCCAAGCGCAAAGAGGAGGGAAGGGGCAAGCTTAAGCTACCCCTCGTTCTGGCTCTTGTAACCCTATTAGCTGCGGCGGGCATCGCGTTCGGCACTTACTACCTTGAAATGTGGGGCGGTAAGAGCATTCCGAATGTTATTGGGCAATCGCAGGAAAATGCAGAGTTCACGCTTGAATCGAAGGGCTTCCTGCCGCGCGCCGAACTAGTGAAGTCCGATGACGTTGCTGGAATGGTTCTTCTTACCGACCCTGCTCCCGGTGCTCGCGCTGAACAAGGTGCTGAAGTGGTTATTCACGTCTCGACCAGTCGCATCGTTCCTGTTGCTGTTGGGCGTATGCAATCCGATGTCGAAGCCGATCTTAAAGCCGAGGGTTTTGATAACTTCGCGTTTGCACCCGTTAAATCAAACGAGCCCGAGGGCACCGTGCTCTCCATCAACGTCGAATCTGGAGAGCGCGCGCTGTCCACTACGCCTATCGAGCTTGAGGTCGCCGTTCCCTTTACCATTCCCGAAGTGAAGGACCTTTCTGAAAAGGAGGCAATCGAGAAGCTCGAGGCGGAAGGCTACGTGGTAACCGTTCGTCCGCATTACACCGAAGAGTCCAAGGAGGGTCTGGCCGTTTCCACCGAACCTGCTGCGGGGACTGAGCATAAGTCGGGCGAGGCCGTCACGCTCTATGTCACGAAATCACGCGGAAGCGAGCTTACCAGCCTTACCTGGTCCTATTTGACTTCGCAAAGCAACTTCAGCCTTGATGGTCTAAGCTACGAGGTATCCTCGGTTGATGCTGTCGAATTTGTGGGAGATAACACGGTTCAGTACACTTTGACCGCCCGTTACTACGAGACGCATTACTGGTTCGGTTTCGAGGCGGAGACGCGTTATGGCGACTACGAAACCATCACGGGTACCATCACCTGGAACGACGCGAACGAAATTTCCGCTGCTGACCCGACGATTCAGAGAATCTAATTTTGGCCTCATCGACGTATGCGACAAGCGGCATCGTGCTGCGCAAGACGAAGCTTGGCGAGAGCGATCTTATCATCACGCTGCTTGGTTCCGATGGCTCGCTTGTGCGTTGCGTTGCGAAGGGGGCGCGTAAGCCCACAAGCTCTTTCTCCTCCCGCCTTGAACTGTTTTGCGAGGTAGATTTGCTGTGCGCTTGTGGACGATCGCTCGACATCGTGAAAGAGGCACGCCTTGTGCGTGGAAACGAGCGTATACGCACAAGCGTAGAGCATGCAACCGCCGCCGCTCCTATGGCCGAGCTCTTGGCCAAGGTTGCCCAGGAAGGGCTTGAGAACGAGCTTCTTTACCGCTCGAGCTGCGTGGCTTTCTCCGCTCTTAACGAGGTTTCAGCGCAGGTGGCTCCCTCGCTTTGTGCGGCGCATTTGCTCAAGACGCTCGCATACGCGGGTCTGCGACCAAGCCTTGCCGTTTGCGTCGTCTGCGGCGAAGGCGTTTGCTCGGATGCCGGGTTGGTTGCTTTTAGCTATTCGGAGGGGGGAGTGGTGTGCCCTGCCTGTCGGCCTCACTGCGAGACGCTTCCCTTATCCGAACATGCGCGGTCCTGGTCTCACTATCTGCTGGTTACTCGCTTTGCCGACATTGCGGAAGCCAAGCCGCCCCTCGATGCAAGTTTCGCGGTGCTGCGCCTTGCCCAAGGGCTCATAAAGGCTCATCTTGGAACAAACCTCAAAAGCCTCGAGTTTTTGCTGTCCTCCGGCCTTTGGTAGCACACCTGCCAGTGCCCGGAGGGGTCGGGGGTTTCGGACGCATGCCTGAAATCCCCCGACTCTTTCCGAGCGCTACGCAATCACATAATTCGCACAAGCCCTAGATTTTCCTTGCATTGCCCCTCATCAGGGCGTATTATAGACAGGCTGTGTTTTCGCAGCGGTTCTTTCTTAGTACGCATGCGCCACCGCTTGCCTACTCGGATTGAACGAAGAATACAGGTCCAGCAAGGCTGGAAAAACGAAAGGTGGATATCATGGCTAACAGGCTTAGCGTCAGCAAGGAGCGCGTTGCAGAGCTCATCGCCGAGTATGGCAAGGGCGAGGGCGACTCTGGTAGCGCCGAGGTTCAGGTTGCAATCCTCACCGAGCGCATCCGCAACCTCACCGAGCACCTCAAGGAGCACAAGAAGGACAACCACACTCGTCGTGGCCTTATGATGCTCATCGGTAAGCGTCGTGGCCTCCTGAAGTACATCAAGGAGCGCGACATCGACAACTACCGTGCCCTCATCAAGAAGCTCGGCATCCGCGACAACATCTAGTCTAGCCCGAAGGCCCGCTTGTCGGGCCTTCGCTTCGTTTGGCGCGAAGTTCGGCTGCGCTATTCAGTGCTTTCCCGTCTTCCTCGCCAAACGAACCCTTCTGCGCAATGGGCGCTTGGCGCCTTGCGATAGAGCCGGTCGGAAACGCATGAGGCGGTTCTGCTCGGAGGGCCTCGAAATAGAAGTAAAGGGCCCTGAAGAAGCTTGTGCGCAATAGGGCGCACGAGGCAAAGAGAAAGAAATTGAAGCATGAACAAAATCGTCGAATCCTTTGAGCTGTACGGCAAGGAATACCGACTCGAGACGGGCGAGCTTGCTAAGCAGGCTACCGGCGCTGTTCTCGTCACCTGCGGCGAAACCACCGTTTTGGTTACCGCCGTCGTCTCCAAGCAGGAGAAGGACTACGACTTCTTCCCGCTGACCGTCGACTTCATGGAGAAGATGTATTCCGTCGGCCGCATTCCCGGCGGCTACCTGAAGCGCGAGGCGAAGCCTTCCGACAAGGGCACCCTTACCGCTCGCATGATCGACCGTCCTATTCGCCCCGGTTTCCCGGATGGCTACAAGAACGAGGTTCATGTCGTCGCCACCACGCTTGTGTGCGACGGCCAGAATCCGCCTGACACCATCTGCGTTGCCGGTGCCTCCGCCGCCCTCATGGCCGGTGGCGCCCCCTTCGAGGGACCTGCCGCCTGCGTGCGCATCGCCCGCAACGTCGAGACGGGCGAGTTCATCGTGAACCCCACTTACGCCGAGGAGGAGGCTTCTGACCTCGAGCTTACCATCGCAGGTACCGCTGAGTACATCTCGATGGTTGAGGCTGGTGCGAAGGAGATTTCCGAGGAGGACATGCTTGCTGCCATGACCTTCGGCCAGGAGGCCATCGCCGCCTTCTGCGAGAAGCAGGCTGAGTTCCTTGCCAAGGTGAATCCCACTCCCATGGACTACACCATCCACGCCGCCGATCCCTGCATCGCCGAGCGTATCGCCCCTTACTTCGACGCCATGTCCGCCGCCCTGCGCGACGCCGACAAGCTTTCCCGCGTCGAGAAGGTGGCCGCCCTTAAGGACGCCATCAAGGCCGAGCAGTTCGACGATGCCGAGCGTGCCGCTTGGGGCTCCGACATCGCAGCTGAGCTTAAGAAGCTCGAGAAGAAGGCCATGCGCCGCATGATCATCGAAACCGGCGAGCGTGCCGACGGCCGTCGTCCCGAGGAAGTGCGCCCGCTGCATATCGTTCCGGGCTACCTGCCCCGCGTCCACGGCTCGGGCCTGTTCCAGCGCGGTCAGACCCAGGTTATGAGCGTGTGTACTCTGGGCATGCTCAACGAGTGGCAGCGTCTCGACACCATCGACCCGGCCGAGGGCAAGCGTTACATGCACCAGTACAACTTCCCGCCGTACTGCACCGGCGAAGTGGGCCGCATGGGCGCCCCGAAGCGTCGCGAGATCGGTCATGGCGCTTTGGCCGAGAAGGCCCTGCTGCCCGTTCTTCCTTCCGAGGACGACTTCCCCTACGCCATCCGCGTGGTTTCCGAGGTGCTTGAGTCTAACGGCTCCTCCTCCATGGCCTCCACGTGCGGATCCACTCTTGCCCTCATGGACGCCGGCGTGCCCATTTCCGCACCGGTTTCCGGCGTTGCCATGGGCCTTATCAAGGAAGGCGATGACGTCGTCATCCTCACCGACATCCAGGGCGTCGAGGACTTCCTGGGCGACATGGACTTCAAGGTCTGCGGCACCGCTAACGGCATCACCGCGCTTCAGATGGACAACAAGGCCAAGGGCCTTTCCGTTGAGATTCTGGCCAAGGCCCTGAAGCAGGCTCATGAGGGTCGCGCGCACATCCTTTCCGCCATGCTTGAGACCATTGCTGCTCCGCGTGAGGAGATGCGCGAGACCGCACCGCGTATCGAGACCATCAAGATCCCGGTTGACAAGATTCGTGACGTCATCGGCAGCGGCGGCAAGGTTGTCCGCGGCATCCAGGAGGAAACGGGCGCTTCCATCGACATTCAGGAAGACGGCACCATCCACGTCGGCGCCACCACTGGCACCGCCATGGAGGCCGCTAAGGCCATGATCCTCGGTATCGTGAAGGAGCCCGAGGTGGGCGAGGTCTTCGAGGGCGAAGTCGTGGGCATCAAGGACTTCGGCGCTTTCGTGAAGCTTACTCCCGGCAAGGACGGCCTGCTGCACATTTCCCGCGTTGCCAATGGCCGCGTTGCCAAGGTTGAAGACGTTTTGAACCTCGGCGATGTCGTCAAGGTCACCGTCATCGAGATCGACCCGAAGACCGGCAAGATCAGCCTCGACCGCATTGACAAGCCCGAGGCTCCCGCCGGTTCCTTCGGCGGCGAGCAGCGCGAGCGTCGCTCTGATCGTGACAATCGTCCTGGCCGCGGTGGCCGCGAGGGTGATGGCCGCAAGCCGCGCCGCCGCCACGAGGCCTAAAGCCTAACCGAACATAGCATTCTGAAAGCGGGAGGCCTCGTGCCTCCCGCTTTGCGTTCGGCATGTCGTAGTGGAACGCAGAGCCGGGCTCCCTGTCCCACCATGACATACCGACAAGCGTGTTTGACCGCCTAGCTGTCGGCGCGTAATGCATACGAAACGATCGTGGTAGCATAATCTTTCATAAAGAAAGAGCTGCGTTACGTCAAACCATGCGTTTTGCGTCGCAGGTTCCTGAACAGGGCATTGAAGGGAATGATCATGATTCGTGTTGCGGTAGTGGGATGCTTTGGGCGAATGGGCAGCGCGGTGGTGGATGCCGTAAACGCCGCCGATGACATGCAACTTGTCTGCGGCGTAGACCCTCATGCAAAAGAAGCCGAATACCCCGTGTACGCAAGCATTTCCGAGGCTATCGCGGCCGAGAGCTTCGACGTCATGGTTGATTTCACGATGCCTTCGGTGGTTGCCGATAACCTGCGCGTAGCCCTTCCTGCGGGCATCGACTGCGTGGTGGGCACCACGGGCATGAGCAACGACACGCTCGCCGAGCTTGCCGCGCTTGCGCCTGCGGGAACCACGTTGTTCTATGCGCCTAACTTCACCACGGGTGCCGTCCTCATGATGCAGTTCGCGCAAGCCGCCGCCCCCTACTTCCCCGAAGCGGAAGTAATCGAATATCACCACTGCAACAAGAAGGATGCACCCTCTGGCACCGCCGTGCGAACGGCGCAGCTTATTGCCGAAGCCCGAGATTTCGAAAGCGCAGCCCCTGGCAAGGAAACGGAAATCGAAGGTGCGGAAGGCGCGCGCGGGGCGCTTGTTGACGGCGTTCCCGTTCACTCCGTTCGCTCGATGGGCTTCGTTGCTTCTCAGGAAGTCATTTTTGGCAGCATGGGCCAAACGCTTACCATCCGTCACGACTCATGGGATCGCTCATCCTATATGCCTGGCGTTTTGCTTGGCATCCGCAAGGCGGGGGAGTGCGAGGGCCTTGTAGTCGGTTTGGAAAACTTTATGGCGTAAGCACGAATGCTTTCCTAAGCATGGCATAATTACTTTATGAACGTATGGCGCCTTCGGGCGCTTGAGCATAAACGAAGGAGACCCCATGTCTAATCCCGCACCCCGCTTCGGGCGACTGATCCCGGCGATGGTCACTCCGTTCGACGAAAACAAGGACCTTGACCTCAATCGCGCGCAGGAGCTTGCCGACAGGCTGGTTTGTGGCGGCAGCGATTCTCTGATCATTAACGGCACCACTGGCGAGAGCCCCACGGTGTTCTACCCGCAGAAGATTGAGCTGTTCAAGGCTGTTCTCGAGGCGGTTGGCGGCCGCGTGCCCGTTATCGCCAACGTGGGAGACAACTGCACCGCCGATACCGTCGACTTCGCCCGCGACGTCCAGAAGCTTGGCGTCGACGGCTTCATGTGCGTTGTTCCCTACTATAACAAGCCCCCGCAGGAGGGAATGTACCAGCATTTCCGATCTATCGCCAACGCGGTTGAGTTGCCCATCATTCTTTACAACATTCCCGGTCGCTGCGTGGTGAACATGACCGCCGAAACCACGCTGCGTCTTGCGCATGACTGCGATAACATCGTTGCCGTTAAGGAGGCTTCGGGTAAGTACGAGCAGATCCTTGAGATCATCGAGGGTGCGCCTGAAGGCTTTGTCGTGTACTCGGGCGATGACTCCGCTACCTACGAGATCATGAAGCTCGGTGGTGCGGGCTGCATCTCCACTATCGGTAACGTTTGCCCGGCTCGTATGAAGGAAATCATCGAGCTGTGCGCCGCGGGCGATTTCGAAGCTGCTTGGAAAGCCCATCAGGCGCTTCTTCCGCTTATGGACGGCCTGTTCGAGACCTCTAACCCCATCCTAGTAAAAGAGGCCCTCAAGCTGCTCGGTTTCCCCGTTGGCGGCGTGCGCCTTCCCCTCGTCGATGCTACCCCTGCGCAAAGCGAGCGCCTGGCCTCTATCATGCGCGAGGTTGGCGTCCTTTCGTAGCATCTTGCTTAAACCGTTTCCGAAGGCCCCACATGGGGCTTTCGGTTTGTGCGCTGGGTTCGTATTTCCAGCGTGCGCATAGTAACACCCCTTACGAACAGGAGTTTAATGGCTAAAGAACACAATTCTGCTTCTTCGCAGCACGGAGCCGTGAAGAAGCAGACCAGCGCGTTCAAGCACGTTGAGCTTGAACGCGAGCGCCCTCATTTGACGCGCAACGGCTTTGAAAACAACGCCTCCGATGAGCATCGTACTCCCAGGCGCCGCTCTATTTCCAAGGGGCAGAAAAACCCCGCCTCGAAGCTGCGCATCATCCCGCTTGGCGGCCTTGACGCCATCGGAAAGAACATGACGGCCTTCGAATGCGACGGCGACCTCATTCTCGATGACGCCGGCCTTATGTTTCCCGAAGACGGGCACCCCGGCGTTGACCTCGTGCTGCCCGATTACACCTACGTTCTTGAGAACGCCGACAAGCTGCGCGGCATTGTTATCACGCACGGGCACGAGGACCACACGGGCACGCTTCCGTACCTGCTGAAAGACCTCGACTGCGACGTGCCCATCTATGCCACCAAGCTCACCCTCGGCCTCATTGAGTGCAAGCTTGCCGAGCATAAGGTTAAAAACGCCAAGCTTATCGAGATCCAGCCTGGCCAGCAGGTGAAGATGGGATGCTTTACGGTTGACTTCTTCGCTGTGAATCATTCGATTCCGGGTGCCGTGGGAATCTTTTTGCAAAGTCCGGCGGGAAACGTGCTGCATACCGGCGACTTCAAGCTCGACCAAACCCCCATCGATGGCGTGACTACCGATTTCACGGCCCTCGCGCGTTTCAGCGATATCGGCGTCGATCTCATGCTGAGCGATTCCACCAACGCCATGAACCCGCGTTTCACCCCCTCGGAAGCCGAGGTGGGAAAGGCGCTCAAGCAGATCATCGGTCAGGCGAAGGGTCGCGTTATCATCGCCGCGTTTGCAAGCCACATCCACCGCATGCAGCAAATTTGCGATGCCGCTATTGAGAACGGCCGCAAGGTTGTCGTTACCGGCCGTTCGATGATCCAGAACACCGACATTGCGCGCAAGCTCGGCTACCTCAACATCGAGGACCATAACCTCATCGACGCCTATGAGTTGCGCGGAACGCCCGCCGATGAAATTGTCATCATGTGCACCGGTTCGCAGGGCGAGCCCCTTTCCGCCCTTGCGCGCATTGCAAACGGCGAGCACCGAACCATCGAAATCGAGGAAGGCGACACCGTCATCGTCTCTGCCACACCCGTTCCGGGTAATGAGAAGGCCGTGACGCGCGTCATCAACTCGCTTGCCAAGATCGGTGCTGACGTTTACGACAAGAGCCGAGCTCAGGTTCACGTTTCCGGCCACGCCAGCGCCGAAGAGCTCAAGATCATGCTTACCATGGTCAAGCCCAAGGCCTTCATGCCTGTTCACGGCGAGGCAACGCACCTGCGCGCCCACGCTCATCTGGCCGAGCTTACCGGCGTTCCGCCTGAGAACATCTTCGTCATGGAAAACGGCGACTGCCTAGAGCTTACCGCCGAGGGAATCGAGCGTGGGGAAGGCGTCCAGAGCGGCATCGTGTTCGTCGATGGCCTTTCGGTGGGCGATACTTCGCAAAGCGTGCTTGATGAGCGCAACACGCTTTCCGCGCAAGGCTTTGCGGCCGTTGCGCTTGCCGTTGACTTTAAGAACCGCCGCCAGCTTGGAGAGATTCAGCTCACCATGCGCGGCATTACCGGCGGCGACGATGCATATTTGGCCGAAGAGGCCCTCTACACCCTTACCGGTGCCGTGAAGCGCTGCCTTGCCAAGGATGGCGGTCCTAGGGAGGTACGCAAGATTGCGCGCGACGCGCTGCTCTCGCTTCTGTGGGAGCGAACCAAGCAGCGTCCCATGACGGTAGTCAACCTTATCGAGGCATAAGTTTTACGCCCTTAGGGATATAATTTAGAGTTACGGAAATGAGCAGCCCGAAAGCGGGCTGCTCAGGTATATTCTCCTTAATCGAAACAGTAACGCAGCATGGCAAAAGGAGAGGCATGTCCCGAAACGCATCCTCGAACCAATCAAAAAAGGGCACGTCCGCAACGGGGAAGACCACGCTCAAGGAGCGTCGCGGCGGTGCCAGCCAAAAGCCCCAAACCCCCGCATACGACGAATCGCGCATCTTCGATTCGCGTACGAAACGCGACATCGCTGGCGTTGTCTTCGTCGTCCTTGCCATTGCCACGCTTATGGCCGTGGTAAGTCCCTCGGAAGGCCTAGTCACCACGTTTGCCTCGAAGGCTCTGCACGTCGTTTTCGGCATGGGCTGCTACCTCATGCCCGCCTTCCTGGCTGCCATCGGCATCACCTTCCTCATCAGGTTTAAGAAGGACCGTGTCCCCACGCGCGCGGCAATTGGCTTGGTCGTCATATTCATTGCCGTGTTGGGCCTGCTCGGCCTTGCAACGCCCGTCATCTTCGAGGAAGACCTCTCCATCTTGTTTGATTACGAGGCCCTTGTCTCGCATGGCGGCTATATCGGTGCCGGCATTGCATGGGTCGGCCTTACGCTGTTCGGTAAAGCCATATCCTGCGTTCTGCTTGTCGGCGTCATCGCAGTCGGCGTCGTCATCATCGGCTTCAGCATCTCCAAGCTCATCGAGAAGATCCGCGAACGCGCCGAGGCCCCCGCCCCTGAGGCGCCCGCCCAAAGCGCTCCTCTGTTCGCGCGCGTGAAGCGCGGTAAAAGCCATGACATTGCGCCCTCTGCGGTTTCTAGCGCGAACACGCAGGTCATCTCCGAGGCAGCTGCGCTTTCCTCCGCCAAGACCACCGCGCTTGCTGCCGAGGAGGCTCCTAAGAAAAGACGTACGCGCACCGCGCAGGCCGAGAAGCCCGCGTCTGACTCCGCCGACGTCACCAGAAGGCTTGATGCCGCTGAAATCGCTCCTGAAGCGCTTACCCGAAAACTCAGCAGGGGAGGGGTTCAGCAAAGCGAGCCTGTCGATACGAAGGCTGCACGCCCTAAGATGAAGTCGAACCAAAGCCCGCAGGCCGCTCCTAAGCCGCAGGAAGGCTTCACCCTGCCTCCCATGAGCCTGCTCGCCTCGCAAAACGGGCCGAGCGAGGGCGCAAGCGAAGCCGAGCTCGAGGAAACGGCCGAGCTTTTGCAGGAAACGCTTTCCGATTTCGGCATCATGGCAACCGTGGTCGGATGGGTCGCCGGACCCACCGTCACGCTTTTCAAGGTTGACCTGCCCGCCGGCGTGCGCGTAAGCCGCATCACCGCGCTTAATGACGACATCGCCCTTGCGCTTGCAGCGCCTGGTGTGCGCATTTTCGCACCCATCCCCGGTACCAACTTCGTCGGCATCGAGGTGCCCAACCGCACCCGCCAGACGGTCCTTCTTTCAGACGTGCTCAACGATGCGAAGGAAGGCCCCCTGCAAATCGCCATTGGAAAGGATGTCGAGGGCAATTCCATCGTAACCGACCTCGCCAAGATGCCTCACCTTCTCATTGGCGGTACCACCGGCTCTGGTAAGTCGGTGTCCATCAACGCCATGATCATGTCTATTCTCATGCGCGCGACGCCAGCTGAAGTGCGCTTTATCATGATCGACCCCAAGCGCGTCGAGTTCACGCCTTACAACGGCATTCCGCACCTCTACGTTCCCGTGGTGACTGAGGCCAAGGAGGCGGCTAGCGCGCTTTCCTGGGGCGTGGCCGAAATGGAGCGCCGCCTGAAGCTGTTCAGCAAGGTAGGTGCGCGTAATATCGGTCAGTACAACGCGAAGGCTCAGGCCGAAAAGGCAGCCATCGAGCAGGCTCTTTCCGCTGGTCAGGAACCCCCTGAGGCCTTGCTTGGCGACGAGCTTCCCTATATCGTCATCATCATCGACGAGCTCGCCGATCTCATGATGAACGTCGGCAAGGAGGTCGAGTTCTCCATTAGCCGCATCGCCCAGCTTGCACGTGCCGCAGGTATACACCTCATCGTGGCCACGCAGCGCCCTTCCACCAACGTAGTCACCGGCCTCATCAAGGCAAACATCACCAACCGTATTGCGTTCAACGTCGCATCGGGAATCGACTCGCGCGTCATCCTCGACACGCCGGGCGCTGAAAACCTTATCGGCTTGGGCGACCTTCTGTTCTCTAAGCCCGAATATGCGAAACCTCAGCGTATCCAGGGCTGTTATGTTTCGGAAGACGAGATCAACGCTGTCGTCGATATGCTCAAAGAGCAGGGTGAGCCCGAATACCATTCCGAGATTCTTTCCACGAATCTCATCACCCTCGGCGATTCCAAGCCCGATGGCTCGGGCGGCTCTTGCGAATCTGATGATCCGCTTCTGTGGGAAGCCGCGGAAATCGTCGTTTCCAGCCGATTAGGTTCAACCAGCAACATACAACGTCGTCTCAAAGTGGGTTATTCGCGCGCAGGACGTATAATGGACCAATTGGAAGAAAAGGGCGTTGTGGGGCCTGCAAACGGCAGCAAGCCGCGTGAGGTCCTTGTTGACGAAATGGAGCTCGAGACCTTGAAGGCCTTCGAGCAAAACGACGGAGCTTTCGGATCGAATTCGGAGGTGTACTAACATGGCGCGAGGCAATTCTTATGGTGACATTCTGCGCAACGCACGCAAGCGCAGCGGAATGAACCTCTCGGATGCCGCTTACAGGCTGCGTATCCGCCCCGACATACTGAGGGCTATAGAAGAGTGCGATTACGCACGCATGCCCCCGCGCGGCTACACGCGCAACATGATCAGCTCCTATGCCAAACTTCTTGGCCTCAACCCTGGTGAAATCACCCAGATGTACCTTGACGGCGCTTACGCCTTCGAGGTCGGCCGCGTTCGTCATGACGAATCTACGCCGAGTGCGGCGCGTGCCCAAGCTGGGCGCCAACGCGCTTCCCGCTCTGAAGAGCAGACCGAGCGTGAGCCGTATCGAAACTCGCGTGGCCGCACGGTTTACGATGACCGCCTCGAAAAGCCCAGCAGGCCGACCTCTGGGTCGCGCGTGCATCTCTCGCGTAACACATCGCTTCCCTCACGGCAGTACACCAATCTTGTTGCCGCGCCTAAGCAGAACCTGGGTTTCTCAAAGCTTCCCTACATCATCGCCATTGCGGTTATCGTCATCTTGCTCATCATCATCGCGGTCTTCGTTCTTGGCGGGAAAGACGATGCTTCTGCTGAAGGTCAAACCCCCAACGTGCCCGTTGCCGGCTTGACGGACACCTCGAATCCTGCGGGCACCACTACGCCTCCTACGGTTATCGACGTCAAGCCCACAAGCGCTATCGTAAGCTTCGAGGTTGCCTCGGGTGAGTCTTCTTACATCGAGGTCTACGTCGACGAGGTTTGCAAGTTCGCCGAAACGGCGTCTGGACCCACCAATAAGGAGTTCGAGATCACTGGAACGTGCAGCTTCGTCACCACCAATCCCTCGAAGGTCACGGTCATGCTCGACGGCGAAGTGGTAGAGCCGCTTGACGAAGATGGTGACGGCGTGTACGTCTTTGACGTTGACTTCGCAGACATCCTGGATGAGTGGGAGGCCGAAAACGCCAAGGCAAAGGCCGAGGCCGCTCAGCAGGACCAATCTCAGGACGGAACTTCTGATCCCGATGCGCAGGCTTCGTCTGACAGTTCGGCGAATTAATCGCTTCGCATTACTATAGAAAGGTAACATCATGGCAAAGGAATCAAGCTTCGACGTTGTGTCGAGCGTCGATATGCAGGAAGTCGACAACGCCTATCAACAGGCGAAAAAGGAAATTGCCCAACGTTACGACCTCAAGGATTCGGGCGCTGACATCCAGCTCGACAAGGCAAAGAAGACCATGACCGTAAGCGCCCCGTCCGACTTCGTTGCCAAGCAGGTAATTGACGTTATTGGTTCGAAGGTCATCAAGCGCGGCATCGATTTCAACGCCGTCAAGTGGGGCGATCCCGTTGCGGCAACGGGCGGCACCGTTCGACGCACCGCTACGATCATCGACGGCATCGATAAGGAAACGGCCGGCAAGATCAACAAGGACATTAAAGCGTTGAAGCTTAAGTGCAAGGTGCAAATCGAGGGTGACCAGCTGCGCGTGAGCTCCGCCTCGCGCGATACCCTGCAAGAAGTCATCGCCTTCCTCAAGGGTCAGGACTACGGCCAGCCCCTGCAGTACGTCAACTACCGATAAATCGAGGTTCGCTCGTGCTATCTGCAAGCAAGCAGGCGATCAGCGTCGCCTTCATTACCTTGGGTTGTGCCAAAAACGAGGTCGACACCCTCGATATGACCAAGAGGCTCCAGAATGCGGGCCATCGCGTCGTAGACGACGTCGAAGCGGCCGATATCGTGGTTGTTAACACGTGCGCCTTTATTCAGTCGGCTACCGAGGAGAGCCTTGATGCCATCTTCGAGGCCGCCGATCTGCCCCGCGTTTCCGCGGGTCAGGCTGCTTTGGTAGTTGCCGGCTGCATGCCGGCGCGTTATGGCTCGGATCTTGAGCTCGAACTTTCCGAAGCACGCGCCTTCGTTCCGTGCAGCCGCGAGGACGATATCGTTGAAGTGGTGGAGTCGCTTGGTATTTCGCCCCTCGACTCCCAGGTTGACAACGATTTTCCCACCGAGGGCTCAACTTTCGCCTACGTGAAAATATCCGACGGCTGCAATCGTTGGTGCTCGTACTGCACCATTCCGCTCATTCGCGGTCGCTACCATAGCTTTGCTTATGAGGAGATTCGCGAAAGCGTCATAGAGCGTATTACTGAGGGTGCTCGGGAGATATGCCTTATTGCGCAGGACACGGGCAAGTGGGGGACCGACTTCGAGGAGCCGCTAGCACTTGCCTGGTTGGTTGAGAAGCTTGCGCAGGAGTTTTCTGACACGTGGTTCAGGATCATGTATCTGCAGCCCGAGGGCATTACCGATGAGCTTTTGAGCGTCATCGCCCGCTTCGACAACGTGTGCTCCTACATCGATATGCCCCTGCAGCATGTCGACCCGGAAATCCTTTCCAACATGAATCGAAGCGGTTCGCGCGAGGAGTTTGAGGCCTGTTTCAGCCGTATTTTCGCCGCTGTACCCGACATGACGCTGCGCACCACGCTTATCGCGGGTTATCCGGGTGAAACCGAGGAGCAGTTCGAAGCTCTGTGCGACTTCGTCGAAAGCTCTCCTTTCAGCTATGTTGGTGTATTCGCCTACTCGCGCGAAGAGGGAACGCGCGCCTATGATCTTCCGAATCAAATCGAGGAAGACGAGAAGGCGCATCGCGCTCAAACGCTGCGCGACCTTGCCGACGCTGTATGCTCCGCACGCGTTGCCGACCGCGTTGGATCGCGTCAGCGCGTTTTAATCGAGGGCGTCGAGGACGACGGCCAACTTTACGGACGCTGCCAGTGCCAGGCTCCCGAAGTTGATGGCGTGACGTTCGTTTCCGAGGGTCGCGTGGGCGGTTTCGTTGACGTCGAGATCATTGACACCCTCATGTACGAGATGGAGGGGGAGTAGCGTATGGGCCAGCAGCAAACTCGCAGCGAGGTTTGGACTCCCGCTAACATCGTCACTATCATTCGAATTTGCTTGGTACCCGTTTTCGTCGTGGTGCTTCTGGCGCCGTGGAACCATTTCTTCGATGTCTCCGACGGCGTGAAGGGGCTCATTGCGGCTGCCATTTTCATTTTGATTTCCTGCACTGACTGGATTGACGGCTACCTTGCGCGCAGCCGTAACGAAGTTACCGACTTCGGTAAGTTCATGGATCCTCTCGCCGACAAGATTCTTGTTACCGCGGCTCTTATTTCACTGGTCGAGTTGCAGGTGCTTCCCGCGTGGCCCGTGCTCATCATCCTTGCGCGTGAGTTCATTGTTTCTGGTGTGCGTATGGTTGCGGCAAGCAAGGGCTCGGTTATCGCGGCAAGCTGGTACGGCAAGGCCAAGACGGTATCGCAGATTTTCGCAATCATCTGCTTCCTCGTGAAGGATAGCTTCTTCCCCGAGGCTTCTGGAGCACTGTTCGTGGTTTCGTGGACTGTCATGGTCGTTGCGCTTGTGCTGACCATCATCTCTATGATGGACTACCTTTCCAAGGCAAGGCATCTGCTTGGCTTCAAGCCTTCTCGAAACGCGAAAGATGGCAATGGTACGCCTGCTCGCTCTACTGCCAGTCTTGCACAGGCGGTTATTGCGAAGGCTGCTGACGCTCATGTGACCATTTCCACGGCCGAGAGCCTTACGGGCGGCCTTATTGGCGCGGCCCTCACTTCGGTGCCGGGAAGCTCATCGGTCTTTTTAGGCGGCATCATGAGCTATGCCAACGAGGCGAAGGAAAACCTGCTTGGCGTCAATCCCTCCGATTTGGCGCAACTCGGTCCTGTCAGCGAGCAGGTTGCCTGCCAGATGGCCCAGGGCGCTCGTGCTCGCTTGAATTCGCAGATTGCGGTTGCGGTTACCGGTGTTGCCGGCCCCGATGGCGGAAGCGAAGCCACGCCCGTCGGCACCGTTTGCTTTGCAATTTCCACGCCTTCGGAAACGCGCTCCTTCACGCAATGCTTTAAGGGTTCCCGCGAGGAAGTGCGTCAAGCCACCGTTATCTCTGCCCTTCAAGCACTTGAAGAGGCCCTTTGCTAGCGAATCCTTCCATTAATCGAGGCCGTGCTCTCTGACTTGCTGATACTGACGAGTCGGAGAGCACGGCCTCGCGAAGTTTTAGGGCAAAGGCAGTCGGTGCAGTTGGCATCCCGTCCAACCTAAGATATCCTTCAGAACGGTTTGCGGTTTCCCTTCTGACGGCTTTTGACCCTCCATGAGGACGGTTTGCGGCCGACTTTTCGACGGCGGATTTGCAAGGTTGCCGCGTCGATTTGACGGTTTGCGATTGGTATCATCACCCCGTGCTGACCATACGGGACAAATGTTCGATTTAATTTCGATAAGCTATTGACTCGCAAACAGGTGTTCGTATAATGGTCAAAGCCGTTGAAACGCAGGTCATACGCCAAAGGAGACGGGATGAACGACAATAAGCTGCAAATGCTCAAGGTCACTACCGACCAAATTGAATCTAAATTCGGCAAAGGCGCCATCATGAAGCTGGGGGAGAACGGCGCCGACCTCAATATTGGCGTCATTCCTACAGGTGCGTTGCCCCTCGATGCCGCACTGGGCATCGGCGGTGTTCCGCGAGGGCGTATCGTCGAGATCTACGGTCCTGAATCCAGCGGTAAGACCACTCTCGCGCTTCAAATCCTCGCCGAGGCACAGGCCCTTGGCGGCATCGTCGCCTTTATCGATGCCGAGCATGCGCTTGATCCGGTGTATGCAGCTCGTATCGGCGTCGACATCGACGAAGTCCTCATTTCCCAGCCCGATACCGGCGAACAGGCCCTTGAGATCTGCGACATGCTGGTTCGCTCGGGGGCTATCGATTGCGTTGTCGTCGACTCTGTTGCTGCGCTCGTTCCCAAAGCTGAAATCGAAGGGGAGATGGGCGACACCACCGTCGGCCTTCAGGCGCGTCTCATGTCCCAAGCGCTTAGAAAGCTTGCGGGCTCCCTCTCTAAGTCCAACACCACGTGCATTTTCATCAACCAGCTCCGTGAGAAAATCGGCGTGATGTTCGGTAACCCTGAAACCACAACAGGTGGTCGCGCACTCAAGTTCTTCGCCAGCGTTCGCATTGACATTCGCCGTATTGACTCCATCAAGAACGGCTCTGATGTGGTAGGCAATCGCGTGAGGGCTAAGGTCGTAAAGAACAAGGTTGCACCGCCGTTTAGGCAGGCCGAGTTCGATCTTATGTACGGCGAGGGCATCTCGCGCGAAGGCTGCATCATCGATATGGCAGTTGAATGTGGGGTTGCCAAGAAAAGCGGCGCTTGGTACACCTACGGTGAAGAACGTTTGGGTCAGGGCCGTGAAGCCGCGAAGAATACCTTGCGCGAGCATCCAGAATTGCGCGAGGAAATCGAGAATCGCGTACGTGAGGAATACGACATCCCCGTTCTCGTTCCCAATCCCGAAGACGACAATTTCAATCCGGCGCCTAAAGTAGCCAAGAAGAAGTAGCTTCTATGTTCGACACTCAGCCGAATTTGGTATGCGCGTCCGATGATGCCGAGCGCGCATACCAAAAGATACTTCGCATGGCCAGCGTTCGCGAGATCTCAACGTTTAAGGCTCGTGAGAAGCTTCTGCGTGCCGGTTTTTCCGAGCACGCCATCGAAGAAGCAATAAGCAAAGCTCAGGGTTATCGCTACATCGACGACGAGCGATATTGCGACGCGCTTATCCGCAGCCGCATTGCGGCGGGCAAGGGGCTTTCCCCGGTCCTTAAGGAAATCGAGTCTTTGGGCATTGATCCTTATCAACTTGAGTCGTATATCGACTACCTTGAAGACGATGCGGTAAACGATCTGGAGCGCGCTATGGCCTTGCTGAACAGAAGGCCCCCTACTTCCAAGAACAAACGCGACGGCGCCTTCAGGAAGCTCATGCAAGCCGGCTATTCAACCTCTGTTGCCTCACAAGCTGCCCGCACTTGGGCAACTGGGCTCGATTAGCGGGACGCAGAGTGGGACGCAGAGCCGGGCTCCGTGTCCCACTTTCGGACAGCTGCGGGCCTTTGTGGATAGGCGTCGGTAAGTGGAACAGGGACCCCGGTTCTGCGTCCCACTCTGCGTCCCGCATGTGATTGGAAACCACTTTTGTGCGCTCGACGCGAAAAATCGAAGCTGACGAAACGAACGGAATAACCTTGCGATATACTGTTAAATTGCTTTGAGCGATAGCGCCCTATTTGGGTTGAATATATACATCAAACAATATATTGCATTCATTGTCAGTGCTCTATTGCTCATCGCCGGCTTGTGTCCGGCGTTTTTTATTAACAGACTAAAGGTTAATCGCCAAATTAAGACGAAAGGGGGAACAAATGCCCGAACCTATCTGGCTCGTCATCGGCGTTGTCGTCGGCATTGTTCTCGGCTTCCTCGTCACTCGCTATCTCGTAAACGCTTCTACCAAGAAGGCGGCAGACGAAGCCGCAAGCATGATTGAAGATGCAAAGAAGCAAGCTGAGACGTTGCGACGTGAAGCCATTATTGAAGGAAAAGATCAGGCTCTCAAGTTCAAGCAGCAGGTTGAAGACGA
Source organism: Eggerthellaceae bacterium (assembly GCA_017440565.1). Classification (GTDB taxonomy): domain Bacteria; phylum Actinomycetota; class Coriobacteriia; order Coriobacteriales; family Eggerthellaceae; genus RGIG3135. Next base: position 6,997 of record JAFSHA010000025.1, on the reverse strand, counting down.
GAACAAGGAGCGCCTCAAGGAGGTACGCGCGGCCGAGAATCGCGTAGCCCAGCGTGAGGAGTCCCTTGACCGTCGCGTTGAGTCCCTCGATGCCCGTGAGCATCAAATCTCCTCCCTTCAGGGTCAGCTTGAAAGACGCGAGCGTGACCTCGATGAAGCCGAGCTCGAGATCGACCGCAGGCTTGAGCGCGTTGCCGGCATGACGCCTCAGGAGGCCAAGGAAGAGATGCTCGACGCCCTGCGTGATGAAGTCGTGCACGAATCTGCGGCTATCATTCGCGAGTCCGAGACGCGCACCAAGGCAGAGGCCGACAAGAAGGCCCGCATGATCCTGAGCCTTGCCATCCAGCGCGTAGCGGCCGACCATTCCGCAGAAAACACCGTTTCCACCATTCACATTCCTTCCGATGATCTCAAGGGCCGCATCATCGGCCGTGAGGGTCGCAACATTCGCTCCTTCGAGCAGCTTACCGGTACGAACCTCATCATTGATGACACTCCCGAGTGCGTTACCATCTCCTGCTTCGACCCGGTTCGTCGCGAGATCGGTCGCGTCACCATGGAAAACCTCATTTCCGATGGCCGTATTCATCCCGCTCGCATCGAGGAGATGTTCGACAAGGCAACTGCCTTCGTAAGCCAGCGTATTCAGGAGGCCGGCGAACAGGCTGCTTTCGACACCGGCATTCATGACCTTCACCCCGAGCTCGTCCGGACCCTTGGGCGTTTGCGTTACCGTACCTCTTACGGCCAAAACGTTCTCAACCACTCTCTCGAAGTCGCTTACTTAAGCGGCGTCATGGCGGCAGAGCTCGGCCTTGATCCGGTGCCCGCCAAGCGCGCTGGCCTTCTTCATGACCTGGGTAAGGCGGTCGATCACGAGGTCGAAGGCAGCCATGCCATCATCGGCGGCGACCTCGCCCGTCGTTTTGGCGAACGTCCCGAGATCGTCCACGCCATCGAGGCACATCACGCCGACATCGAGCCTAATTCCGTCATCGACGTCCTCGTTCAAGCTGCCGATGCCGTCTCTGCTGCGCGTCCTGGTGCACGCAAGGAAACGCTCGATGCCTACATCAAACGCCTTGAGAAGCTCGAGGAAATTGCCAATTCTCATCAGGGCGTTGAGCGCACGTACGCTATTCAGGCTGGCCGCGAGGTTCGCGTCATGGTTGAGCCCGAAATCGTCGATGAGGCAAATGCGGTCGTGCTTGCTCACGACATCGCTCGCCAGATCGAGAACGAGATGCAGTATCCCGGTCAGGTGAAGGTCGTTGTCATTCGCGAGAGTCGAGCCGTTGACTACGCAAAGTAACGGCGAGTCGCTCGCTTCCTTTCTCAAAGAAACCTCTTCTCAAAGCCATCTCCGAGTCGAAGCCGACCTTGGGGATGGCTTTGTGCGCCTTAAGCTCTCGGAGGCCGAAAAGCGTCAGGCCGCTCAGGATATTCAGTCTAATGAAGACATTGTTATTGAGCTGCTGCGCAACTCTCGTGATGCAGGGGCTCGGAATATCTATCTCGCCTACCAAAAAGAAGGCGATACGCGCGTCCTGCTCGTTATCGATGACGGGTGCGGTATTCCGGATGCTATGCATGAGCGCATCTTCGAGCCGCGCGTCACTTCGAAGCTCGATACGGCCCATATGGATAAATGGGGTATGCACGGGCGAGGTATGGCCCTCTATTCCATTTCGGTGCATTCTAAAACACATCGCGTCGTTTGCTCTCAAGTTGGAAAGGGAAGTTCGCTGCTTTTCGAGACGGATGCTTCCAAGCTTCCGGAAAAGGCCGATCAGTCCACTTTCCCGCGTTTCGAGGTTCAAGATAACGGCACCCACGCCATGCGGGGTCCTAAGAACATATTGCGCACAGCAGCCGAGTTCGCCCTTGAGCATCGGCATGACTGCGCTGTTTATTGCGGCTCTTTTACGGAGATCGCCGCTACGTTGTATTCCTGCGGGATGAAAAGCACCACTCCCTCGCAGCGCGCATTCGGAAACCCCGACTCTTACGACAATTATGCGCAGATGCTTGCTTTCGCAGCTGATCCAGAAGACCTGGCAAGGCTTTTGGCCTCGCTTGGCCTTGAGGTATCCGAACGCACTTGCCGCCGCATATTAGACGGTGAAATCCAGCCCGTCCCCACGCTGCTTGAAAGGCTCCAGAGCGAATCCTTTGAGAAGAAGCAGGTCAAGGCCGCAGATGACAAGCCTCTTCGCACAGATGCCCGTGGATTGAAGCTCGCTCAAGAGGACGTCGATTCCTTTACCGAGGCTGTTTCCCGCGCCTATAGGGAAATCGCTTCCAAGTATTACCTTGAAGAGGATGTAAAGCCTCGGGTCTCGGTTTGCGGAACTCATATCAAAGTAAACATTCCGCTTGAAAAGATGCGGTAGCAACAGGATCCTTACGAGCGCCCTTGCTTGCGCGTATGAACGCGCTTAGGTAGAATAAACTAGTTTAAATGCCCTGTTGATTCACGCGAAGAACTGGGCAAACGCACTACGAAAATGCAGCTAATTCGCACTATGGAACGAAAAAGGAAAACCTCGTGAATCAAGATATCGTACCGGAATCCGGTTGTTTGAAAGTTTCCTCCAAATCTTCCCCCGCTTCGGTTGCGGGTGCTATTGCAGGCATGATTAAAGACGGCGTTTTCGTTGAAATTCAAGCCGTTGGTGCCGGTGCTGTTAACCAGGCCGTGAAGGCCATTGCCATTTCTCGCGGCTTCCTTTCTCCCATCGGAATCGAAGTGGTGTGCGTCCCTTCCTTCGCCGATATCGTCATCGATGGCGAATACCGAACTGCAATTCGATTCTCCGTCGAACCGCGCTACGTTAGGGGAGTGGTGCGCCAAGACTTAGAGTACGATGCTTCGATGTCCCTCTAAATTCGGAGTCTGCATATGTCCTTTTCTCTGAGCGGAATGACCTACTGCATCCATACCTTTGGATGCCCAATGAACAAGCATGATTCCGAGCGTATTTCCGGCATGCTTGACACCAAGGAAGCCCTTCCCGTAGCCACTATCGAAGAAGCCGATATCGTCGTCTTCGTTACGTGCTGCGTGCGTGAAGCGGCCGACGTTCGCCTATACGGTCAGGTTCAGTCAATTAAAAACATCCCGCTTCGAGAGGGCTCTCCTTTGCGAAAGCGCATCCTTGCCGTAGGTGGCTGCATCGGCCAGCGTGACGGCGAGAAGCTAACGAACGAGATGCCCCACCTCGATGTCGTGTTTGGCACGCATAACATCGCATCGCTTCCCATGCTTATCGCTGCGGCCATAGAGAACGGTGGCCACCAGGTCGAGATCCTTGAATCTGCTGCCGATTTCCCCACAAGTCTCCCTACTTCGCGTGAACATGCGTGGGCTGCCTGGCTTCCCATAACCATCGGATGCAATAATTTCTGCTCTTACTGCATCGTCCCCTACGTTCGCGGCCGTGAGAAGTCGCGTCCGCTTGAGGATATCGTGGCCGAGGCTAAGGCTTACGTTGATGCTGGCGTAAAGGAAATTACGCTTCTTGGCCAAAACGTTAATTCTTATGGGCGTGATCTATACGGCGAGCCTCGCTTCGCCGATGTCCTTGATGCGCTTGATGCCACGGGTGTCGAGCGCCTCCGCTTTGCCACGAGCCACCCCAAAGACCTTACCGATGAGGTTATCGAGCGTTTCGGCACTCTCAAATCGCTTATGCCTTACCTGCATCTTCCCGTTCAGTCGGGTTCAACGCGCATACTCAAGGAAATGAACAGGCGTTACACGCGTGAGCATTACCTTGATCTTGTGCGCAAGGTGCGTTCTGCGTGCCCTGATATCGCATTATCGACAGACGTTATCGTTGGATTCCCGGGTGAAACCGAGGAGGACTTCCAGGAAACCAAGTCTCTCATAGAGCAAGTGGGCTATAACCAGGTATTTACGTTTATCTACTCGAAACGCGAAGGTACGCCGGCTGCGTTAATTGACGATCCTACGCCGCGTGAGGTGATTCAGCGGCGCTTCGACAGCCTTGTCGAGGTGGTACAGGATAGTGCCTATCGTTTGAACCAGCCCGAGGTTGGCCGCACGCTTCCTGTGTTGGTTGAGGGCGTGTCCAAGCGAGACGGCCTCATTCTCGCCGGCAAAAGCCCTCATAACAAAACCGTCCACGCGCCTGTTCCCGAGGGCGTGAGGCCCGAGGATCTCGAAGGTACCATAGTAAATGTGCTCATTTCGGAGGCGAAGACGTGGTATCTATCTGGACATGTGGTAGGGGCTAGCTAGCATGTCCATGCACATGTGCCTGGAACGTCCCGTTATCTGCATCGTCGGCCCTACGGCGTCGGGCAAGTCTGATGCCGCGCAGCTGGTGGCTCGTCGTCTTGGTGGGGAAGTGGTAAGTGCTGATTCCATGCAGATATATCGCGGGATGGATATCGGCACCGGCAAAGTTCTTCCTGAAGAGCGCCTGGTACCGCATCATGGCCTTGATCTCATTGATCCTGGTGAACCGTATTCCGCAGCCCTGTTCCAAGCTTATTCCCGCACTTGTTTCAGTGAAATAAACTCTCGTGGAAATTGGCCGATTCTCGCAGGCGGAACGGGTTTGTACGTGCGAGCCGCTATTGACGCATATGATTTCCCTTCGGGCGAACAGGTGGAAAACCCCGTACGCGAGCGATATACCACTTACGCGAACGAGCATGGGCCTCAAGCCCTTTGGGAGCTCCTTAACGAAATAGACCCTGCAAGTGCGGCTGTTCTGCACCCTAATAACGTTCGCAGGGTGGTTCGAGCATTCGAGATGCTTGAATGCGAGCAAACCACCTATGCCGAGCAGCTTAAGAATCTATCAAGCATAGAGCAGGCTGTTCCCGCCTTGTTCTTCGGACTATATGTTGATCCCGAGATCCTTAAAGCACGTATAGACGCGCGCGTTGACCGCATGGTTGAAACCGGACTGGTCGAAGAAGTTGAAGGGTTGCTATCCAAGGGATTCAGGGAAGGCGTCACGGCTCCTCAGGCTATCGGCTACAAGGAAATCGTTCGTGCGCTTGAAGGTGAGATTTCGCTTGACCAGGCAATTGAGGACATCAAACTTGCAACGCGTCGTTACGCCAAGCGTCAGCGTACCTGGTTTAGGAAAGACGTGCGCATCAAATGGATTGATGCCGATGCGGGAAATGCCGAAGATGCAGCTTGTCAGATACTCGCTCATATAGATGGAGCTTTGCATGAGTGAATTCGAATCGGTTATCACGCGAGGCCCGCGTACGCAGGCTGAGGAGAGGCGCGAGCGCGCCGTCACCGTAGGAGTTGACAGGCCCGGGTTAGAATGGCCGCTAGCTTCGTCGATGGCCGAGCTTGAGCGTCTGGTTGATACTGCTGGTGCCGACGTGGTTGCCAGCACCACGCAACGGCTCGACTCACCTAATCCGCGAACGTTCGTAGGCAGCGGTAAAGCCGAGGAAATTGCCGAACTGTGCCGAGCGCATGCAGCCGATCTGGTTATTTTCGACGATGAACTTACGCCTTCACAGCAATCGAATCTCGAGAAGATCGTCGGCAAGAACGTCAAGGTAATAGACAGGACGGCTCTTATCCTCGATATATTTGCCTTACACGCTACTTCCAAAGAAGGACGTCTTCAGGTTCGTCTTGCTCAAAACCAGTACCTCCTACCGCGTCTGAGGGGCATGTGGGCGCATTTGGCATCCAATCGCATGGGCGGAGGCGTCGGGTCTCGTTTCGGTGAAGGCGAGAGCCAGCTTGAGGTTGACCGTCGTATGGTTCGCAAGCGCATTACGTCGATTAAGCGAGAGCTTGGTCATCTTTCCGAGGTGCGTAACCTGCAGCGTGAAAGCCGCTATGCAAGCGGCATGTTCAAGGTGTCCATTGCTGGATACACCAATGCTGGCAAATCCAGCCTCATCAACAGGCTCACCAATGCTGACGTGCTCAGCTACGACAAGCTGTTCGCGACTCTCGACTCCACGACGCGCAAGTTCGAATTGCCCGAGGGTCGGGAGATCACCATTACCGACACGGTCGGGTTTATCCAGAAGCTACCCACCACGCTTGTCGAGGCTTTTAAGTCGACCCTTGATGAAATCACCGGTTCCGACCTCATTTTGCACGTTATCGACGCCTCTTCCGAGGAGTTCGAAGGCCAGGTCAATGCCGTTAATGCGATCCTTGATCAAATCGGAGCTCAAAGTATCCGCCGTATCGAAGTGTTTAATAAATGCGACTTACTCAGTGCAGAGGACTTGGCCGCACTCGAAGCGCGCTTTCCCTTCTCGCTGCGAGTCTCAGCTCATACGGGATATGGAATAGACGAGCTCATCGCCCAAATTGCCCAAGCTGCCTCTTCTTCCGATAGGCATATGGACGTGCTCATTCCTTACACGAAGGGCCAGCTCGTATCGCTTGCCCACGAACGCTGCCACATTGTTTCCGAGTCTCACGAAGAGCAGGGAACACGCATCATCATGCGCGTCGGAGCTTCCTACGCTAGCACGTTCGAACCCTACCTCGTGAACTAAAAGAGTGAGACAGCGACCCGGGCTCTGTGACTCATTGGAACAGAGCTACGACCCCTGTTCCAATTCGGTCCTTGTGAAGTAAGGACAGCTCTAGAATTGCGAAGAGCCCGGCTCCCTTTCCATTACGATTGGGCGTGAAGCCAGGCTCTGCGATTCGCAGGTATTTGAAATAATTAATGGTTAGATCCTGCGGAAAACGGCAACTACTTTGCCGGCAATGGAGCAATTCGTGGTAATGATGGGATCCATTGAAGAATTCTCGGGCTGAAGGCGAATATGGTCCTTTTCTTTGTAGAAACGCTTGACCGTAGCGCCGTCATCGATAATGGCGACTACGATGTCGCCATTGTTGGCCACAGGTTGCTCTTTGACGACAACGTAGTCGCCATGGTTAATACCGGCCTCGATCATGGAATCGCCTCGAACGGCAAGCATGAACGAAGGTGCGTCGCCGACAATCTCAGTAGGT
>JAFSHA010000004.1 GCA_017440565.1 Eggerthellaceae bacterium | reverse complement strand
GCGGTCTTCTGCCCGCTCGATGCTGACGCTCTTGGTGCCCAACAGTTCAACTTCGCACTCTTTTAAAACGCCCTTCTTTTCCAACTGCATGGCCAGATTCAGACCGGTCTGTCCGCCAATGCCGGGGACGATGGCGTCGGGACGTTCATAGCGGATGATCTTTGCCACATATTCCAGCGTCAGGGGTTCCATGTAAATTTTATCGGCAATGGTCTTGTCCGTCATGATGGTGGCGGGGTTGGAGTTCACCAGCACGATCTCGTAGCCCAGCTGGCGCAGCGCCTTGCATGCCTGCGTTCCGGAATAGTCGAACTCACACGCCTGGCCGATGATGATGGGGCCGGAGCCAATGATGAGCACCTTTTTGATGTCGGTTCGTTTTCCCATGAGGACCTCTCGAGCTTGCCGTTGGATCATTGCGCTTGATGATAGCCCCGCGGCGTTACACGCGCGTTTCGCATGCGCCTTGCCGCCGCGTGCAGCCCTTATTTGGGCACACGAACACGGGCCTATTAATAAGCTGCTGCAATTCTATAGCCTGCGCGTACGATTGCGGGCGGGCATTGGAATTTTTCGGTGTGAAAATCGTCAGAGCGCGGCGATGTCGGCAACGAGCGCATCGACGTCGGCGTCGCTTGTCGACCAGCTGGTGCAGAAGCGCACGGCGTGGCGGCCTTCGCCGAGCGCGGCCTCGTATTCGTAGATGTACTTCTGCCCCAGCGCGCGCATCTGCTCTTCGGTGAGCACGACGAACTGCTGGTTGGTGGGGCTTTCCGCATACGCGGGCACGCCGGCGGCGGCGAAGGCGTCGCGAATGCGCATTGCCTGCGAAATGGCGCTTTCGGCAATGCGGAAATACAGGCCGTCCCTAAACAGCGTGTGGAACTGCAGGCCAAGAAGCCAGCCCTTGGCAAGCATGCCGCCGTTTTGCTTGATGGCCGAGCGGAAATCGCAGGCCAGCGCGGGGTTCGTGAACACAACCGCCTCGCCGAACAGGGCGCCGCACTTCGTTCCGCCGATGTAGAACACGTCGGTCAGGCGTGCGATGTCGGCGAGAGTGAGGTCGCACGCGGGGCTTGCCAGGCCGTAGCTTAAGCGCGCGCCGTCGATGAACAGGATGAGGCTGTATTCGTCGCACACCGCGCGAAGGGCTTCAAGCTCGGCGCGCGTGTAGACGCTGCCGACTTCGGTGGGCAGCGAGATGTAGACCATCTTCGGCTGCGTGATGTGCTCGGGAATGTCGCTTACGCGGAAGCCCTCGGCTACGGCGGCCACCTGTTCGGCGCTGATCTTGCCGTTTTGCGCGGGCAGTGCCTCGACCTTGTGGCCGGAATGCTCGACGGCGCCGGTTTCGTGCACGTTGATGTGGCCGGAATGGGCGCTCACGACGCTTTGCCACGGGCGAAGAAGCGCGCTGATCACGGTGACGTTAGTCTGCGTTCCGCCAACCAGGAAGTGCACGCTTGCGCGGGCGCGCTCGGGCTCGTCGAGGTACTTCAGGATCTCGCGCGCGGCGGCTTCGCACCACGGGTCAAGGCCGTAGCCTTCGAAGGGCTCGTCATTGGTGGCGGATAGTGCCGCAAGGATAGCGGGGTGCGCCCCGCGATTGTAGTCGTTGTTGAAGCGGATCATGGTTACCTTTCGAATGCGCAAGCTGCGACGGGCTATGCGACGTTGCGGGCCTTCTTGTCTAAGCGGCTGAGCGCAACGATGAGCACGATGGTGAGAAGCAGCATGATGTCGACGCCTACGAACATGGGCAGATAGCTGCCGGTGGCGTCGATGGCCGATCCCCAAACGAAGCCGGCGGTCGAGCCTGCCAGCGTGGCGGCCATCGAGACGCGCGCATATATTTTCGCGTAATCGCGGTTTCCGAAGGAATGCCTGGTCAGAATGGGCATCATGACGTTGGTGACGCCGTAGTAGAAACCGTAAGTGAACGCCGCGAGGTAAATGATCACGGCGCTTTGCCCGCCGACGGCCAGAAGGGTCGTTCCCACGACGCCCAACGCCACGCCCGCGATGGAGCCTGCGTAAGGGAAGCGGTCGCCCACGTAGCCCAGCGCGATCTTCGAGATAGTCTGGCCAGCCATGGCGACCGAGGAGGCGGTGGCGCCCAGAAGCGGCATGAGCGCGCCGATTTCCTGGATGTTCACGTAGCTGGGGATCATGAAGTACACGTACATGTTGAAGTTGAGCGAGAAGCACATGATGAGCAGCAGCGGAAACGTTGGCGTGTGGAACGCAGCTGCCGCGCCCATGCCCTGTTCGGAGGAGGGTTTCGCGAGCGCCTCGGCGTTGGGTGCGGAATTGGCGTTGGGTGCGCAGCCGTGTGCGGCATCGGATGCGGAATTGGACGTCGTGTTTTCATCGTTTGCGCGGGAATGAGCGCTTGCGGCGCCTTTCGTCAGGGCGCTTTCGTTGCAAGCTTCGGCGCCCCAGGGCAGCATACCCTTCTTCTCGGGGCTGTCGCTTACGAACAGAACGGCGGTGGGCAGCGTGGCGAGCGCTATCACAGCGAACACCAGATACGTCGCTGACCAGCCGATTTCCTGAATGAGCACACCGCCAGCGGCGCTCCACACCACGCCGCCAACACCGGTAAACGCCATGACGATGCCCAGGTAGAAGCCCGCGCGCTTCGCAAACCAGCGGTTGATGAGCGTCGAGGGCGCAAGGAACAAGAGCATGGTGACGCTTATGCCCATGACGGCGGCTGCGACGAAGAACTGCCAAAGGTGCTGCATGAGCGAAAGCCATACGAAATCGGCTGCCGCGAGGATGACGGCGCCGCCTACGCACAGGCGCGAATCGACGCGCGAAAGCAGGCGGCCGAGCGCGGGCAGCGTAACGAGGGATGCAATCCAGAGAATTGATGTGTAATAGCTCAAGGTTCCCGTGCCTACGCCTAGGTGCGAAGAGACGGCAGTGTAGAAAATACCTGCACAGCTTAGGCCGAGCGAAAGCGGTCCGAAGCTCGTGAGAACGAGCGCGAGAACCAGCTTGAATCCGAAGTGAATGTGCGTTTTTGAGTTCACGAAAAGACCCTCCATTTGACGTGCTGAAACACATGGTAGCGAAAGCACGTGTGGAAAAGAGCGAGAAGTTTTCCTTGGGGGCACTCGGCTTCTTCTTACAGCAAGATTTTCGTTTGAGCGAGCTTTTTGTCTATTAATAGGTTGAGCCGCATGATCGGGCGCCTGAGCACAAGGCCGAGGAACAGCATCGGGAGCAGATAAGACGCAAGAATCGCGACGCTTTGGGCGTATTGGGATTGCCATATGCCCGCCATGGCGTTTTGCAGCGCCTCGATGGAGTGGGTGAAAGGCAGCCACGGGTACAGTTCTTGGAAGAAGGGAGCCGACATTTCCACGGGAAAGATTCCGCCTGACCCTGCGATCTGCACCACCATGCCCAGTACCGCGAGCGCCTTGCCCACGTTTCCGAAAGAGGTGACCAGCGTATATACGATCGAGCAGAATGCAAGCGAGGTGACCCAGGCCGCTGCAAAGTACAGCAGCGGATGTTGACACTGCACGCCGAGGAGCACGAGGTTTCCCGCGCAGGTGAGGGTTGCCTGGAAAAGCGAGAGCAGAGCGAAGGTGAGGCCGCGTCCTAGGTAGAGCTGCCAGGGTTTGGGGTTGCGCAGGGTCGCGCAGCTGGTGGGAGCCGGGTTTGTGCGCAGCAACGCGATGAGGAAGATCGAGCCGATCCAGATGGAAAGCGACGTGTAGAAGGGGCTCATGGCATCGCCGTTGCTTGCCATGGGGAAGATGGCGTGACGGTTAAGATCGACTGCCTGGCTTATGGATGTGGCGAAGACGGCGGGATCTTCTCCAATGAGCGCCCGCACGCGCGCAAGGTCGTTCGAGTCCAGGGCGCTTTGCAGGGACGATTGGTATTGCCGCAGGTCGGATGCCGAACTTTCCAGCAGATCGGCGCATTCTGCTAGTGCTTCAGCTCCGTCTTCGGCGCTTGCCGCGAGGGCGGTGTTTGTTCCGACGGTTGCTTGTGCCGCTTTGTTTGTGTTTTGGGCAAGTGAGGATCCTGCGTTCGCCAGGCCGGTCAGGCGGTTGGCCGCCTTGCTGAGGGCGCTTGCTAAGTCGGCATTGCTGCTCTCCCCATCCGCGGCTTGAGAAAGTTGAGACGCCCATGCTGCGGCTTTGGTGGCTTGGGACTGCACCTCTTGAGCAAATGTCGTCATTTTTTCGGCATTGCTTTGCGCGGCTTCTAGGGTGCTCTGATGGGATCGCGTTGTGCTTGCAACAAGTGTTGCAAGTTGCTCGTAAGCTTGAGCCTGCGAGGCCATTGAGTCGAGCAGCGTTGCGGTTGTCCCTAGGGTGCTTGAGAAGAGCTGGGCGTATTCGGTCAGGTTCTGTTCGCTCAGGGGTGAGGCTACATTGCCGGCGATTTCGAATGCCACGCTTCCAACACTGCTTTCAATGGCATCGTCGATGCGTTGCTGCAGGACGCTGGCCCCCTCCTGTACGAGGTGGGGAGCGATGGCGTTTTCCTTCTGATTGACGTAGTACAAAAGCGGAGCCTGCCCGCCCTCTGAGACGGCGTGCGCAAGGTCGCTGCTGAACGATTCGGGAATGACGATGGCTGCATAGTAAGATCCGCCGTCAAGACCCTCAAGCGCCTCCTCTTCGCTCACGAAGGTCCAGTTGAAGCTGGTGTCGGCGTGCAGGCTGCTGACAATTTGGCTTCCTGCATCGAGGGTTAGGGGCGCAAGCTCGCTGTGCCACCCGGCGTCTTCGTTTGCAACGGCGATTTTAAGGTTGCCTGTGTTGGCGTACGGGTTCCAAAATCCCCAGGTGTTGAGCCAGGCGTACAGGGCTGGGACTAAAACGAGGCCAAGCGTCACTATGATGGTGACGGCATTGCGCGTAAGCTGCGCTAAGTCGCTTCTGAATAGGGTGAAAACGTTGCCGAAAGCCTCGCCCGCTTTTGCGCGTCGCGCGCTTCCGGATGTTTCACGTGAAACATCTCGTGTGCTCCGCCTGCTTGTTCTGTCGCGCCTTTCTTGCGGCGCTTCGGGTGTTTCACGTGAAACATTTTGCGCGAGCGCAGGGTCGTTTTGCTGCGCGCTTGTCTTTTCGTTTGCGTGTGCTCTGTTCCGCACGTGTGCGTAAGCGCCCGGCCCGAATGTTTCACGTGAAACACTTTCTTTGTGCGAATCTGCGGGCCCTTCAGGGGTTTCGCCTTCGAACAGAGTGGCTTCGCCGAGCTTTTCATCGAAGAGGGCGCTGAAAGCCGACGGGCTTTTCGCGTGGCTCAAACCAAGTCCAACAGCCAGCGCGGGAAGGATGAACAAGGCGAGTTTGCCCAGCTCGATCCAGTATATGTTTCCCGTGAAACCCCCGATGGTTTCGCGTAACGCGGCGATGCTGTGCGTGAAGGGGAGAAGTGGATGAATTACTTGGAAAAACAGGGGCATCATTTCGACGGGATACATGCCCGATGATCCTGGGATCTGCATGATAAGCAGAACGACCGCCGCCGCGCGGCCAAAATGGCGGAATCGATGGCACAGCGCGTAAATTACGTTTACATACACGATTGCGGAGACGATGCCCGCAAGCATGAAGGCGGGTGGGTTTGCGCATTGAATGTCCATAAAAAGACAACCGAGACACACAATGCTTGCCGAAATAATGCCGAGCGAGAGGAAGAGGGCGAGACGACCAAAGTAGGCTTGCGCAGGAGTGGGTGCGCTTGCCTCTTCGAGGGCTTGCGCATGCGCACTTGCCGACGTGGCCTGCGCCCGCTTCGTTTCTTCGAGGGTTCCGAACGTTGACGTGCCGGATTTGGGGCGCGCGAATCGGATGGCGTTCGCCTGCCTGCCTGCAGGGGCCTGCGCTGAGGCGATTAGGTCTTCGGCATCGACCCGAATGTGAATGAGGGCGAGCAAAATGAACCCGGTGACCCACAGTGCCAGGTTGATGTAGAAGGGGGCGACGCCCGAGCCGTAGTTCGCAACGGGGAAAACGGTGCGCGCTTCAAGTTTGATGGGGGATCCCAGGAAGTTTCCGAAGGATTCGGCGTTTACTCCTAGGAAGTCGGAAAGCTCTTTGACGGCAGCGGTGTTTTGCAGTGCAGCGAGCTGGCTGATGGCGTCGTCGAGCGTCGTCTGGACTTGCTCGAGCGAGGTGAGGCTTGCGCTGTTGGCTTGCTTGGCTTGGGCGGCAAGTGACTGCGTTTGCGAAAGGGCGCTTTCTGCCTGGTCGATGAGCATGTCCAGCGCCGCGCTAAGACCGCGGGTGAGGCCGTGCGCGGATTCTAAAGAGCCCAGCGCTTGGGCCAATTCGCTGGTATTCCAATCGCTTTGAGCTGGATCATCCTGATTCGTTTCGCTTGGCGCATCTTCGCCCGAGTTCGCATCACTCTGGCTGTCTTCGCCTGAACTCACGTCGCCCTGGTTGTCTTCGCTCGGATTGGGATCACTTGGGTTTGGGCCGCCTTGCTCGCTTCCGCCCGCGTCTTCGCCCGGATTGACGTCGTCTTGGCTGCCCGCGATTTGCGTATTGCCATCCGCGCCTGAGCTGCCCTGTCCGTTTTCGCTTGGGTTGCCGCTCGAGCTAGCGCCGTCCTGCCCGTTTTCGCTCGAGCTTGCGCCGCCCTGCCCGCTTTCGCTTGGCTCGTCACCGGTTGGGCCGATGCCCTCTAGGTTTCTTTCATCCTGCTTGCCAATTTCCAGGTCGGCCTCATTTTGGACGCTTTTGCCCAAAACGCTTTTGCCTGGAATGGTTTCATTTGGAATAGCCTTGAGCGAAACCATTTCATTTGGAAGCGTTTCGTTTGGAAGCGTTTCGTTTTGGTTGGTTTGGTGCGAAATGGGCTGCTGGTTGAGCTGGTTGAGCTGGTTGAGCTGGTTGTTGAGGTTTGCGAGGTTCTCGCCCAAGCTTTCGAGGTCTTGGTGGAGCTTCTGGGCGGCGCCTTCCGCTTCCAGCAGCGTATCCTGGGCGCCTTCGGCAAGCAGGAGCGCATC
>JAFSHA010000024.1 GCA_017440565.1 Eggerthellaceae bacterium | reverse complement strand
TTGTGTATCTGTTCAGAGTGCGTCGCGACGAGGAGAAATGGCCCAAAACCGCAAGGGTCCTTCGCCATTTGCTCATGTCCGACTCCTGTTACCGCAGCTCATGGTAGCCTACCGACCCGCACGCTCCGAAACTCTCGGAAATGCTTATTTTCAGGAACAGAATGCTCGAAAGATTTCAACCGCTCTGCAAAGGCGAGAATGCAATCAGATCACAACAAGACCCCGTCTTCGAAACAAGCTTGATTCGTTCGAATGAGTAGAACGTATACGAAAATCGCCCCTTCGAGCGAAGAGGCGATCTAGCTTCACATACGAAGTACGCACCTTGCACTACGCGCGGTGTCTAATCTTACGAACCGCAGTTCAGCAAAAGCAAGAAATCCACCGCTTCGTATTTATTGCCAGATATAGCAAGGTCAGATTTGATAGCGACTTTGCTCCCTTGCCATGCCTTTGACGGACGGACGAAAAGAGCAGTGCGCGTAAAGAGTCGCTTTTTGCACCTGAAAGCCTCCGCGGGGGCTGCGTCTTCTGCGATGCAAGACCGGGCTAGGCTAGGAGCTCCACGCGTCAATCGTTATACTCTCGCAATCTTGAAGAGCCTGGCGTAAGGGAAAGCATCATCTTAGTTAGAGAGAGGACGGTCAGGGGCGTCAGCGCACCTTAGCCAGTACAGGCAGGAAATCCGCGAACGCAGCAAGCGTTCCATCCGGATCGGCTATGGCTTCAGGCGTGAGTTTTAACATCAACCGCACACGATCGTCGAAGCGACCACGCCTATCTTCGATGTTGGTCTTGCTGACCACTTCCTCGACCAGTCCTTCCGCAAATTCCCCAGGAGTGAATTCATGGTTCGAATCAGGGGAAGGGTGCACTCGCAGGAAGATGTGGTCAGCGGGCTTCGGGGACTCCTCCTCGACGAGCTCCCAGGTCTGCATGTCCCCGTATCGCTTTCGGATGTAGCCGGTCCGGGCGGAGTCCTTCTCGCCGGGGACGAGAACGTGGTCCGTATGCACCTTGAAACCGTAGATGGCTCCGTCACTAATTACGAGTTCGCGCCTGAAGGGCTCACGTAAGACCCGATACGAGTTGTTGTAATCATAACCTAAGCCTGCGTCGGTGTCGTCGTCCGCCCAGTCGTCGAGGTCGTAGTCGATGACGTACTTCTGACGAGCGAAGGCGTAGATCTCCTCGATCTCGGGAGGCAGAGAGTCAACCTGCTGCTCGACGATGGAGTCATTCTCGTATATGAAGTATCTCATGCTCGTTCCTTCGAACTTCCTGAATAGGGCCGCTATTGCCTCCGCAAGAAGATTGCGATCTTTACTCGATTATGAAGTAGTAGCGATCCCTGGCGACCCCGACCAGACCCTGCATAACCGAAACGTTGAGGCAGTAGTTGCCGGACTCGAAGGCGCCGTTCAGGGGGATACGCAGGGCAGTCGAGCACACGCCGTCTGCGTCGGGAGTCACGTCCTCGAAGGCGATCTCGCTCTCCCATGCCGTGCTCGCATAGCCGTCGGCACCCTCGCGCATGAGAGTGAGCTTCATCTCGCTTCCCGAGGAGACGTCCTTCCATTTCACGGTAGCGCTCAGCACGTTGTCGGAGGCGACCACCCTCTGGTAGTCGTTGCCCTGGAAACACTCGACCTCGACCGACGGGACCCTCACTGGGTCGGCGGCGAAGGTGAAGGACGAGCTCTTGGCGTAGTCGGCTCCAAGCGATCCCACCTCGAAGGACTCCGATCCCGCGCGGGGCGCGGAAGCGGCGGCCGACTGGGAGACAACCCATACCGCATCCATAGCGTAGGAGTCGCCGCGGCCGATGAGGGCGGACTCGAGCGTCATCCTGGCGGAGGAAGCTCCGAAATCCGCAACGGGAACAACGAAAGCGCCCGCAGCGTTGGGGTAGACCGCGAAGGAGCTGCTCCCCACCGTGCAGTCCAGGTAGGCGTCAACGGGCAGGGAGACCTCGTCCCGGGGCGTCAGGACGAGCGCGGAGGAACGGCGGTCCCACTTGGACGCAGCTCCCGCCGAAGGAGTGTAGCCGAGCTCAAAGGTCGTCGTCTGGCTGGCGGCGGGCGTGGCAACGCTCGAAAGCGAGAACGAGGCGGCGTCCTCGAGGTAGACGTCCGCTGCCACCACGACGTCGGCCGCATTGGCGGCCTTCGTCTTATCCGCTTGGAAGACGAGGCACGGCGACGCCATGCTCCCCGTCGCGCCCGCACCCGCGGCGGAGAAGTCCACCACGAACTGGAGCTTCATAGAGCCTGATTCGGGAGCGGCAAAGAGCTCGCCGTTCGAGCCCATACGCTCGAATTCCGAAAGGAGGAAGCTGGGCCGCTCGGTGGCGGCCGTGCAGCCGTAGTAGCCCCACGTGTCGGAGGTCTTGTCGATGAGGATCACCCTCGTCCCGGCGGGAACCCACTCGGAGAACTCGAGGAACGGCTCCGAGGTCGTTGCGCTGCCGCCGTAGATGTTCGAGTCGTAGCTGTTTACCTCGAAGTAGGCCGAGTAGGCGGAATCCCTGCTGATGCGGGCGGAAGCGCCGTCCACCGAGCCGAACTCCTCGCCGGGCTCGACGAAGGCCTTCACGGAGAGCTGCTTCAGCGCCGGAGGGATGGTGATGTAGATGTGGCTATGGGGCTGGATGCCAGTCAGGCTGCACGCGCCGTTCTCGTCGGGGCCCGTGAGAACCGTAGACGACCCCACCACCACGTTGCCGTCCTTGTCCTTCACGACCATGGACAACGGGAACGAG
Source organism: Eggerthellaceae bacterium (assembly GCA_017440565.1). Taxonomy (GTDB): domain Bacteria; phylum Actinomycetota; class Coriobacteriia; order Coriobacteriales; family Eggerthellaceae; genus RGIG3135. The sequence goes on along the minus strand of JAFSHA010000024.1, from coordinate 23,158 downwards.
TTGGGCAGGTAGTAGCCAGGCTTGCAGACGATGTCGAACATGACACCGGTCGGAGGGTCGTCGGGATTGCCCGAACCCGCCCACCTGAGCGCGGGCTCGACGATGCCCTCGCCGTTGTCGACATACACCTCGACGTCGCCCGAGAAGAAGTAGGCCCCTATCGACTGGCTCTCGGGAGACGGCTTGTAGTTCGCCGACCCGCCGTAGCGGGCGTACACGTAGTAGTTGGTCAGGGCGACGTTCATCGAGAACGTCGCAGCGAAGCCGTCGACAAGGTTCTCGTCAATCCAATCCGTCTCCACGCGCGTATCTCCGTCGTAGTAGACCACGCGGTACTGGGCCTTCGCGTCGTAGGGCGCGCGGCCAGGGATGACGTTGCCCTCGCCATCCTTGCCGGTATCGAGCGTGACGAGCGGCGAGGCTGCCACAGGTCGGACATCGAGCTCGGACTTGTCCGCAGTCACGTCCGCGACGTACACAGGAGCCTCGGGCTTGTCTTGCTCGGCCTTCTCGACCACGTAGAACACCTGGGCAGTTAGGTCGCCCGTGGAGCCGTCGCCGAGAAGGACGTCCTTCACGGTCACGGAAGCCGTGTAGTCGCCTGCGTTCACGGGGGCCGATGCGCCTGCCGGAGCGGAGGCATCGGCAGGCGCGTAGGAGATCGCGGACGCCCAGCCAGCGGCGGCAGCACCCTCGGAACTCGCGTACTCGGCCTGCGCGGGGAAGCTCGCAACGACGCGGTTGTAGACCGTGTCCGCCGCGGAAAGGGTCAAGGTTTCGAAATAGGCGCCGCAGGGGCAGTCACGCCTGATGCGCTCGGTATGCGCGTCCTCCTCGACGATCGAGTGAACGAACGCGTGCTTCGATGGGTCGTGGTTGCACTTCTCCCACTGAGCGTAGAGGTAGGCCACCTCACCGCGCACCGAGACGAGGTTCTTCACCGTCGCCCCATCGCCGTACGTCGTGCCAGAGCCGTCCTTCTCGGTGTTCCATCCCTTGAACAGGTAGCCCGTGCACGAGAAGCCATTAGCGTTCAAGGCCTCCGATTTGTCGTAAGTGAGATGCTGCACACTCATGGTGCCGTTCACCGTCACGCCTGCGGGCGGGTTCGCATCGAAGTGGAGCTCGTAGCCTACGGGATTCCAGTCCGCATGAATGGTGAGGTCTCCGAAGGGGTTGCCGTCGAACTTGATGATCTCGCCGACTTCGTACCAGCCATTGCGCGCGTCGCCCGAATCGATGCTCTCCTCTTTCCCGTGAGGATAATTGTGCGGGCCTCCATCGCCGTCCTCATGCGTGTTCCAGCCGTTGATCTCGTAGCCGGGATGGCTATAGATAACGCCGCTGATGGTCTGCGTATCGCCTTCCTTGACGTCGAGGGACTTGTACTGACCGGTGAGAGCTCCTGTCAGAGGGTCCCTGAAGTTCTCGAAGTACACGAGCCTGTAGAAGCCATCGCGGATGCGATGGTCGATAAAATGGTCGCCCAACTTGACGATGTCGATGGTCTTGTAGCCCGTAATACTGGGGTTGCTGGTGGTGCCCCAAATGTCTATCTGGCCGCCGACCACGTACATGGTGCCAGCAATGCTGATGTTGCCGTGGTCGCCATCCTGATCGGCATCGGTAGTCGTGCTCTCAGAGGTCGAGATGAGGACCTTTCCGCCCTCCATCTTCATGAAGGTGCTCTGCCCGCCGTCGGCGGCCTCTTTGTTGCCCGCTTCGTCGACGCAGTAGATGTTAAGGAGCGTCTTCTCATTGCCCGTCACGTAGACGGCGCCGCCGCTGCCATAAACAACGTTGTTCTTAATGACGGGACACTTGGCCTTGTCGGCGTCCGCCGTGCACTTCTCATCGTGAATGAGGCTCGATCCGTCCGCACCGTAGTCCTTATGGGTCACGTTCAGACCGATCGTCACGGCGATGTCCGTCGTGCCCTCGGCCTTGCCCACAACGGAGAGCGCACCTCCGTCGACCTGGGAGGTGTTGCCACTCACAGAACCGCTCAGCACATCGACCTTAACGTTCTTGGAATGCGAAACGACGTATATGCCGCCACCGTTGCCGGTCCTGGCGACGTTACCATCCACGGCGCCGCCGCTCATGTAGTAATCGCCGTTCGCGACCGCGACGCCGCCGCCGTTCGCGACCGCCTCGTTGCCCGAGATGCTGCCGCCGAGGATCTTGGCAAGGCCGCCGCCGAGGTACACCGCGCCGCCGTCGCCGCCGGCGCTCGAGGACGAGATGGAAGCGTCTTCCGATAGCATGAAGGTTCCGCCGCCGAGGTACACCGCGCCGCCGTCGGCGGATGCGCTGCAGTTCGAGATAGAGGCGTTCCCCGAAAGCGAGCAGGTACCTGCGGTCATATAGATAGCGCCGCCGTTAACGGCAGAGCACTCCTCAATGGTGCCGCCGCTGATGATTACAACGCCCTTTGAATCGTCCATGTAGACAGCCGCACCGCTCTTCTGCGCGTAGTGGTACGTGGAATCGTCAGCGGTATTCACGTCATGCAGTGTGCCACCAGTCATTTCGAAGGAGCAGGGAGCCGTACCACCCTCGGCCATAAGGAACTGGCCGGAGATATCGCCACCAGTGATGCGAGCCGTTGCATAGCCGAGCTTTCCGCCAACACCGGCAACGCCACCACCGATAGATCCCGTTCGTACAACGGTGGGGGCATCGACACTTGCCTGCGAGAAATAGATCTCAGCCGCACCGCCGTTGCCGCCGACGCCGTCGACTGCAGTGCCGCCTTGGCCGCCGCCGATGGACTTGGCGGTGAGCTTTCCGCCGCTCACGTTGATGACGGCCGCGCCGCCGTTGCCGCCCGTGCCTCCGGCGCCGCCGCCGATGTTGTCTGCGCATGTGAGAGTGCCGTCCGTGACGGTGACGGTAGCAGTACCGCCGTCGTTCGTACCGGTTGTCGCCTTCACGGATCCTCCGAGACCGCCGCCGATGCTACCGCTGAGTTCGATACCCGACACCTTGACGAGCTCAACTACTGCCGTACCACCAATAGTGACTTCGGCATCGCCTCCGGCACCTTTCTTGCTGTCGCCGCCGCCAATAGACGAGGCTTTAACCTTGCCGCCCGTGATGGTGATGGCCGCATTGCCGCCGGCGGCGCTGGAGCTGTTGCCTCCACCGATGCCATTGCCGAACGCACCATAAGCTTCCACATCACCACCCGAGATGCTGATATTAACAACGGATGTGTTTCCCGAGCTCTCGAAAGAACTGCCTGCGCCAATGGCAACGCCACCCACAACCTCGTCGTAGTCACTTTCGTCGGAAAAAGTGTCACCCTTCATGAAGATTTTCCCATGATTCTCGGCGTACACCTTGCCGCCCGTGATCTTGACATCGGCTCGACCACCTGCGCTATTCCAACCGATACCGCCACCAATGGCCGCACCCGTACCACTGCAATGGGCGATGATCTCACCGCCGGAAATAAGAATATCGGCGTAGTCGTTTCCGCCGGCACCAATTGCGGAACAGTTGTCTCCATAGGTGGTAAGGACCTGGATGCGTCCGCCCGCGAGCTCGAGGCCCCTCACCACGCCGCCAGTTCCGTCATCGCCTCCAATGCCCGAGTTCCAATGGTTGTAGGCGGTACTTTGAACGACGAAATCATCTATCGCCGCTTTGGCGGCTTCGGACGTGCTGCCGTCGACCTTGACCGGAACGTAGAGCTTACCAGCATCAGGGGCAGAAGACACCCAGTCGCCGTCGCCGTTAACGTCCGTGATCTTAAGCGACGAATCCTTGTTGTCGCCCGTGAAGTAATGGATATTCCTGACGACGTTCTCACCCTTGAGCCTCAGGACAACGTTCGTAGTGACCGCCTTCGAAGGAATGTGAATAAAGCCCGAGGCTTTGTTCGGATCGTGCTCGCCGAGCTTGCTGCCATTGGGGACGCTGGTTCCGTACGAGGTCTGCCCCATGTTCACCCCGTCGAGCGTTACATCGAAGCTCGCAGTCTGAGTGTTCGAAAATACGATGTTTTTGGTCGTCAGCAACTTGTCGCTCTGCTTGATGACGTAGATGTTCGACGCGGAATGCCTGCCCTCCACTGTGGACCCATCGAGGCCGACGCCGCTATAGTCATCGCCGAAATGCACGAAGTCTTTGGTGAGGTCGAACACGACGAGTTTGCCGATGGGGCCAACAGCTTCAGTCTCTTTGTCATCGATGCGCGCTTTGATATATTTGCCCTCATCAGTGGCTTTAATGTCGTAGTAGCCATCGGTAGCACTGTCAATTTCGGTGTATGCGCCATCTTCCGTGTCGCAGATGAGCCATTGATAGGAATCGCCTGCCGAGGCGACCAGACGAGGTCCATTGCTTTTGACCGCAGGCATAACTTCCCCTGCGGAGGCGACCATGGAAAGCGCCAGAGTCAGCTGGCCGAAAAGCAAGACGGCTGCCATCAGGAGGAAGAATGGTGTTTTGAAGAAAGCTGAACGAGCCATCACAGCACCTCCTTTACGACGGAGTCCCGGAATCGGCGACATGCGGGCCGTCCGCATCGGTGAGCGTAACGGTGAAATCGGAGGCGTCCACGCTGGAAGCGCCGCTCAGGAAGAAGCGGTAAGTGCGGGACGAGTAGGTGCTCGCGAAGGAGGCGGCGTCGGCGAAGCTACTGGCGACATACGCCCCGCCCGAGTAGTTGTCCACCGCGGCGAGCACGGGGTCGATGCTATCGGGGGCAAGCCCTGCGGGGAACTCGACGTCCAGGGAGCCCTTGACGTTTTGAGCCCATACGGTGAGCTCGACGCAGTTGACGCCCACAAGGGCGACGTGCTTGTACACGTTCTTACCGCCGTCGGAGACCTTGAACGTGGCGGAGAGGGTCTTCGAGTAGCCCGCGGAGCCCGTAGCGGCGATCGTGTAGGTGCCGCCGGGAATCATGCCGGACAGGGCGACGACCTCCTCGGACACGCCGCCAGCAGCAAGAGTGCCGGTCGTGATGCTAAGCGTAGCCAGGTCGCCCGCCACGCCTACTTCGAACAAGACGGGGTCGTCTGCGGAGCGAAGGCCGTCATCGCTGTTGGTGAGGACGATGGGAAGCATGTGCGTGTCGGAGTTGAGTATGTACTCGGCCCCTCCTTTTTCGAGGAGGTTGCTCGAGAAGTAAAACTCCTTGGCGGTGAAGATGTTGATGCCGCCGGTTTCCTGGATGTACTTGGCGGCGATACCACCCGTGCCGCAGAGAGCCGCCGCGACGAAGACGACGAGAGCAATGCGGACGCACAGGCCGATGCGGCTCGCGCCTTTGGCATGCTTTCCTTTAGCCATCCGTCCTCGCCTCCTCTCCGATCCATCTGCTCGATTCATCCGTCAAACCCGCCTATCAAACCTATCCAGAGCCGATGCAGCCGACCGGCCCGCTTAATCTATCTGCTCGGCGACTACCGTCACCTTTATCACGTCGCTCATGCCCATGTACAGCTCGGCGTTCGTCGCAGGGAACGTGATGGCGATGTCGCAGCTTCCCGTCTCGCCGGGGGCGAGCGTCACTTCCTTGCTCCCGTCGAAGGAGAGTGTCTCGATGTTGCCCGACTCGTTGACGAGCGAGATCGTGCACTTGACGGCCACCTCGCTGTCGTTGTCCACGGCGACGGTGTACTTCGCGTCGTAGCCGGGAGCGATGTCAAACGACGCGTTGTCGACAAACTCGAGGTCGTTGTACTTGACGGCGTTCATCACCTTGAAAACCGCTACACGAGCGGAGTCGTCATCGCCAGCTGAGGTGGAATAGCGGGCGAAGAGGCCGCTGGTCAGGTACATGGAGATGAGGGTCAGGCAGAGCAAGACCGCAGCGATGCAGAAGGGGATGTTCACCCTCGCCGCAAGCGTTGTCTTACCTACATGCCTTGCCATAGTTCTCTCTTCTTCCTAACCTAGCGCCGAAGCTCGCGCTTCAGCCTCTCTATCTCGGCGAGCACGGCCCGCCGTTCCTCCTCTTCGCGCCTCCGCTCGGCCCAACGCGGGGCCTCCAGGAGCATGACCGCCGCCGCCAGGACGAGCACCGTCCCAACAGGCGACTTCAGCCAGCTCACGACCGTCCCCAAGAAGGGGATGCTCGCAAGAACCTCGCCCCTGACCGCCGAGACGGCCACAGGTTCGTCGGCGACGTTGTTGGCGTCGCCCTTGGTGACCATAACGCCACCCTCTGTCTCTACGACCCGGTGGACCACCAGGAGATTTCCATCCTGGTACACCACCACGTCGCCGACCTCGACCGGGCCGCCGTCTCCGACGATCACCAGGTCGCCCGTCGACAGTTCCGGCTCCATGCTGCCCGAGAGCACCACGGCAGCGCCGTAGCCGAAGGGCATAGGCAGCCTGTTGCCCGCAAGCCTCTCGGCGTTGAGCGCGTAGACGTTCAACCCGACGACCGCGGCCAGCAGGGCCAGCAACAGGTAGCGAAGGACCGGCGCCCGCCGCACCCTAGCCATCGATCACATCCACGATCTCCTCGATCACTTCCTCCGCGACCTCCTCGACCACCTGGGACGTGGCACTGAGCCTCCTAATGGTGAGGTGCTGCTTCCACGTGTACGCGAGCAGCACCACGCAGACTATCAGCAGTATCCACACCAGGTAGCAGCAGATGCAGCAGCCCCAGCCTGCCTCGTTGTGCAGGATGCCGCCCGTGCTGGGAAGCCTCGTGCTCGCGGAGGACTCGGTGGTGAAGGAGACCTCGACGCCCGGGACGGTCACACCGTCCTTGTTGCCGAGGTAGGTGTCGTATGCGTCTTCCGGAACCCCGCCGGACTCGAACTGCCATCTCCAGTTGAAGCCATAGGCCACGACCTCGCCCTGGCGGACGGTTCCGCGGTGCTCGATGCTGTTGAGCAGCTCGATGGGAACCCACTCCTCGGGCCCGCCGAGCAGGTAGTTGCCGTACGGGTCGACGAGGCGCACCTCGATGGGCACGGGATCCTCGGTGGTGAACTCGGCCTCGGGCACGAGGACGTAGTCGATGTGTGTGTCGTCGTTGTTTCTCAGGCGCACGTCGTAGTCGATCTGCGTGCCAGGTGCGACGACCTGCTCGCCGTTGACGCCCTTGACGGTTGCCTGGCCGAGGCCGTCCTCACCGTCCGAGTACTCGACCTTGAACAGCTCGATCTCACCGAGGTTGCCTATCTCGAGCTGGACGGCGTGCTGGTCGCGCGTTGCCGTCTCGTATAGGCGCGCGCCGAGGAGCAGCCCCGTGATGAGCAGGAGGACGATGATTATGGGCAGCGCGAAGAGGAGCCACGACCTCCCGGTCTTGACCTTCCGCTGATCGTCACTCTGCGATTCAGTTGTGAAGTTCTGAGCGCTCATTCGCCCTCCCTTCGCTTTCTCGTAAGCGCTTGAGGGTGCCGGCCCACTTCGGTCGGCACCCTCAAGCGCTTTGCTTGGTTTCGGAGGAGACCCGGCCCTGCCACGACGAGCCGGGTCCCTTTCGTTGCTAGTTCATCCGAACCAGACTGGCCAGCTGAGGATTGCTAGTCGATCTGAGTTGCGGTGATGGTGATGGTAAAGCTGACGTTGTCCAGAGGATCCATGTTGCCCAAAGCGGTATCAGCGACATCACCAGCTGCATCTTCGCTATAGATCCACTTCCAACCAATGTCATGATCCGTGCCAACGCCAAAACCAGTGGGCAGCGCACCTGCCTTGTAGTCCTTGGAGCCGTCGGATTCGCCAGCCAGGTTCAGAACAGCAGCCTTTAGCAAAGCGACAGTCTGGTAATCGTTACCATCTAGAGTCCACACGAAGTTTGCATTCTTGTCCCACTCGGTGGTTTCTCCAACCACTTCAAAATCGACGCTAAAGGTGTAGTCAACTTCGGGAGCCTCGATAGCATCATTAGTGTTGTTCGTATAGGCGAAAGCAAAAGTTGCAGACTTTTTGGTACCAGGGGCAACAACGTTATCTCCGTCTTCAGACTTAACAGTAACTACATCGCCGTCATTCTTGTACTCAGAATCGAACATGTCGAATTCAATCGCAGCAGCCTTGCCCCAACCCCAATAGGCAACACGAGCGTCATCCTCAACCTCGGACTGAGTCGTGTACTTCGCGAATGTGCCGCCGACCATGCAGGTGCTGAGCAGGGTCATCACCAGCACGACGGAGGCGAATCGCATGACTTTGTTCTTCTTCATGTCTTCGAAACTCCTTCCTCTTCGAGTTCCTCTCATTCCCCGCCCTGCCGGTAAGGGAATGAACGTTCTGTCGGGCTTTCGCCCTCGGGCGGACCGCCCGACTTATATTCCACCCCCCAGCGTGGCACTGGCGGAATGAAGCCTACCTACCTGACCCTGGGACCATCGCTCCCCTGGCCGTTATTTGCCGCATGCCTCGCGTGCGACGCCCTCCTCCTGGGGCTGTTCGCGCCCGCGGCGTCCGAACCCGTCTCCATCTGACGAGCAGCAGAACGAGCGGAGGGCGCAACCCTCTCGTTCGAGGTGGGAACCGCCTCGGAGGCGGGTCGCCTGCGCGGCGCCTCGTCGGCATGGGCCCCGACCCCGCGGTCGATCGGCACCAGGCCGCTCCCCTGCGCGGCCATGGCGGCCCTCTGCGCACGGAGCTCCTCCAGCTCGCGCATGAGCTCGTCGTTCTCTGTGCCGCGCCTGCTCTCATACATGCGGCGGCGCACCATGTCGTAGGCGATGAGCAGCAACAGCGGAAGCACGACGCACACGATGAGGCCGGGTGTGGTCTGCATGAACATAGCCACGTCGCCCAAGCCGGGGATGCGGAAGCCGTCGTACACGGCGACCAGGTTCTCCGCGGGCACGAGGTCGCGGTCCTCGACGTTGTTGGCATCGCCCTTCGTCTGCCAGGCAATCTGCCCGCCGAGCTCGGAAATTGCCTGCACGCGGTGGGTCACGATGGTCTGTCCGTTGCCGGCGGGGTCGAAGAACGCGATGACGTCGCCCTCGGCCACTTCCTCGGGCTCGACCACGTCGCAGATGATGAGGTCGCCGCTCTGGATCTCGGGGTACATGGAGTCGGTGAGGACGATGAGGGGCAAATGCCCGCCGACGCTGGGCACCTCGTCAGAGGTGTAGCTCTTGACGATGAGGATGACGTTCATGACCAGGAGCGGAATGAGCACGATGCACATGATGACGCCGATGACGGTAAGCGCGTTGTGCGCGAGGGAGTTGCCCTGGCGCGGTTCGCTTACGATGCCCGCTTCGTGCGGCGCCTTGCCGCCAGCCTGACGGCGATCGCCTGCATGACGCTGCGCTACAACGCCATTTGCACGACGGCGGTCGTCTCTATTCATATAGGCCCTCCCTTCGGTATGTCGATCCTCGGGAAGAGATCCTGGGGGCATTTCGGTAGTGCGTTTGGACCTCATCGCTGAGGTTGCTTGCCTGTATTGGTCGCGCGCATGAGCGTACGCCATGGGCCATTAAACAACGACCCTGCAAAAGCAAGTCTTTCCCGGGAACGAACTGCCATTGCTTCGGCATGAAAAACGCCACCCAGAAAAGTCCACTTTTTTGGGTCTGATCAGGTATTTTTCATCTGCGCATAAGGACCATAACCCCAACGATTTGGACGGTTTAGAAAGGTTTAAAATTAGCCAAACAACAATCGAGAGATTGGATTCTTTTGAGGTTCGTTATTCCTTCATCCACTTATCGAAAGTGGTTTTCGAGATGTCGAGAAATGTTGCCGCCTGTTGCTTTGTGATTCGCCCGTTCAGGTAAGACCGCCTTACCTGAGGCCAACTTTGAGGCTTCGCCTTCTTTGGCCTGCCGAATTTCACGCCACGTGCCTGAGCTGCCGCGATTCCTTCAGCCTGGCGTGCACGAATCGCCTCGCGTTCCGTCTGGGCAACGTAGCTTAGCAGCTGCAACATGATGTCGGCGATAAATACGCCCGTTAGATCGCCGCCAATCACGCGCGTGTCAAGAAGCGGCATGTCGAGAACGACTATGGCCGCTCGGCGTTTCTTCGTAATGAAGCGCCATTCCTCAAGGATTTCCTCGTAATTGCGCCCCAGACGATCAATGCTTTTTATTACTATGACGTCGCCAGCGCGCACTTTCCTCATGAGCGTTTTGTATTTTGGCCGGTTGAAGTCTTTGCCGCTGGCCTTGTCGGAATAGATGTTCTTTTCATTGATGCCAAAATCGAGGAACGCGTCTATTTGCCTATCGAGATTCTGGTCTCGGCTAGAAACCCGAGCGTATCCGTATACTTTTCCCGTGGTGTCGGCCTTCGAGGTCGCCTTGCTTGGGCCGTGAGCCGCCCTTAGTTCACCCGATTCCGACTCTTCCAGGCGAAACGTGTCGGGGCGCAGTGGTGCTGAAGTCTTCATGGGCCAATCTCCTGCCAGTCGATTTCCGATCGAGATTCGCCGACTGCCTCAACGCATGCGATACGAGCTAGCCCCTGCGGTGTACGGCCACGAGCCCGCCCGATCAACTAGCGTTAGTTGCATTTATTCGAGGTCGAATGAAGCCCAAGTTCTCAACGCATGAATAACCAAAAAAAATGCAGACATCTGTTTGTTTGTTGTAAGAAAATCTGGATAATTACTCGAATTAGAGGTCCAGAAAGAACGAACGCCTGAATTTATGTAATCAAGTAGCAAATATTTGATACGAAATGCAGATTGCTCAAGTTGTTGTTTCGATGGGAAAAACCTCGACCATCGAGCCGCTTCTTTGGTGACGAAAAATGCGTTGTTTAGGCATTATTAATCTACCCCCGGTTATCAAATGCACAGCAATTCGGTGATGAAAAAGGGTATGATTCGTAGGAAAGAAATAAGTGGACTTTTTTTGGGTGGCGTTTTTCGTTCCTTTGCGAACGCAGTTCGTTCCCTGAAAGACATCGCGATCGTTGACCGTTGTTAAATGGCCAACGATCAACCAAAAGCAAACCTCGCCCCTTTGGGTAAGGTCCATACGCACTACCGAAACGAAGCCAAAACGCACTACCTAACATACCAGGGACTTCTCCCCGAAGGGCTGCACGCGCCGGAGGGAGGGCCGCTAAAATGAATACACTGAAGCGCATCTGGCGCGTTGTCTCGACGGTCCTGGTGGCCGTCGCCGTTTTGCTGGCCGTGGCGCTCGTGGGCGTGCGCCTCGTGGGCTTCGAGGTCTACACGGTGCTGTCCGGTTCCATGGAGCCCGCTTACCACACGGGATCCGTCATCTGGGTGCAGGAATGCGAACCCGAGGAAGTGGAGGTCGGCGACCCCATCACCTTCGTCATGAATGAGGACCTGCTGGTTGCCACGCACCGCGTGATCGAGATAGACGAGGCGAACCAGCACTTCTACACCAAGGGCGACGCCAACGAAGCCCCCGACGCAGCCCCCGTGCACTTCGAGAACCTCATCGGCAAGCCGGTGTTCACCGTACCGCATCTGGGCTATTTCGTGAGTTACATACAGCAACCGCCGGGGCTCTACGTGGCCATAGCCGCTTGCGCGTTCCTGCTTCTGCTGATGTTCCTACCCGAGCTGTTCGCGAAAGACGAGGGGCCGGTCGAGAAACAGCCGATGACCGCTCGAAAGCCTCGAGCTGACATTGCGTCCAAGAGCATGGCGCGTCCCGCGCCCACGCACGCCGGATCCAGACCCGCACGGACAAGCCCTGCGCCGAGCCACCTGCAGCAACAGGGGCATGCGCGCACTGTTCCGCGGCATGCGGCTCCGCAGCGGCAGGGTCCAGTTGGAAGACCAGCGGCTCATGCGCCAACCACCCAGACCAACAACCCCAGGCTCAAACAACGGGCCGCGGGTTCCCGCCAATCCGGCAGACCGTCTGGAGGTGGGTAGACAAACGAACCATGAAAAGACTGACAAACCAGAAAACCTGTAAGCAATAGAAAGGATGGAGAATGGAGAAGAAGAGAACCAAGAAGGCGCTCATCGCCCTGATGTGCGCATGCCTGCTGGTCGCAGGCTCCGTGTCCGCCACGATGGCATGGCTGTCATCGACGACCGACACCGTCACTAACACGTTCACCGCGGGTAAGGTAGCGATCACGCTCGACGAGAGCGACGTAAACGAGTATGGCGTGGTTGATGGAACGGATCGCGTCAAGACAAACGCAGACTACATCTTGATTCCCGGACATGAGTACATCAAGGATCCCATAGTCCACTTCGCCGACAAGAGCGAGGCAAGCTGGCTTTTTGTGAAGGTCGAAATCAGCAATGACATCGCTGCGATCGAATGTTCTGAAGACGGCGATTCAACCGGAACCTATAAGCCTATCGCCATGCAGATTAGCAACAATGGGTGGAGCGCTCTCCCTGGCGAAACCGATGTGTACTACAAGGAAGTTTTGAAGAATACTACGGGTTCTGCCGCAGACTATCCGGTATTCGGCACTTTCGTAGTTGACCCCGACGCGGATGCCGGAAAAATCGATGCATGCAACGGCGACACCATCAAAGTAACGGCATACGCAGTCCAGAAAGACGGGGTCGCAGATGCGGCAACAGCATGGGGCATCATCACCACTCCCTAAATTAGGGCGTTTATCACCGTATCCTAACTCGGGGTCGAGAAACCCGTCTCCCTAGTTGAAACCCTCTCAACCCACCTTACAAAATCGGCCTGGCGAAGACCTGCGTCACAGCAAGGCTTCGCCAGGCGCTTCGCATCTCCGCATTCCAGAATCCCCAAGCGAGGACATCCAAACCATGGCGTCTTCGCCTGAGGACTCTGCCATAACCCCCAAAGGAGACCTATGTCAGAAGGCAAACATATCGAGAAGGACAAGGCGACCGTCAAGAAGGCGCTCGCCTTCATTTCTGTCGTCATCGCCTGCCTCGCCCTTCTGGCGAGCGGCTCCCTTGCGTACTACGTAACCGATCAAAGGACGCACAACGTCATCACCTCCGGCAACATCAAAATCGAGCTTCATGAGTACTCGGACTTAAGCCAGACCACCGCCTATCCGACCACCGACGCCGTCACCATCATGCCCAGCAACTCGATCACGAAAGTCGTCGTGGTCGAGAACACGGGCACTGGCGAGGCTTGGGTCCGCGTCAAGGTCGACGAGGTCATCGACTCGACTGCAGACGATCTGGCCATGGGCGCCGGCCTTATCCAGCCTGACTACAACACTGCCTACTGGACCCAGAAGACAGACGGCTGCTGGTATTACAACACGCCCCTTTCGGCAAATAGCAAGACCGAGCCCCTGTTCACCTACGTCCACTTCAGCGAGGCGATAGGCAACTCGTACCAAGGCGACGCCGCCAGCATCGCCATCACCGCGCAGGCCGTCCAGGCGGCAAACAACGCTGCCGCAGACGGCTGGCCCAATTGGAACTAAAGGAGGATGACGAACGTGAAGATCGGCAAGAGGATCGTCTCCTTGGCAATATGCGTCGCCCTTGCGGCCTGCCTCTGCGCGGCAACGGCGTTCGCCACGAACGAGGTCGACAACGACCTCGGCATGGGCATGGTCAACGACGTCTCCGCCTGCGCGGAGTGCGGCGGGGAAACGGGGCATCTGACCACCTGCTTGCAGTACGAGGCAGAATGTCAATCCTCCCACGAGGTCGCGTTGGCTGCAGAAAACGCCGGGAGCAACCTCGACGAGGAAATCTCCCTTCTGGCAGACCGAACTTTCTCCTCCACCCAACCTTGGTCGGGCGAAACGAACATCACCGCAGACTCGATCTGGACGTTCCAGAACGGTGCCGTCGCCACGCTTCAAACCAGCATCACCGTGCCCGAAGGAAAAACGCTTACTCTGAAAGGCTGGGGGTCTTTCGCTCGTTCGGACACATTCACTGGACCTCTGTTTATTGTCGAGGAGGGCGGTAAACTCGTAATCGAAGGCACGAGCAAAGAGAAGCCCTTCACCATCGATGGAATGAACGTCATTGCCGTCGACTCGCTGATCAAGTCCTCGGGAACCCTTGAGTTCAAGTATGCAGTCATCGCAAACGGCAAGAACCGTTCGATCAATGCCGAAGACAAACCCAACGGTGTGGCTGGAGGCATACGCGTAAGCGCTGGCTCCCTTATCATGGATGAATGCCTCGTATCGAGAAACACCGCATCCGCCAACGGAGGCGGTGTTTACTGCGCAGGAACGATGACCATCTCCAACTCGACCATCTCTTACAACCGGGCGATGTTCACGGAAGACGGCACCGTCAATGCAGGCCGAGGCGGAGGGTTCTACTTAGCTGGCGAGCTCGCGTCCGGCACGCTGAGCAACGTTACCGTCGACAACAACGCCGCCATGTACTACGGCGGCGGCGCCCAGGTGTCAAACAAAGCCTCTCTCACCATGGATGAAGGGACTGTCTTCAGCAACAACAAGTCTGTCCTCCACGGAGCCGGAGCCCTTCATGTCACGGCTGATGCCACCTTCACAATGAACGGCGGTCGCATGGAATTCAACACCGCACAGACCGTCGGCGGCGCTATCCACTCGTCCTATGGGTGCACACTGAACCTAGTCAAGGGCACGATATCCAACAACACAGCCAACGGTCGTGGAGGTGGAGTGCACGTCAACACCGGCGGCACCGTGACCTTGGGAAGCGGCCTTTCCATCACCCTGAACAAGGTCTATCGCGAAGGCGCTGGCATCTCGGCAGACGTAGATGCCACGGGGGACACCTGGAGCAATGTGGTATACAGCGATGATGCAACCGACAACGGCTACGGCGGCGGCGTCCTGGTGGACTCGGGTACCTGTACGGTGGAAGGTGCCACCATCACGCAGAATCACGCTGAAGTCGGTGGAGGCGGCGTGGCGCTCGTCATGCTCAACGCTAGCACAACCAAAGAAACTGATTACATGAGACTGAAGGTCGTTGGATTCACCATGACGAGCGGATCCGTGACTTCCAACACAACCGACGGGAACGGTGCCGGTGTCTACCTCATGTCTAACAAGATGAAAGAGAACCTCGCTCTTGCTTTCGGCAGCGATATCGATGGTTACAATCAGGCTTTGGAGAAGCTCACGACAGCCGTTACGGAGGGCGTACCCCTGGCAAGCATTTCTGGAGGCACGATTTCGAGCAACGTGGCATCTAACGGAAATGGCGGCGGCCTTTTCCTTGACGAGAACACGAAGCTCGTCATTTCGGATAACGGCAAGATTTCCTCCAACCAAGCGCAAAAGGGTGCCGGCGCCTACGTTGAAAGCGGCTCCGTCGAGATCAGCGGTGGCTCTATGTCTGACAATGCGGCAAGCGCAGACGGCGGAGCACTATACGTCAGCGGTCCGGTGACAATGAGCGGAGGCTCCGTAAGATCGAACAAAGCTGCTGGCAACGGCGGCGGCGTGTATGTCGCCGGCTCAGGTGGCTTCTCAATGCTCAACGGCTCCATTGCGGACAACATAGCGAAAAACGGTGGCGGTGTTTTCACAAACGGAGGCGACGTGCTTATCGAGAGCGGCTCCATGAAGGGAAACCAAGCCATCGAAGCAAAGTCAGGGGAAGCCGAAGCGGGAAATGAAGGATATGGCGGTGGAGCGTTCGCCAAGGGCGGAAGCATAACCATCGGCGTGGAGAATTGCGCGGTAGAGACGCCAGACGCAAAGCACGCCTCAGAAATAACTCATCCAACTATCCAGAATAACGTTGCCGTTTTCGGCGGCGGACTCGCGGTCAGAGGCGGCACTGTTGTCATTCATTGCTGCAGCATCCTATCGAATCAGTCGAGCAGCAACGGCACCGGCATGAATGTGTTCATGGATGGCGGCAAGGTAACTCAGCATGTAGCTGGTGCCATTATTGGTGAGACTGAAAATCATGGCATGGTATCCATCGGAGGCGAGCTGATCATCGATGACGGAACGGATTCCGACGTCAGCATCGTTTACCACCCGAACTACGAAACAGTTTATCCCGACTGGACCGGATTGGCCCCTGAGGGTTATTACCTCAACCTCCCCTACTGCCCCACCAATTGGAGAAACGAGCAGGCGACTAACGAAGGAAATTACACGTTTGTCGGCTGGACGAGCAACCCGTTGGACAACAACCCTGCCTTGGTGCGTAAAAAATCGGATTATATGGCTATAGGCACTCCGGAGAAAATCACCAACGTAAACGCCCACGCAGATGGCAATGTTCATTACTACGCCGTCTGGGCTCCGAAGGTCAACTTCATAAGCTACGCCTACAGCATCAACGGCGAAGTGATCGACGACGATGTGAAAGCAGTATTTAAGGACGTTTACCTAAGCGCTGAAACCGAGGCTGAGTACACTCGCTACAGCTACGAGTCAGCACCGCGAACGATCAGTATACCTAACCCTACAAAACCTGGATACAAGCTTGTTGGATGGAAAATCCTCGCCGATGACGGAAAGAAGTCGAATTGGGATGCAGACCCCATAGCAGAAGAGGGGGTATCCGTGCTCTCGTTGCTCTCAATATCGACTCCTTTCGAGAAGATTAAATCCGCTTTAAGTGCGCCTGCAGGAACACAGACCGAGGAACTGAAGAAATACTTGGGAGTCATGTCTATTGAGGGCTCTATCTCTAAGTTGACAACGGAGCAGAACTTCGGCGACATCACCTTAGTTGCCGTATTTGAGCCGGAGTACGCGGGACTGACCATCTCGAAGGAGAACGCCACCGTCACCGATGCGGGCCAGTCCTTCCTGTTTGTCGTATCAGGAAGCCCTTACGACACCGGACTCAGCTCTTTCACGATGACCGTCGCCGTTCATGGAAACGGGAAAGCCGTCTTGACGCAGCTGCCCGTGGGCGACTATGCGGTAACCGAGCTCAAGGCATGGAGCTGGCGCTACAGCCCAGAAGCTGTCGATGGCGACGTATCTGATTCCGGTGCGGCCAGCCCGAACGCACCCATTGACTGGACTAAGCGGACGGTGCAGCTGAACGATCCCACGGCCAGCGTAATCGTTTCCTACCCAGAGCCGCGTTCGGACCACCAGTGGCTCAGCGGCGAAAGCTACGGCACCTTTGTGGTTAGTTAGGAGGGTCTTATGTCAAAAGTAAACGCCAAACGGCCCTCCGTTGCGGAGAAGGCCAAACGAGGGCGCAGGAACGAGCGGATCATGCTGCTCGCAACCGTGGCGCTGGCAAGCATTCTCACCGTCGGCGGCACCGTCGCCTACCTGACAGCGGAGACGGGTGACGTGACCAACACCATGACGCCCGCGGTGGTTACCTGCGCGGTGACCGACGGTGGATCGAACAACTCTGACGGCGAGGATATTTGCGTAAAAAACACAGGCAACATAGACGCGTACATCAGGGCTGCCATCACGGTGAACTGGGTAAAACTCGACGGAAGCGGGAACGTCGTCAGCATCTACGGCACGCCGCCCGTTTCCGGAGACGGCAACGACTATAAGCTAACGCTCGGAGATCCTTTGGTGTGGGATCCCGCCTCCGACGGCTTCTTCTACCACACGTCGAAGGTGGCGCCCGAAGCCAACACGGGCACCCTCGTCGTTTCCTGCACGCAGCTAAGCAGCGCCACCGTGCCCGCGGGCCACGTGCTCATGGTCGACGTCGTCGCCTCTGCTATCCAGGCGCTTCCCGACGACGCCGTGACGTCGACATGGGGCGTGACCATGGCTTCCGACAAGAGCATTTCCAAGTAGCGGGAGGTTGAGATCATGAACAAGACGCTCAGAATTGCCCTCGCGCTTATTCTCTCGCTTGCGCTGTGCGTCGGCGGCGCCTCGCTTGCCCTCGCAAGCCAACCGTCGAACGGAGGCACTATCGGAGGCATTGCCGACGGCGCTGGAAACAACGACGACATCGCCAACAACAACCAGGACAATGACAACCCCAACGAAGGCGAAAATGCCGACGGCGAGGGAAATGACGACGCGCAGGAGGAAAAACCCTTTGCGGGCCCCACCATCACGTTCGAGGACCGCAAGATTGCCGTTTCCCAAGGTAGCGCGTATCACGAAACCGACCTCTTCGGCGGCTTCAAGGACGTCATGCCGGGCGACGTGCTCAAGCAGACCGTCACCTTTACGAACAAGGGCTCGGCCACTGTCAAGGTCTACCTGAAGGCGCAGGCCCATGACGATGTCGACAACCCGCTTGAGCACCAGGCTCAGCCGGGAGACAAGCAGGAGACCGTCGCATCCATGAGCGAGTTTCTCTCCAAGCTGACGCTTCAGATCCTCGATGGCAAAACTGGCAAGGTTATCTACGAGAACACGCCTGACGTCATCAACCCCAGCGAGCCGGAAGACGGGAAAGAGGATCCGGATCAGGGGCCCGCGAACCCCGAAGGTGATGTGATCGAAGGCGAAAGCCCTGATGCGCCCAGCAATAATGTCTCAGGTGAAAACTCCGCGCAGAACGCCCGCTCCTTCTCATCCAGAAGCGATGACGACCTCGCCCTGATGTCTGTCGACGAGGGCGCTGGTTCCTCGGGAGACGATTCTTTGAGCTTGCTGGCACTGGGCGATGGAGACGGCGAAGGCACCCTCCTGCTCTCTCTTGCTCCCGGCGAATCGGGCGACCTCATCATGATGCTCAGCGTACCCGAAGACCTGGGCAACGAATACGCTGATCGCGTCGGAGAAGTGGACTGGTTGTTCATCTTCCAGGAGGAGGGTGGCATAGGCGGCGGTGGCGACCCCGACGATCCAAGCGATCCCACGGATCCCGACGATCCGAGCGACCCCGATGACCCCGACGATCCAGATGGCCCGGATGGCCCCCTGGGGCCGCTGCCCATCACAGGTGACAATGCGCCCATCATGCTGGCCTTCTGTGGCCTCATCCTGGCAACAATCCTTCTGGCTTTTGCCGTCATTATGAAGCGCCGCGGCAATCGTGAATAACGGATCTTATCGCACGGGAGCGAAACAAACAACTGAACGACGCAGCACTTCCCTACTTAGCCCGTATCGTTCAGCCACTGGTGCACGAAAAGACGCCTTATCAGGGCGAAATGGTTTTGACCGCATGTCCCTGATAAGGCGATAATGAGGAGCAGACTGGTCGTGCAGCTCAACGCCCGTTTGGCAGATCAGGAGGTGACGCGCACTATGAGGCTGGCTATTTGCGATGATGACGTCGCTTTCCTTTCTCACAGCTCGTCCATGGTAAGGCTTTGGGCAACCATGCGAAACATCGATGATGCCACGGTAGAGCAATTCGCCGACGGCGACGCGCTTATCAGGGCACATTCCGCCACTCCGTTTGACGTCATCCTGCTTGACGTCGTCATGCCGCTCGTC
Source organism: Eggerthellaceae bacterium (assembly GCA_017440565.1). Lineage (GTDB taxonomy): Bacteria > Actinomycetota > Coriobacteriia > Coriobacteriales > Eggerthellaceae > RGIG3135. Next base: position 3,946 of record JAFSHA010000024.1, on the reverse strand, counting down.
AACGGCATCGAAGTTGCAAGGGAGATTCGCGTCACCGACAAAGGCGTTAAGCTGGTCTTTCTTACCTCGTCACCCGAATACGCGGTTGATTCGTACACAGTCAAGGCAAGCAACTACCTGCTGAAGCCCATTGACCCTGCCGCTCTCACCCAATGCTTGGATGAACTTGCGCAGGAAACGCGTGCCGCAGAGCGAAAGATCGTCATTAAGGGCGCACGTTCGGTACATAGCGTAAACCCGCCGGTTATCGAGTACGTCGAGGCGCAGGGCAAACACGTGAAGGTGGCCTTGGCGAACGGCCGAACGATCGACTCCATCGAACCTTTCTATTCATTCGACGAGAAGCTTTCGCTCGAGGACGGCTTCTTCAAGTGCCATCGCAGCTACATAATCAACATCAACCATATCAGTTCCTACACATCCGATGAAGCAACCATGCGCAGCGGGGTGCGCATTCCCATTTCCCGCAGCTGCCGCTCGGAGTTCAAGGAGCTGTACTTCTCGGTAATCTTCGGAAAAGACGGCGAAAGCACATGGTAGCGAGCGCCCTCTTCTTTGTCCGATATGCCCTTGTGCTGCTGTACGGCATCGTTTTGTCTGCGGCGTTTGCCGGCGTTGAGGCAACAAGAAGGAATGCTCTTATTCTTGGCGCGCTGTTCGCCCTATGCGGTATTGCGCAGGTTGTCGTTTTGGTCACCTGCAATGAAACGCTAGTTTGGTACACCTATCCCCTGCTGGGTCATGCCCCCCTCGTGGCGCTTCTTTGCATCCACTATCGCAAGCGCATCTTAACCGCTTTGGCCGCTGTAACAACAGCATATCTTTGCTGCCAACCCGTCAAGTGGGTGGCGGAAACGGTCGACACGTTTACATCTAACCCCGCGCTTGCCCAGGCGGCGGCGATTATCGCCTTGGTCATCCTCGGGTTCTTCGCTGCAAGAGATGCTTCCGAAAGTCTCTCCTCCCTGTTCAATCGAGAAAACCGCGATGTCCTGGTGTTCTGCATGGTTCCTTTCACGTACTACGTCTTCGACTACGCCGTATCGGTTTACTCCGACTTGTGGAGCAGCTACTCTGGCGCAGTGGCCGAATTCCTGCCTGCAGTTCTGTGCCTTGCGTTCACGATCTCCTGCGTAGCCTATCATCGCGTAATCGAAGAAAAGGCGCGCCTCGAGGAGCGCGACCGGCTTATCGCCATTGCCATCGAACAGCAAACGCGAGAGGTGGAGGCCGTCCGTCGCGGCGAAAAGGAGATGCGCCTGCTTCGCCACGACATGCGCCTTCTGCTTAACAATGTCTCCCGATGCCTTGACGAAGGCGACGTGGAAAATGCCCGGAAAATGCTCTCGGGCTACGTGGAAGACATCGACGCGACGAAGGTGCAACGCTGGTGCGGCAACGACATTGTTAATTACATCATTGCCGACTGCCACAGCCGCTGCGAGGCTAAGGGAATCGCCTTCGAACCCGCTGTCGAGATTGCCGAACTACCCGTCGATGAGCTGACGTTCGCCTCCATCCTGTCGAACGCGCTGGATAACGCCATCAACGCCCAAGAGAAACTTCCCGCAGACCAGAGGCGCATCAAGCTCTCGATTAAGATTTCCAACGGCAGATTGCTTCTGTCAATGAAGAACAGCTGCCTGGCAGCACCTCGCTTCGTGGACGGCATGCCCGTCACCAAGGAGGCGGGTCACGGCTACGGCACGCAGAGCATCCGCTACATGACCGAGCGTCTGGGCGGCAGCTGCCAGTTCAGCGCCGAGGGCGGCCAGTTCCTACTACGTGTGGCCGCGGAGTTGTAGCCGACCTATCCTCCAAACCGTCGGCGATGTGGAAGTCAGAGCTTCGAGCCTCTAGATGATTCGCCTCGCTCCCAAGCGCCAAAAGAAGGGCGCTCCCTCAGCCCGAAAGCCGAGGGAGCGCCCTTGCCTCATGCGCGCCTGCAGGCTATGCGTCGCGTCTCTTCATAACAAGGGCAATCGCAGCAGCAGCCATCGCCAAAACAAGCCCAGCGACGAAAGGCAAGATGGGCGAACCATCGCCCGTCGAGGCGATAGGACCGTCGGGCTTGGGGTCACCTCCCGTGTCGGGAAGTTCGGGGTCGGGCTCTTCTTCCTCAACGGTGCTGTTAGCAAACGCCGGAATGCCATCGTAAGCAGCGCCGTTCTTGGCAACGGAAGTCGTGGCGACAAGCTTGCTATCCTTGCCCTTCGTTACCGTAACGGTAATCTCATAAACGGAGTTATCGTACTCAAAGCCATCGTCTGTGCCGGCAATCTCGCTCAGCGTGAACTTATACACACCCTCGGTGTCGAAAGATTGCGAGCCAAACGCGATGGTGCCGGAAGCGGAGTTCGTGGACTTCTCGACAATCACGCCGTCCTTGCTCAGGGCGAACAAGAAGGCGTTGCTGCCAGGCTCCTTGCCATCAAGCGTCTTGGTTGCGCCAAAGGCAACGTCGACGGGTTCGTACTTCGTCTTGTTGGCGAAAGCAGGCGTGCCGCTATAGGAGACGGTCGCAGAGAGCTTACCGCTGGCATCCTCAGTCACCGTGACAGTCACGTTGTGGACGGAGCTGTCGTATTTGACGCTCTTGTCGGTTCCGGCCACCTCGCTGATGGTGTACTTATAGGTACCCGGCTTGTCGAAAGACATGCTTCCGAACGATATGGCACCGCTTGCGCTGTTGGTGGCGGTTGCTACCACGTTGCCCTTGTCATCCTTCAGCTGGAACGAGAACTTGCCGGACTCGGGCGCCTTGCCATCAAGCGTCTTGGAGGCAGAGATGCTGGCACTTGCCGTAGGCGTAGGCGGAATGATCGGCGGGTTGTATTCGTTAACGAAAGCCAGAGTGCCAGTGTACGAAGCGCCGTCTTTCGTGATTGAGGTCGACATTTCAAGCTCGTTTGTGGACGTGTTTCTGGAAACGTCGACTGTTACCTCATACACCGCGCTGTCGTAGGTGACGTAAGGATTCGTCTTATCGGTCTCTTCGATGATATACACGTGCTGACCGACATTCGAATACGTATACTCCACAGTGCCAAAGCTGATGTTTCCACTTCCATCGCAGCCCGTTACGACTTCCGTCAATCCACCAGGCATTTTGGTGCCAGGGGTACCAGGGGTCATCTTGAAGCCGAACGAAAGGCCACTGCTCCCGATGCTAGTATCCACGCCGTAGATGGTAAGCGACTTCTTAGCCGCAAAAGCGACCGAGACGGGATCAACGTAATCGTTCACGAACGATGCGGTGCTGTCGCTGCCAGACGTTATGGTGCCCGTTTCGGAGGTAGCGATTGTCTTGTAGGCACCATCGTCAGACGTTATCCCGAGCTTCTCGGACACCTCGTAAACGACCTTGGCGGGAATTCCCTTGATGGTCGCGAATCCTCCGGCGGGAACGCTCACCTCGCCAGCATACTTGCCATCGCCGCCCTTGGTGAAAGTAATCGTAACGGGGTTCTCGGCACCAAGCGCATCGGTGATTACAGCCGGTAAGTTGAAACTCGACCCCGTGCCGGCAATGCTGGTCAAATGAGACCCAGAAAGCTTCACGTCGAAAGCCCATGTGGAAGAAGTAGGAGCAGAAGAGCCAGTCACGGTCTTCTTGACAATAAGATCCTCAATGAGCGTGTTTTGGAATTCGACCTCGACTTTCTTGTCGACATTCATGGCAAATACGCCAGAAGAGTAGCTGTCCGACGACACCACCGTATGGTGATGGTCTTCATCCTTTCCGATCGTCGTAACAGTGCACTTCGTAGCAAGAGCGAAATCGGCGCAGGAGCTCTTATCTTCTTTTCCGAGAGTTTCGGAGCGTGCGGGTCGGTAGGCTACCATGAGCTGCGGTAACAGGAGTCGGACATGAGCAAATGGCGAAGGACCCTTGCGGTTTTGGGCCATTTCTCCTCGTCGCGACGCACTCTGAACAGATACACAA
>JAFSHA010000003.1 GCA_017440565.1 Eggerthellaceae bacterium | reverse complement strand
GGCTCTACCAGATGCAGGCGCGCACCCACGCATGCGCACGTGCGCGCTACGTTGCCCGCGTTCTGCGGGATCTCAGGCTCCACCAAGACGATGTTCAGCATACAGCCCCCTTAGCCAAGCGGAAACCGGTCGCGCCACGCACGACCAGCACGGCAGACACTGGCCTGCACTTACATCATCTCCTGCTGACGAGCCATCTCGGCCTCAAGTTCCTCAGTAAGCTCGAACCACTCTTCCTCCGCCTTCGCGATACGCACCTTGAGCTTGGCGTGCTCGGCAATGGCGTCGCTGGAAGCCTTCTCGTTGATATAGAAATCAGGGTCGGCCATGAGAGAGAGCAGCTCTTCCATGCGGGCGTTATCGCGCTCCATCTGAGCGTCAAGCTCGGCAATGCGCTTGCGCTGGTTCTTCAGAGCTGCGTAGGCGCGGTTGCGCGCTTCGGCCTCGCGGCGCTTCTGTTCCTTCGATTTCGGCGCGCTTGCCTTCGGTGCCGTCAACTGGCCCGAAGCGGGCTTCGCGGAAGCGGCGGAAGAACCCGAACCTGAAGCGGAAGACGCCGGCGAAGAAGGCTTCGCAGACCGGTCGTTTCGCCTGTTCACCGTCACGTTCGTCGACTTGGCGCCCTTTGCGGAGGCCTTTTCGCCCGCCCCGAACATGTCATCGACCATCGAGCGCCCGCTCGGATCGGGGTTGTCAAGCTGCCCGGATTTGAAAAGGTAGTAGTCGTAGTCACCGTCGTAGACGGTGATCTTGCCCGGCGTCACCTCGACAATGCGGTTCGCGACGCTGCGGATAAGGTGCCTGTCATGCGTAATGAACAGGATGGAGCCCTCGAACTGCTGCAGCGCCTGCTCCAGGATGTCGGCGCTTGAGATATCCAGGTGGTTGGTAGGCTCGTCGAGGCACAAAAGCGGGCTTGGCGCCACGAGCATTTTCGCCAAGGCCAGTCGGCTTTTCTCGCCACCGGAAAGCACGCTCACGCGCTTTTCCACGTCGTCGCCGTGGAACAGGAAAGCGCCCAAAAGCGTACGCACCTGAGAGATGGACCAGCCGGGCGCCACGCGGTCGAGCTCCTCGAACACGGTGTTTCCCGAGTTCAGCTCTTCAAGCTGATGCTGCGCATAATAGGTAAGCGACACATGCACGCCATACTCGATGCTGCCAGCATCGGGAGAAAGCACGCCAGCCACCATTTTCAGCAACGTCGACTTACCCGCGCCATTAGGACCCACGAGGGCAATTTTATCGCCGCGATACATGGTGAAGTCAGCTCCGTCATAGACCTTCTTGTCGCCGTAGTGCTTCTTCAGGCCACGCGCCTTGACCACCATGTCGCCGGTACGCGGCGGCTGCACGAAATTGAATTTGACGGTCTTCTTCTCCTCGGGGATGACGATGCGCTCGGCCATGATCTTCTCGATACGGCGGGCGCGCTCCTGCGCCTGCTTCGCCTTGGTGGCCTTGTAGCGGAACTTCTCCACGAAAGCCTGCAAATGCGCAAGCTCTTCGTCCTGCTTGGCCTTCTCGGCGCGCAAGCGCTCGAGACGCTCCTCGCGAAGGCGCAGATATGCGGAATAGTTGCCCTTGAACAGGTTGACCTCGCCGTTGTCGATCTCGGCTACGCGGTCGACCATGTTGTCCATGAACGCGCGGTCGTGGCTGACCACGATGACCGTTCCCTGGTAGCTGCGCAAAAAGCCCTCGAGCCAGCGCACCGATTCGAGGTCGAGATGGTTGGTGGGCTCGTCGAGCAGCAAGACCTCGGGATTTCGAATGAGCAGCTTCGCAAGCGCAATGCGCATCTGCCAGCCGCCGGAGAATTCGGTGGTAAGGCGGCGCATGTCCTCTTCCTTGAAGCCCAGGCCGAATAGCACGCCGCGCACTTTCGCCTCAAGCGAATAGCCACCCATCATCTCGTAAGCATCACGCGCACGGCCGCAGGCGGCAAGCTGCTGCTCGGTGGGGTTCTCGCCCAGAGAGTCCTCCAGCTCGCGAAGGCGACGCTCGGCCTCGAGCACCTCGACCTGAGATGAGATGACCTCCTCGAACACAGGCGCCTCGCCCATCTCGATGGCCTCCTGCTCAAGGTAGCCAACACGCGCGCCCTTCGCAAAGAGAATGCGGCCCTCATCGGGGTCATCTTCGCCCGAGATGATGTTGAGCAGCGTGGTTTTGCCCGCACCGTTCGGACCGACCAGCGCAAGGCGATCATACTCTTCCAGCTTGAACGTGACGTCCCTGAACAGCTGACGACCACCGTAAGACTTCGAAATGTGCTCGGTCTGCAGAATCATTGAGCAGGCCCTTTCGCTCGCAACAAAAAAGGCCCGACTTCCGTCAGGCCCGAAAAATCATGGTGGACGCTACAGGATTTGAACCTGTGACCCCCGCCGTGTGAAGGCGATGCTCTCCCGCTGAGCCAAGCGTCCATTGGGCTTTCGAGCTTTAGCTCGACAGCGAATAAGTATGTTAGCACAGCTTTTCAAACCACGCAAGAAGTATTTTTCGGAATCGCAGGTTCGCCCAAGGAGGACAGCGGGCGCTGCGGTGCCCGTAATTGCTACGTTTCGCGGCCGAGCGTACTGCATACGCAAGGGGAAGCGAAAAAGTGGCAAGAACGGATGCCGCAGCGCCGCACAGCGTCAAGCGTTCCGTTTGCCGCCAGGCAAGCGGAATCTCTAATAAACCATGCCCATGGCCTCGCGCACCTCGTCAAGGGTGGCGTTGGCGATCTCGTTGGCGCGGCGATTGCCCTCGGCAAGCACGTCACGCACGTAGTCCATGTCGCGCTTGAGCTCCTCGCGACGCTCGCGAATGGGCGCGAGATAGGTATTCACCGCTTCGGTGACGTACTTCTTCAGCGCGCCGGAGCCGTCGTTGCCAATCTCGGCGGCAATCTCAACCTCATCGCGACCCGTGCACAGCGCAGCCGTGGTGAGCAGGGCGGAAACACCGGGGCGATTCTCCTTGTCAAAGGTGATGAAGCGCTCGGAGTCGGTCTTGGACTTCTTGATGAGCTTAGCCGTCTCCTCGGCGGTAGCGGAAAGCGAGATGGCGTTGCCGTAGCTTTTCGACATCTTGCGGCCGTCAAGACCGGGAATCTCAACCGCCTCCGTAAGCAAACCATGCGGCTCGGGGAAGACGGGCGCATAACGGTCGTTGAAGCGACGTGCGATCTGGCGGGTCTGCTCGATATGGGGCAGCTGGTCTTTGCCAACGGGCACCACGTTGCCCTTGCAGAACAAGATGTCGCAAGCCTGGTGCACGGGATAGGTGAGCAGAAGACCTGTAAGCGCATGGCCGGAAGCTTCCTGCTCGGACTTGACGGTGGGATTGCGCATGAGCTCGGCCTCGGTGCACAGGGAAAGGAACGGCAGCATGAGCTGGTTCAAGGCCGGGATGGCCGAATGCGTGAAGATGATGGTCTTCTCGGGGTCGATTCCGCACGCCATGTAGTCGATAACCATGTTGTGCACGTTGTCGGCGATGTTGGCCGTGGTATCACGGTCGGTGATAACCTGATAGTCAGCGATGATGATGCGCGTGGTAATACCGAGCTCCTGAAGCTTGACGCGCTCTTTGATGGTGCCGAAATAATGACCCAGGTGCAAGCGCCCGGTGGGGCGATCGCCCGTCAGCATGACGTACTTCTCGGGATGAACGGCAAGGTCGGCCTTGATCTCGTCACTGATCTTCTTGCTTGCCTGGAAGGTATCGCTGCTCATTGAAGCCTCGTTTCTGCAACAGGGAAAACGGTTTGGACCCGCCTTCCGCACTCACGCGCCAGTCGGCGCGGTTTGAACACAAAAAGACAGTATAAAGCAACGTGCTTCGATGGGGGCCAAGACGCTTCAGCCAAGGATTGCCAGTCGATCACCAACCGCGCAGGAAAATTGAAGCGAAAGAGAAAAGGCCACCGAACGTACATGCCCGATGACCCGAGAAAACATGGTAGGGGCGGCCGGGCTCGAACCGACAACCAAGGGATTATGAGTCCCCTGCTCCACCATTGAGCTACGCCCCCATGGCTTGCGCGACATGTGCGCTTGATACAAAAAAGGCCAGCCGCTCGGGACTGACCTGGAAAATCGTGGTGGACCATGAAGGACTCGAACCTTCGACCTTGGGATTAAGAGTCCCCTGCTCTACCAACTAAGCTAATGGTCCAAAACTCGCGGCGCTGAAAGCGCTTAGCTATTTTAGGCTAACTCTTTGTGGGATGCAAGCCTAAATTTTAAAATTTTCAAGTGCGCGCTGGGGTGGATGATGGGACTCGAACCCACGATCTCCAGAGCCACAATCTGGCGCCTTAGCCAACTAGGCCACACCCACCATGAGCGCAAGGAAGAAGTATACGGGAACGTATCGAGCAATGCAAGGACTATTTTCTGCGGAATCGAAGGGGCCGCAGAAGGACGAATTCAGCGCGAGATCGAGATCGGGCGCCCTTCGCGCCCTATGCCCTTTCGACTACCGTACTCTACCTGTTGCGCGGCGTCTCCTCGCGCGGCCTGGATCGATCGGACGCCCAGTCGCTCCAACCGGCTTCGTAATGGCGAACCTCGGTGAAGCCCTGCGCCTCGAGCATGCCAACCGCCTCGGTCGACATCTGGCCCGACTGACAGTACACGATTATGGGGTCGTTGGCACCCACGCCCATCTCGGTCACAAACCCTGCCAGGCGCGTGGGCAGCGTGAAGCCGTTCTGCGTCTTCAGGAACCAGAAGTCAATGTTCTTCGCCCCCGGAATATGGGTTGAGTCGTACATAAACTCGGGGCGAAGATCCAGCAGGAACTCGTCTTCCAAATGAGCCGCCACGTACGCGGCGTCAACAATCTGAACGCTCATGCAAATGCTCCCTCCACGCAAGCCCGTTCGCGCCATCGGCGAATGAAACGGCGACGGCGCAGCCAATCGCGCCTATCATAGCACCGGTTTCAAGCAGGCGGGACGGAAGCTCCGCGGCGATTCCGGGATCCGCGGCAACGGATTCACAACGACTCCAAAGCCCGCTCGATATCTCCCAGCCACCGCTTCTGCGACGAGTGGATCGCGCGGCCGACGAAGCATGACCGCAGCAGCCCGATGGCCGGCGTGCGCGCCACTAGCATGGCCTCAGCAGCATGAGTCGGCTTCGCGAGATCTGCCTCAGACAGCAAAAACGGCTCGCGTTCGAACGCCGCCGCCTCGAGGGCCCGGTCTATCTGACGGGCGAAGGCGAGCCAGGGACCCTCTATTCGGTACAGGTAGGTGGCCGCCGCCTCACCGCCGGGCAGGGCCAGCTCAACCGCAGCGAGCCGTCTTGCCGCATCGGGGGCCGCAACCCACACGATGGGCTCGGGCTGCGCCTCCGTCGCCGTCGAACCGCCCGCTTCGTCAACCCCTTCCCCGCCAACTTGCGTCTCGACAAGCCCCAGGCCCCCGAGCGCCGCATCGGGAAAGACCGCAACGCCATCCGTGGCCCCTTCAGTTGCGAAAGCGGGCTTCGCCCCAATGGAAAGCCCCGCGCCGCCCGCAAACTCCTGAAGCCAGGAAAACGTAGCGGCCATGCGCCCCGCACGCGCCTTGCCCTCAAGCGCCGCGGCCAAAGTCGGCACGGATGCCCGCGCATCGGGCGGAAGCGCCGCGCCCAAGGGCATCAGACGCGCGGCGAGGGCAGCCTCTTCATAAGGCAGATCGTTCGCCAGCTCGCGATGCCAGGTGGCCGTGTCCTCGCGCAGTACGCGTATGCGCTCGGCCAGCTTACGCTCGAGGTTGCCCAGATTCGCCCCCATCCGGCGCACGACATAGCGCTCCCCCGTCGAAAGGGCCAGCTCAAGCTCGTACTCGCCGCTGGTCATGCCCGACAGAAAGCACAGGGGAAGCCGGCGTGCGTTCTGGTTGGGGGGAAGCAGGCACACGCAATCCGCATACAGCCTCACCGTGCAGGGCCCGCCGAACTCGTGGCCCCATTCGTCGGCCTCGAAGTGACCGGGCGCCTCAAGCAGGCACTCCCCCGTCACCCCAAGCGTCCGCAGCACCGCGTCGTTGTAGGCCGACCACATCTTCCGGTGAAGCCACTCGGCGTTTCTGCCCATGCGCGTCAGCGTCACCAGGCCGCAAGACGAACGCACGCTCACCCGATAGTCCTCGAACGCGATAAACGACACGCTCGTATACGAAACGGCCAGCTGGTCGAAAAGCGTGGAAACCACCAGCTCGTCGGCGCATACCTTCACGTTCGCGTCCCCGGAAAGCAACGGGCCTTCCGCTCGCGCCTCAAACTCGGCGATCACCCGCGTACCAGCAGAAGCGCCCGCGTCGTTCGCATTCGCGCCCATCGTCGAATCAGCCATCGTCCCACCCCTTCGAAAACAGCGAATCGCCCGGCAAACGCATCACCGGGCGATTCAACCCAACTCAGAGCTTACTTCCGCATCCGCCGCAGAACTTCGTTCCCGGAGGGCTTTGCATGCCGCATGCCGGGCAAAGCCCCGTCGACGCGGAGGCCGCCAGGTTCTCTCCGCAGTTGTTGCAGAAGCGCACGCCCTGCGCGTTCTTCTCGCCGCAACGCGGGCACTCCTTGAGAGCCATCGACGCGCCGCAGTTGTTGCAGAACTTGCCGTTGCCGGCGGGCTTTCCGCACTGCGGGCACACCGTGGTCTTGCTCTCGATGGCTCCCTGCCACACCGTCGCCGTCGCAGCCGCCTCGTCGATGTTGCGCCGCATGGCATCGGCTCGGGCGCGCGCCACGTAGATCTCCTGGCGCGGGGCGCAATCGACGCACATGCCCTCGTTCTCGTTGAAGCAGGAATCGCACACGTACTCATGGCACGCGTGGCAGCGATGGAAGTGGCGAACAGCCTCCTCCTGGGCGCGCACGAACGCCGCCTCGTGCTCGCGCTGCCATTCGGGACTGCGTCCGTCGAATCGGTCGGCGATCATGTTGGCGCCGCGCTCAACCGCCCAGCCAGCGCTGTGCGCGCGCCCGCCCAAGAAGCTGCCAAGCACGCCCGCGCCGCGTGCGAGCCCCAAAATGCCCTGGCTTTTCTGGTATGTGCTCGACTCGACGAACGAGCTCTTGAAGCCGTCGTTGCAATTGTCGCAGTAGAAGGTGAACTGGAAACCAGCCTCAGTCGAGTTGTCGGCGTAGTTTCTGGTGTACGAGTTCATGATGGCCATCGCGACCTCCCTTCGTCTCTAGGCTGCCCTACGCCTGCCGGGCGCCGCACGACCCGCAGAATCTGGTGCCGGACGCCAGCTCGACGCCGCACGAGGAGCAGAAGGACGCCGCAGCCTTGCCGACGGGGCTTCCGCATTCTTGGCAGAATTTCGTTCCCTCGGGGTTATCCCATCCGCACGAGGGGCAGCGCCTTGCCGCAGCCGCCGCAGCCGCCGCCTGCTCGGCCTCCTGAGCTTTCTGCTGCATAGCCGAAAGCTTCCCCTCCGCCGTTGCCAGGTTGGCCTGCACGAGCTTCAGGCGCATGCCAACCTCGCCGAAGGCATCGGCCCCGCGCTCGGCCACCGCCATGCGGCCTATCTCCGCAAGCGCCTCGGCCTCCTGCTTGCGCAGGTCGCTCACGTTGCTTTGTGCGGCGAACGCCTGCACGCCGGGATCGTCCTGAGGCATGAAGCTCGAGAGCCCCTTCACGATGCCGCCCAAACTTCCGAACAAATCGCTGGCCATGATTGCCTCCCATCCTGTCGGGCCTTCCTCGATGCCGAAATTCTTGCAACCGAGGTGTGGGCTGTCCCCACCCCACTCCTCGAAAAGGGTGGGGAGAGCCCGAAAATGTACGAAAATGTGCGAAAATGTGGTAAATCGGCGTTTGAACGGCAGAGGAGTACGCCATGGCAGGACGCTTTCTTTTCAAGCGCGCTGCGCTTTCCCTCATCGCGGCAGCTCTTTCCATCGGGCTTCTCGCATGCAGCGCCACCACCTCGCCAAGCGATGAACCCGTCACCATCTCCCTCTGGCACGTGTACGGAAGCCAAACCGAATCGCCTTTGAACGACCTTGTCGCCGAGTTCAATGCCACCATCGGCGCCGAAGAGGGCATCGTGGTCAACGTCACCTCCGTCACCGATTCCGACTCCATCGACGAGGCGCTTGCAGCCGCCGCCAACGACGAGCCGGGAAGCGCCGCGCTGCCCGACCTGTTCACCGCCTACCCGCGCGTACTCGACATCGTGGGGTTCGAGAGGCTTCTCGCGTGGGATGAGTACCTGAGTCCCGAGGAGCTTGAGGCCTACGTCGACGGCTTCGTGGCGGAAGGCTACTTTGGCGGCGCGCTGCTCATGTTGCCCATCGCGAAGTCGACCGAGATGCTGTTTCTCAACGAGACTCTGTTCGACCGCTTCGCCGCGGAAGCTGGAGCTGACGTAGAGGATCTGGCATCCTTCGAGACTCTGCTTCCCCTGTGCGAACGGTATGCCGACTGGTCGGACGGGCAGGCGCTCTTCCAGGTAAACGACTACTACCATTACTTCCTGGCGGTCGCCTCGGCGCAGGGCGAATCGCTCGTGCGCGATGGAAAGCTCGACCTTGAGGACGCCTGGTTCGAAGATGCCTGGCTTCCGCTGGCGCGAGCGGGCATCAGCGGAGGCCTTGTGGTGGGCGAAGGCTACGCGTCCGATCGCTGGAAAACCGGCGAGGTGCTGTGCAACGTCGGCTCAACCGCCGGCATCCTTTACCTTCGCGACTACGTGACGTATGCCGACGGCAGCACCGAGGACATCGATACCGCCGTGCTTCCCTACCCCGCCTTCGACGATGGCGCCACCGTCGTAATCCAACGCGGATGCGGCCTGTTCGCCATGGAAAGTGACGACGCGAGGGAAAACCAGGCGATGGCAACCTTCGCCCGATGGATAACCCTGGGCGAGTCGAACGCCGCCTTTGCCACGTCCGCCGGATACCTTCCCGTTACCGAAGACGCTTTCGATCATCTGATGGCCAATACGCAGGGCCTCGACGAGCCGAAGTACCGCATGCTCTACGAGACCGCAGCGGAATACACCGAGTACGCATTCTGCACCGCGCCCGTCTTCGAGGGCGCAGGCGATATGCAGGACGGCTTCGAGTCAGCCGTCAAGGCCGTGCTGCTTGACGCCCGCGCCGAATACGCCTCGCTTCTCGCAACGGGCATGGGCAGGCAGGCAGCCATGCGGCAAGCCGCCGAGGCATCCCTCGAGGCTCTAAGGCAAACCCTCTGAGGAAGAAAAGGCGCGTGGCATGGGCGAATCGGGCAAAGACGAGCGTTTGGCAAGCTCGGAGGAGAAGCAGCTTGGGACTTCGCTGCGCATCCGCTTCGCAGCATACGTGATCCTGCTTATATGCGCACTCGTGGCGTGCGCCTTCATGCTGCTTAACCTAACCGGCGCCATCAACCCCGCAAACCGCAGCATCGAGCAGACACTTGACCACCAGCTCGACGTCACCGCCGAACAGCTTGGACGAGACATCGACAGCGCGGCGGCAAATGGCATTGCGCTCTCGCACCAACTTTCCGAGCTTATCGACGCGCACCTTTCCCATAGCGGCCTTTCGCTCGACTTGCTCGCCGGCAATCCCGAGCGAATCGACCAGCTCGAGCTCGAGCTTTTCACCGCGTTGCAAAGCAGCATGCGTGCCACAGCCTGCAGCGGGGCCTTCTTCATATTGGACGTCACAGCGAACGCAGCCTCGAGGCAGGATAGCTTCGCCGGTTTGTACCTGAAGTACGCCAACATCCACTCGCAGAACACTTCAAGCAACCGGATCTGCCTTTTCCGCGGCGCGTCAAACGTGGCGCGCGAAAACGAAATGAACCTGCACAGCAGTTGGCAGCTGGAAACGGCGGCTGGAACCTTCCCGCAATGCGAGAGCCTGCTTGGCGCGAACGTCGACGATCTCGCGCAGGCCTATTTCGTCACCGAAACCTACGCGCTGCCCGACACCTGGGAAAACGTTCGCTTCATTTGCCTGCCGATCCTTGACGAGGCAGGCCGCTCCATAGGAGCATGCGGCTTCGAGATGAGCGATTTGTACTTCCAGCTTTCCTACAAGGCGATCGACGCGACGAGCGAATACGGAGCCTGCGCGCTGCTCGACTCGCCTGGCCCCGAAACCAAGGGCTGCATCGCGGGAAGTCAGTCGGGTTACGCGCCCGGCGCGACAAGCGATTTCATAGTTTCCGCCAAAGGAAGCCTCACTACCCTCGAAAGCTCGGAACTTGGATTCATAGGCAAGACGACGCCACTGCCAGAAAGCCGCAGCACGCATGTGGTAGCCGCGCTCATGCCTTTGACGCACTACGAGGCCCTGCTTGCCGACAGCCGGCTAAAGCTAACGCTTTCGCTCCTGATCACGCTGGTGGTTGCGCTCGGGGCAAGTTGGCTTGCGGGCAAGCGATACGTAGCCCCGGTGGCAACCCGCCTCGTACATCTGCGCCAAATGCACGAACGCGAACGTGCGGAAACCGAAAACCATTTCAGCGTGCTGGCCGACCAGCGTCGCGACGAGGTTCACCCCCATGACCTAGAGGGATTCCTCATAGGCCTTGATACGCTTACGCCGAAGGAGCGCATGATTTACCAGATGCACGTAGACGGCCTGAGCACAGCGGAAATACTGCGACGCGCGGAAATCAACCAGAACACCCTCAAGTACCACAACCGCAATATCTACGTGAAGCTCGGCGTCTCCTCCCGAAAGCAGCTGCAGCTCATCGCCACGACACTGAAATACAGCGGACGCCCAGGCAAGCCATAACGCTCTAGCTGGCGGCCTTTAGCTGCTCGAGCTTCGCTTTAAGCTGAGCATAATGGCGCAGCTCCTGCTCGGTCCATTTCCCGAACAAAACATCACGCAGGACCCCTGACGCACGGACACGAGCATCCTCCTGTGGAAACAGCATCTCCCTTGAGCGCGTATACAGACGTATTTCATCGAACTGGCCCGATTCCTCGAGCACCTCAAGATTGCCCACAATGTCCTGGACGATCTTGCTGTGGAACACAGGGTCAACGGCACGGGGAACCGTGCCGGCCTGCCGCATGAGCTCATAACGAATTTGGCAGCTGACGAGCGATATTTCCGGCTTAACGGCCATGAGCGCCAAAGAAACCCCGTACCCGCGACTGCGCAGCAAAGCGGCTGACTTCAAGGGGGCTTGCGACGTACGCAGCGTGCCCTCAACCACCAAGTTATAACCGACAAGGGAAAAGGCGTCGATAAGCGACTCGACCATGTTCCCCGCCCACGTCGCCGTATGGATTACCGCATCACGGCCGTATTTGGCATCGAGTTGACGATATCGAGGATGATAGGAGCGGTATTCATCCCCATTGATGACAATGGCATCATCTTCCATCTCGGAAAGCAAAATCTCATGCAGGGTTGTTTTCCCAGCTCCACTTTGTCCCCCTAGCAGAAAGGCTATAGGCTTTTCCGAAGGGCATGCAGACCCCTGCAAAACCAGACTTTTCACCAATCGCGACTGCTTCTCTCTAAATTCAGATTCCGTGTATTCGGCCAGACTCATCACAATCACGCCGCCTTCGCAGCATGGAATTTGACCATCGTTTCAAATCCCTCGATGGCGCCCTTGATTTCAGAAAGCTTTTCCTTGTCACCATCGACTTCCCTGGTAATGCGCCCCTTGGCTCTGGACAGAAGCGTGTAGGCATCCGAATACACGGCGATAGCAGCCACGTCACCTCGCGATTCAGCTTCTGCAAGCAAGGAGGCGATTTCCGCCAGCATTCCCGCCGCCTTCTCGTTCAGGATTTCCTGTTCGAGCGTGATCATATACATGTCGGTTATATCCATGACTTCCCCCTCTTCGTCGAATGTCACCATTGCGTACACCACTTGCTCGGCCTTTTCGCGCTGCGCCGCGGGAATGAGGGCCCCGTCGCGTTCGAGGCACTCGGCCATAAAAGTGGGATGGTTGGCTGCACGAATGAGGTTGGCGTTTGCCTTGGTGGGCTTCTGCCCGTTTTCGTAGCGCACCATGCTGGCCTCGCCTATACCCAAAAGTCGGGCAAATGCCTGCTGCGACAAACCGTACCTTCCGCGGATGCGCTTGATTTCATCAGGAGTGATGTCGGTGCTCATGATTACCAACTTTCTATCTTTTGATTGATTGACAATCTATCATTGCAGACAATATAGCCTAAATTCTGCCTAGATTCAAGAATAATCTCTGTCTATTAATTCTATCTTTTGATAGATTAGTTCGTACTGAAGGAACGTATCGCCCTCAATCCGCCGATACGCCTTGCGGCATTCGCCGGCTTCGGGTTATCATACGATGTCGACGGCAGTCGCGCAGCCGCGCCGCCCCTTGCGCAATCGGGCGAAAGGCACGCAGGCAGCAGCGCGCGCATGCCCACAGGAAAAGACTTTGCGCCACCTCCATTTCGCGAAGCCTTCTCCTTCATAACGGAATAGCCGCGCCATGCGCACCACGGCAGGACGTCCCGCACGTTAGCCTGCGCGCGTAGCGCAGCCCTACCGCAAGGAGACATATGGAAGCACAGCACCCTGTCGAGCACGGCCGCGACAAGCGATTCGCCCTGCTCATCGACGCGGACAACGTTTCCGCGAAGTACATCAAGCCCATCTTGAACGAACTCAACAAGTACGGCACCGTCACCTACAAGCGCATCTACGGCGACTGGACGCTCACCCTGCACGCGAAGTGGAAGGACGCACTGCTGGAAAACTCCATCACGCCTATCCAGCAGTTCAGCTACACCTACGGCAAGAATTCCACCGACTCGGCCATGATCATCGACGCCATGGACATTCTCTACGGCGGCGGCGTCGAGGGCTTCTGCATCGTGTCTTCCGACAGCGACTTCACGCGCCTGGCAAGCCGCCTGCGCGAGAGCGGTCACACGGTCATCGGCATGGGCGAAAAGAAAACCCCCACCCCCTTCCGCAAAGCATGCGACATCTTCACCGTGCTTGAACTGTTGGTGAAGGACGAACGCCGCGAGAAGGCGAACGGCCCCACCATGAGCAAGGCCGAGGTCGAGCAGGCCGTAGTCGACATCATCATCGACAACCAGAACAACGGCAAGGCAACTGGCCTTGGCGAGATCGGCAGCCGCCTGCAGAAGCGCTACCCCGATTTCGACGTGCGAAACTACGGCACCAACCTGCTGTCGAAGCTGCTTGGCGAGTTCACGCGCGTGAAGATCACGAAGGATCACAGCTCGGTGGCCGTCGAACTTGCCGATGCCACCGATGCCGGCAACACCAATGGCGCGCCAGAGCCGAAGGGCACGCCCGCCGCACCTGCACCCGTCGTCGAAGCAGGCGCAGTCGAGGAACCTGCCGCCAGCACCCCCGAAGCACCCGAGGCGGAATCCGGCGAGCCGGCCAGCGAAGAACGCAAGCCCTCACGTCGCAGCCGCAGGTCACGTCGCATCAAGGTCGCACGTGAAGAAGCAACCGAGCCCGCCCCCGAGGAGGAACCCGAGCCTGAAGCCGAACCGCAGATCGAGCTCGAAGCTGCTCGCGCAGTCGCACTCCCCGAAGATACCGCGTCCGAGGTTGTTAAGCCCGCTCGCAAGCCACGCCGCCGCAAGAAGGCCGAAGCGCCCACTGAAGAGGTTGTGGAAGCTGAAACGGCAGCCGACGCCGCCCCCATTGAGCCCGAGCCCGAGTCCAAGGCCGAGCCCGAACCCAAACTCGAACCCGAGCCTAAGGCAGAAGCCAAACCCGCGCGCAAGCCGCGTCGCCGTAAGAAGGCGGAGGCGACTGTCGCGGAAGCCGAAGCGCAAACCGAAGCGGAAGCTCTGGAGACTCCCGACAACGAACCCGCTGTTGAACCCGCCGTCGAACCAGGCAATCAGGCCGAATCAAAAGCGGAGCCTGAGGAAGCCAAGCCCACGCGCAAGCCGCGCCGCCGCAAGAAGCCCGCGCCCGAAGCCGCACCCGAGCCCGAAGCCGCACCCACGCCCGAACCCGAAGCCGAAACCGAGCCCACGCCCGCGTCCTTCATCCGTGACGCCATCGTACAAGCTGGCGCCGAGGGCATCGCGCTCACCCAACTTGGCGACGACATCCGCACCACCTTCAAAGACTTCAAGGTGCGCGACCTCGGCTTCCCCCAGCTTCGCCTCTACCTGGCTAGCATCGAGGACTTCGAGGTGATCAAGGACGGCAAGGCCTTCCGCGTCGCGCTTCGCCCTTAAGCCAAACCCGAAAACAAGGCCAACCCCAAACGCGCTCCCTGTGAAGATGCCGCCATGCTTTTACGCAAGGCGGCATCTTTCGCTATACTCTCAAGAAACAATCACACACATCAGCGCATCATCTCAGGAGCTCATTCATGGAAGCCATGACCCTCGGCCTTCTGCTCATTTCAGCCGTACTCGTTTCCTCGGTCGTCGACCAAATCGTGCCCAAAGTCTCCCTTCCGCTCATCCAAATTGCGCTTGGCGTGCTCATCGCCCTTGCCGCAGCGGGCGACATCACCATCTCGCTTGACCCCGAGCTCTTCCTCGTGCTGTTCATCGCGCCGCTGCTCTACGACGAAGCGAAAAACGCGAACAAGTCGGAGCTTTGGCATGAAATCAGGCCCGTGCTTTCCCTGGCCGTCGGCTTGGTGGTCGCAACGGCCCTCATCATCGGCTTCGCGCTCAACCTCATAATCCCATCCATTCCGCTCGCTGCAGCCTTCGCGCTCGGCGCGGCGCTTGGCCCCACCGATGCCGTGGCGGTCACCTCGTTGGCCAAGCAGGTCGACATCCCCAAACGCCAGAAGTCCATCCTCAAAGGCGAGCTGCTTCTCAACGACGCAAGCGGCATCGTAAGCTTCCAGTTCGCATTGGCGGCCGTCGTCACCGGGTCCTTCTCGTTGCTGAACGCCTCCGTCGAGTTTATGATCGAGTTCATCGGCGGCTTAGCGGTGGGCATTGCCTTGGGCCTGCTGTTCAACCTCATCGTGCGCTGGGCCCGCAACATCGGCCTGGAAAACACCACCTTCCACGTCCTGTTCGAGGTGCTCACCCCGTTTCTCGTGTTCCTCATCTCCGATGCCGTTCACGTCAGCGGCATCATCGCAGTGGTGGTGGCGGGCCTCTTGAACGTCATCTCACCGCGCACGGTCGACCCTTCCGTCTCGCGCATGAACATCGTTTCCACGAGCGTCTGGCGCGTGCTCGCTTTCTGCCTCAACGGCATCGTGTTCGTGCTGCTGGGCACGCAGCTGCCGGGAGCCATGCAGCGCACCTGGGACGACATCACCTTCGACAACGGCTTCCTTCTGCTTTGCGTTTTGGGCATCACGCTTGTCCTGTACTTAGTGCGCTTCCTGTGGGTGCTCATCATGGACCGCCGCTACGTCCTGAAGTCGCTCGAACGCCCCTTCGAGAAGAAGGACGTGAAGCTTGCGCTCATCACGACGCTGTGCGGCGCAAAGGGAACCATCACGCTTTCCATCCTGTTCACCATCCCCTACGCCATCTCGCTTGACCCCTTCGTCACCTTCCCGCAGCGCGACCTCATCATCTTTTTAGCCTGCGGCGTCATCCTGTGCACGCTTCTGGTTGCCACGTTCGTCGTGCCGCTCCTTGCGCCGCGTGCTGCGGAAAAGGAATCTGAACTGCAGAAACGCCAGCGCGAGGCCGAATGCCACGCCGAGATCCTGCGCAATGTCATCGAGGACCTCACGTCGCAGCAAAACGACGAGAATCGCGCCGCCACGCAGATAGTCATACAGTCCTACAACGAACGCATCGCCAACATCAAGGGACTCAACGACCTTGAGGACAAAGACCCCACCAACGTCGAGCTGCGCATCCAGACCCTGCGCTGGGAGCAAGAGCACACCTTCGAGCTCATGGAAGCAGAAGAGGTATCCCCCATCGTTGGCTACAAGTATCTGGCACGTCTCAGCCGTCTGGAGAACCTGCTCAAGCACGACAGCAGCCTCTCCTGGATCAAAGGCATCTGGTCGCGCAGCCAAACGCTGCTGCGACGCGGCGTCCTCACCCTCGTGCGCGACCTTCCCAACACCTCGCTGACCGAGCAGGCCGACCAAATGCGCCTCCTGCAAATCGAGACGGAATCGCGCGTCGTCGAGAACCTCATGGAAATCATCCAGAACAGCGAATCGACGGTGCAAACCGAAAGCGCCAGCGCCCTTCTGCTGGAGTTCCAGCAAAGTCTGCGCATCCTGACGCGGCGAACCACCTCGGTCAGCAAGGTTCTCAGCCT
>JAFSHA010000023.1 GCA_017440565.1 Eggerthellaceae bacterium | reverse complement strand
TTGTGTATCTGTTCAGAGTGCGTCGCGACGAGGAGAAATGGCCCAAAACCGCAAGGGTCCTTCGCCATTTGCTCATGTCCGACTCCTGTTACCGCAGCTCATGGTAGCCTACCGACCCGCACGCTCCGAAACTCTCGGAATTCGCAATAGTAAAGCTCGCGTGAGTCGGTATCGTAAATCGCCAGCGTCACGTTAAGGGAGGCTCTGCTCAGCGTTTGTGAGGCGTCGTACGGGTCGAGCGCCTGATCATGTCGGTCACGGAAGTAATAGTACCCGTTTTGCACCTGGGGAAGCAGTGGCTCGCCGTCCTCGGTGAGGTAGGGGCCAACCGATATGGACACCCCGTTTTTCTCGGTTGAGACGCCATAGGCAAGCGCCTCGATGTCCTCATCAAACGGAAGCTCTTTCCACTTGGCGCTCTGCTCGATTTCGCCTAGCACACGGTCGTCGGTGTAGTGGATCTCGGCGAAAGCGGCACCGTCGCCATGAAAGCCGCCGTATGAATTAGACGCCTTCGCCACGATACCTCCGAGCACGTCTGTCTCGAGTGCTTCGGACTCTCCGACCAAATCGACCTCGGCAGCGCAGCTTCCTTCTTCTCTCCAGGTGGTTCGAGCGCAGGCCTTCGCGAAAGACGCCGAAGCGAGCTGCGATAGGCGTTGACGCATATCCTGGTTATCCAGGGCTCGAAGCCCAAGGAGGGGTCGAGCTTGGCAAGTCCCTTCATGACACGAAGCCAGGTTTCCTGGTAGAGGTCATCGGCGTCGGCGGCGTTTCCGCATAGGTGCCGGCATAGGCCGTATACCCTCTTGCCATGCTCGCGTATGTAGCGGTCGACTTCCATTCACCCTCCTTCCGCTTACATATACGCCAAGCCGTGTTGTCGGGTTCGTTTCTTTTCAAAGTTGTGTTCAAAAAACGCATCCTTGTAGGCAGATTTGCGCGACAAACCGGCATTTTCAGCCAGCGAGAGAAAAGATATTCAACATTTAGAGAAGAAGTGTCCAGTAAAATGGCTGATTTTGATCTCGATGGGTGTCGGAGTGTCTACAAGGAGGCGCTTTTTGAACACGACCGCAAGCCCGCCGAGGCAAACGCCCTTTTTCGCAAAGTTTTCCGTGCGGTAGAATGAAGCCGCGCAGGAAAGAAGGGGGAACCGTGGATTGTCCGTATTGCGGCGATGAAATGCAGGCCGGGTTCGTGAGGTGCCGGGACGGTGTGAGGTGGAGCCCCAAGAAGCCGCCCGTTGCGGCTTTGGCTGCTCTTGTTCCGGATTCCGTTGTACTGGGCGGGCACGGAAGCTACGCGCCTGAGTCGACGGCTGTCGCGTATAACTGCTCCAGCTGCAAGATGGTCGTTATCCCCTACGAGGGTTAGTCCGCTTCAGCTAGCCCCGCACTAGCCCTCTGCTAGCCCGCCGCCGCTGGTCCGCTTCAGCTGGCCTCCCGCTAGCTGGCCTCGGCTGACTCACCCCAGCTAGCCGCCCGCTAGCTGGCCTCGGTTGACCCGCCCCAGCTGGCCTCCCGCTAGCTGGCCTCGGTTGACCCACCCCAGCTGGCCGCCCGCTAGCTGGCCCCTTCATTTCGCTCCTCAAAGTAGCGCGCTCGATGTGCGCATGGCGCATTGCTCGCCGCACATGGTGCAGGTTCCCTCGTTGCTTGGCGGGGCGCTCTCAAAGTAGCGGCGGGCCTTCACGGGGTCAAGCGCCTCTGCGAACATGTCCTCCCAGCTCACACGTCTTCGGGCGTCGCTCATGCGGTTGTCCCGCTCGCGTGCACCGGGCACGCCCTTTGCGATGTCGGCTGCATGAGCGGCTATCTTCGTGGCGACAAGGCCCTCACGTACATCCTCGATCGTTGGCAGGCGCAGATGCTCGGCCGGCGTCACGTAGCACAGGAAGTCGGCACCCGAGGCAGCGGCGATCGCGCCGCCGATGGCCGCGGTGATGTGGTCGTAGCCTGGCGCAATGTCGGTCACCAGTGGCCCCAGAACATAGAACGGCGCCTCGTGACACAGCCTTTTCTGCAACTTCACGTTCGCGGCTATTTCGTCAAGGGCCATGTGGCCTGGCCCCTCCACCATGACCTGAACGCCCGCATCCCAGGCGCGCTTCGTGAGCTTGCCAAGTTCCACCAGCTCGGTGATCTGGGCGGCGTCGGTTGCGTCGTGCGTCGACCCCGGGCGCATGGCGTCGCCTAAGCTTATGGTCACGTCGTGTTCGCGTAGGATCTCAAGCAGTTCGTCGTAATGCTCGAAGAAGGGGTTCTCGTTGCCGGTGGCCTCCATCCACGCGAACGTCAGCGCGCCACCGCGGCTGACAATGTTGGCAAGCCTGCCCGTCTCTTTGAGCGCATCAAGCGTCTTGCGGTTCACGCCTGCGTGGATGGTCACGAAGTCCACGCCATCTTCGGCGTGCGCGAAAACCACGTCGAGAAAATCGCGCCAGGTGATGTCGACGAGCCCCTTGCCCAGATGACCGACGGCATCGTAGAGCGGAACCGTTCCCACCATAACGGGGGAGTGCTCCACCAGGCGTTTGCGAAACGCCCGGGTTTTGCCGCTGTTCGACAGGTCCATAATGGAGTCGGCGCCAAGCTCGAGGGCTGTCTCAACCTTGCCCCATTCGACGGCCTCGTCGGCAAGGTCACCCGAAATCCCCAGGTTGACGTTCACTTTCGTTCGAAGGCCGCGCCCGTCAAGGCAGGATCCCACCCCTTCGGGGTCAAGGCGCGCGTGATGAATGTTGGCGGGAATGGCTACCCGTCCTGCTGCAACCGCGTCCCTGATGTCTTCGGGCGCGCGCCCTTCCTTCTCGGCAACGGCGCGCATCGCGGGCGTCACGACGCCCTTTCGTGCGAACTCGATTTGGGTGGTGGGTGAAACGTGCGTAGCGGCAGCTGTTGCCATAAGTCTCCCTTCGTCGGCATTATCCGGACAGGTTCGGTGGGTCGAAGCGGTCTGTGCTTCCTCTCAGCCGGCATCCGCCAGCTCCCCAGCTATTCAGTTTGCGAACGCGTCAAATTGTAGCAAAACCCGCCTTTTCGCTCGATGCGCGTCTTACGTTCGGCTCTCTCCCGCTTCGTATGCGGGCTCCAAAAAAATCCTAAATTTTCCTTGCAAGTCGACCTTCAAGGCGGTACAATAACAAGGCTGTTTAATCAAGTGAGGAGAAATCCTCCACCTGTTTCGGCGCTTTCGCAGCTGATGGGTTTCACGAATATGCAGGCCGCAAGGCCGCCTATGAGAATGAAGCCCGCAGTGCGCAAACGCCCGCGGGTTTTTTAATGTGCAACAAGAAGGAGGTGAGCGCGATAGCTGCTCAAGAGCCCAGGCTCAACGACGAAATCACCGTGCGTGAGTGCCGTCTTATCGATTTCGAGGGTAACCAGATGGGTGTGTACCCCGTGGCGCAGGCTCAGCGTATTGCTGATGACGCCGGAATGGATCTCGTCGAGATTGCACCTAACGCCGATCCGCCCGTATGCCGAATCATGGACTACGGCAAGTTCAAGTACGACCAAGCCATCAAGGCTAAGCAGGCTCGCAAGAACCAGAGCAAGATCGAGATCAAGGAAATGAAGTTCCGCCCGAAAATCGATACGGGCGACTACACCACCAAGAAGAAGCACATCATGCGTTTCCTTGAGGCTGGCAACAAGGTCAAGATCACCATCATGTTCCGCGGCCGCGAAATGGCCCACCCGGAACAGGGCCTCTCGATTCTCGAGCGTTTGGCCGATGACCTGAAGGACATCGCGGTCATCGAGAACCAGCCCAAGATGGAAGGTCGCAACATGCACATGCTCATCGCCCCGCTGCCCGCGTCGGCGAAAAAGAAAAAGGATGCCAAGAGAGAAGAAGGAAAGGACGAGTAAGATGCCCAAGATGAAGACCCACCGCGGGTCCGCCAAGCGCTTCCGCGTCACCGGTTCTGGCAAGATCATGCGCTCCAAGGCTTACAAGAGCCACATCCTCACGAAGAAGTCCCCGAAGCGTAAGCGCAACTTCCGTCATGACACGGAACTTGCCGCGGCCGACAACAAGGTCGTCGCTCGTCAGCTCGGCCTTCGCTAGTTATAAAGGAGTGATACAGAATGTCTCGTGTTAAGCGTTCCATCCACGCCCGCAAGAAGCGTCGCGTTATGCTCGAGCGCGCCAAGGGTTACTACGGCGCAAAGTCCCGTTCCTATCGTGCAGCGAAGGAGCAGGTGCAGCACTCCCTGCAGTATGCCTATCGCGATCGTCGCAACAAGAAGCGTGAGATCCGCCGCCTCTGGATCACCCGCATCAACGCTGCCGCCCGCATCAACGGCATGTCCTACAGCGTGTTCATGAACGGCCTGAAGAAGGCTGGCGTTGAGCTCGACCGCAAGGTCCTCGCCGACCTGGCCGTCAACGACGCCGCTGCCTTTGCCGCCCTCACCGAGGTTGCCAAGAAGGCCCTGTAAGCCCCAAAGCTTGCGCAGACGTCAAGAGCCCGGAATTCGTTCCGGGCTCTTTTGCGTTTTTGGGTTCAACACCTTTAAATCGGATTATTTGCCACTTCGAATCCGAGGATGAGGGAACTTGCCGTAATGGCAGGCTTACAGCCCCATGGCGAGGGCCATTTTCTGGAAGGCGTCCTCGACGTCCTGATCTTCGGGGTCATGCGCCTCATCGTGCGCTTGGCACAGCTCTACGGCTCCCATGAGCGTTCTGTTGAGGTATGCCTCGGCAACTTCACGTGCGGTGCCCTGCACGCCGGCAACGATTTCCACGCCGGCCTTGCAAAGTTCGTTGGCAGTGTCCATATCGATGCCGCCGGTGATGAGGGTATCAAAATCAAGCCCCTTGATAAGGCTGACAGCTTCTGCGCTGGTGATGCCCATGTTGGGAAGATTCCGGCAATCTTTGATGATGCCCTTTTCAACGGTATAACACATGAAGCTCTCGCATTGGGCGGCGTGTGGCGCAACGCCAAGGCCCGTGCAGGCAACGGCTATCTTCATGTACACTTCCTTCCCCTAAGTGTGCGCACAAAACGATAACCAAGTTGCTCGGTGCTGCGAAGGGTGTCGGCGGCGAACGGGGGGAATGTGGCGATTTTTCGGCATGGATGAGGACGTGCGATACGTCTGAAGCTCATACAGTCGGTATGAAACACCGTTTTTCTCGCCCTTGAGAATGACTTGCGAAGGGCGATATCGTCCTTAAGGTTCGATGTAGATGCCTAACGTTTGCCGCGTTGCTTGGCCACCGCTGCGCGGCGAGCTCGGCCCGGGCGCATGTCTTGTTTGGCTTCAGGGCGAGAGGCGGCGGGTTTGGGGGATGCCTTCGCAACGGCTTTTGCGGAAGCTTTCGGGGCGACCTTTGCGGTAGCCTTCGTGGTGGCTTTTGCAGGTGCGGTCGCCTTCTTGCCCTTCGCGGCCTTGCTGGCGGTGCCGGCCTTCGGGGAGTCCTCGACCTTTACGTACTTCGCCTTCGAGGTCTTCATGGGCTTGGGGGCCTTCGGTTTCTTGGGTGCGGCCTTTTTGCGCGCTTCGCGCTCAGCCTGAGCCTGCGCTTCCTCGGCGGCGCGCTTCTGTGCTCGCTCCTTGCGGCGTTTCTTCTGTTTGAGCTCCTTGGCCGCCTGGGCTATCTCGGGGTCCTTGCGTGCCGATGCGCGGTTGGCACGCTCGGCGGCTTCAGCAGCGGCGGCTTCGAGACTGAAACCCGGCACCTCGATAACGGGGATCTCGCGCTTGATGAAGGCCTGGATGTCGCGTAGGGCATCTTCGGTTTCAGGGGTTACGTAAGACAGCGCGAACCCGTCGGCGCCGGCGCGTCCCGTGCGCCCGATGCGGTGCACGTAGTCTTCGGGCATGGTGGGTAAGTCGAAGTTTACAACGTAGGAAACCCCTTCGACGTCGATGCCGCGCGCCAGCACGTCGGTGGCAACCAGAATGTCGGTGGTGCCGGACGCGAAGTTCTCGAGTGCGCGCCTACGCTGATTTTGCGAGCGGTCGGAATGCAGCGCCTCGGCCGTGTAACCCAGTCGGTTCAGGCGCCGGCAAGTGGAGTCGGCGCGAC
>JAFSHA010000022.1 GCA_017440565.1 Eggerthellaceae bacterium | reverse complement strand
GCGCTCTACAACGTGCACTTCTTCATCACCAAGGGTTATGAGAAGGAATACACCAAGGAAGAGCTCGCCAACTGGAAGGCCGCCAAGAAGGAAGACAAGACGAACAACAGCGCTGGCGACCTTGGTCGTTCCATTGCTTCGAACCCCAATGTCATCTTCCTGATGTTGGGCGACGTTGCGAAGTGGATCTTCAACTTCGTCGTCGGCGGCACGGCTGTCTACTATTTCACCTATGTTGCGTTTAATCCTGGCATGCTCGCCACCTACATCTTCGCAACCAATGTCGGCACCGTTGTTGGCGCTTACCTTGGCGGCCCTGTTTCCAAGGCGCTCAAGGGTTCGAAGAAGGCAGTCATTGCAGCCTTCATCGTCATGATCGCTATGCTGCTCATCTCTCGCGTCAGCTACACGCAGATGATGGTCGTCGTGGTCTGCATGACCATTGCACAGGCTGGTTACGGCCTCATCTACGCGGTTATCCCCGCGATGTACGGCGACTGCGTCGTCTACTCCGAGTGGAAGACCGGCAAGAACTCCGCTGGTTGGATTTCCGGCCTGCAGGTTCTGCCCCTCAAGATCGGCTTCTTCGCACGTGGCGTTGTCATCCCCGCCATCCTCGGTGCAGCTGGCTTCGTTGCCGGCATGACCGCCGATCAGTCCACCTGCCCTGCAAGAGGGCATCGTCAACGGCTGGTTCGTGCTTCCCGCGATCCTCTGCGTTATCTCCATGCTGATCCTCATCTTCGGTTACAGGATCAACAATGACGTTCTGGCCCAGGCCCAGAAGGAGATTGCTGAGCGTCAGGACAACGAATAGACGCTGAGTAAGTAACGCTCGACGAGCGGTGCGCGGCTCTACAAACGGGCCGCGCACCGTCCCCACCCAATCACATGCTATAGTTGGAGAAGCTCGATTATTTTTGCCCGCCTTGAGCTTCGCGAGAAATAGAAGGAGTGAAGATGGCAGGATTTGCAGACGCGTTCGCGCAGGCGCGCGCGAGTCGGCAGAAGAAGTCGCCGCTTGAAATCGGTCTCAGGACCGGTGTCCTGGTTGTGGCGATTGTCATCTGCGTCCTGTTGATAAGGACCTTCAATCCTGATCAGATTCTCATTCTTCTTTTTCCCATCCTGATTATCGGAATCTTGGTCACCATTCACACGGTCAGAAACAACTCGAGGAATAAAGCAGACGTCAAGGACGAACACGAGACGTGCATGCCCATCCTGGAGAACTACAACCAAAAGAAGAATGTCAAGAAACTGATGCACGAATATGACCTGTGGTGGGAGGGCGAACACAGCAACTACACGCGCATGCACTTCGCCGAGAAGATCATCGATATTCTGATTGACAACGGGAAGTACGAGAAAGCGCTCACGGTGCTGTATCAAGTGGCCGGGCTTCCCCTCAAGGGACGCGACCACTACGATTTCGACAACTACCTCAGGAAAATCGAGCCAACTCTGAAGGAGGGGCTTGAGAAACAGCGCGAGGCGCAGGCCAAGTAGGGCGTAGAGCCCTATCGGCAAGATTTGCATGTGAAGGGGCTGCACCAAACGCACCCCGCGTTACGGCGCGGGGCGGCAGTGTACCAACAAGAGAGGAGTGAAGATGAGCGAGTATAAGCTCACTCCGCGAGAGAATCTTATCGAGGTAATGAAGGGCGGAAAGCCCGAGCGCTTCGTCAAGCAGTACGAGGCGTTCAACATTCCGTTCAGGAACCTCGCCAGCTATCGCTGGCGCAACAACCCGCGTCCGGGTGAGATCAACAAGGTCAACAACTGGGGCGTCACGGTTTCGTGGGCAGAGGGCCAGCCTGGCGCTTTCCCCGTCCACACGCCTGACAAGATCGTGTGCAAGGATATCGAGGAGTGGCAGGACTACGTCACCGCCCCCGACCCCTACACGATTCCCGAGGCCGAGTGGGAGAAGGACCAGGAGGTCTGGGAGCAGATTGACCGCAAAGAGCAGTTCGCCATGGCCTTCGTGGCTCCCGGCGTCTTCGAGCAGTGCCACTATCTGTGCGAGATCCAGAACGTGCTCATCGCATTCTACGAGTGCCCCGACGAGCTCAAGGACCTCATCAAGTACATCACCGAGTGGGAGCTCAAGCTTGCCGAGGTCATCTGCGATCACCTGCATCCCGATGGAGTCTTCCATCATGATGACTGGGGCACCCAGATCAACACGTTCACCGATCCGGACATGTTCGCCGAGTTCTTCCTCGATCCCTACAAGGAGATCTACGGTTACTACAAGAGCCGCGGTGTTGAGCTGATCGCGCACCATTCCGACTCGTATGCCGAGACGCTCGTGCCGTACATGATCGAGATGGGCATCGACGTCTGGCAGGGCGTCATGAACACCAACGACATCCCCGGCATGATCGAGAAGTACGGCAAGGACATCACGTTCATGGGCGGCATCGACTCCGCATCGGTCGACTACGAGGGCTGGACCCGCGAGGAGATCACGAAGCAGGTCAAGCGCACGTGCGACGAGAACGGTCCGCTGTACTTCATCCCCAGCCTGTCTCAGGGTCTTCCCATCTCCACCTTCCCTGGCGTTTACGACACCACTCAGGAAGAGATCGAGAAGTACTCCAAGATCTACTGGGCGGAGCACAACCTGTAGGACGTTAAGGGGCGCCGTCTGTTGACGCGCTTCGACCCTGATTGTTTGAGGGCCGCCCAGAGTGTTTGCTCTGGACGGCCCTTTGTTCGTTAGCGCTGCCGAAGCGCATTATGGCTGAACGCGATGTCGATGCTAGTCGCCCGCGTTCTCCTGGCCTTCTTCTTGGTCTTCTTGCGGTTTATTGGCGCGTTTGCGCACGCCGAGTACGAGGTCGAAGGGGAGGCCTGCCCATTGGTCGTTGGTCATGGAGTGCGAGAACGCCTCGGTCAATTGGATGACCGCATCGCCCTGCAGGAACAATACGGGCATGCTATCGCCAGAGGATTTCTTGAGCTCCTTCTTGAGCTTTTCGTACAAGTCTCCTGCCGCCATAGCGCGCTTTTCCTTGTTCACGCGGAGGGCTAGTCGACCGTCTTCGAGACGCTTCACGCCGCAGACGGAGTAGGTCGGTGTGTCGGAAATCCACTCGCCCGATTCGGAAACAGGCTCGAGAGCAACTTTCACCTCGCTCGATTCGTTTGTGATATCGAGGATTTTCAGGAAGAGAGCCATGTCGAGTTCGGGCTTGTCCATCTTCAATAGCTTTCGGTACTCGCGGATTTTTTCTAGCAAGACGTCATCCATTGGCGACTCCTTCACAGGGGTAATAAAATACGCTTATAATAGCAGCAAGATGGCTTAAAACTAGGTGTAAACGACATTTAAGTGTTATCCTGTACCATTTTTGTGCACCATGTTGTATTTGGTTTTTTGGTAATGATACCAGGAGGAGCCCATGCAAAACTGGTTTGATGAGGTGGCAGGGCGCATCGAGCCCCTTGACGAAACAACGCTCAAGGATGCTCGGGACAAATGGAATGCTGTAGCCAAGCCGATTGGCAGCCTCGGTCAGCTCGAGCTGATGGTCGAGAAGATCGCAGGCCTTACGGGCTCCATCGACGTCGATATCAGCAAGCGGGCTGTTATGGTGCTCTGCGCTGATAATGGCGTGGTCGCACAGGGTGTCACGCAAAGCGAACCCGAAATCACCACGGTCATTGCTGGAAGCGTTGCGCGCGGGATATCGTCTGTATGTCGCATGGCGCAGACGGTCGGGGCTGATGCGGTTTCGGTTGACATGGGTATGATGACTCCATCCGATGTGCCGGGCGTCATCGATCGCAGCATTGCGCGTGGGACGGGTGATATTTCGCTCGGTCCGGCCATGAGTCGCGAGCAGGCGTTGACGGCTATCAAAATAGGCGTTGATCTTGTTGCCCAGATGAAGGCTGACGGTTACAAGATTCTGGCAACGGGCGAGATGGGCATTGGGAACACGACGACCTCGAGCGCCATGGCGGCAGCGTTCCTCGGCTTGCCGGTCGAGACCGTCACGGGCCGTGGAGCAGGTTTGTCCAACGCTGGTCTGGCGCGGAAATGCGCGGC
>JAFSHA010000021.1 GCA_017440565.1 Eggerthellaceae bacterium | reverse complement strand
CTACGGCGGGTTTCAACCCAATTGACCTCATCTCGAGGCTGTTTTTGCACACAACTCGCACCAGGTGCGCCTTACACCTTCGTAAGAAAGTCGTAAGGCGCTTCGATGGCTGATAGACTTCGCCTTACCTAAAGTTGAACGTGGGGCAACGCGGCGCACGATCCCAAGAAGCGTCGCTGCGACCCTCACCGACAACGACTCGCGCGCAAAGGCGGCCACGCATTGGGTAACGCACCGCCCGCGCCGCGGAAAGGAGACACGATGGCAGAAGTATACGCAACGCCACCAGAAGGCTTAGGCCGCGCAAATTCACTCGACGTAAGCGAGCGACCTCCGGCGCTTTGCGTCAAGCAGCTCGAAAAGGTATTCGGCACACGCGAGTCGATCACGCACGCGCTCACGGGACTAAGCTTCAGCGTGGAGGCCGGCGAATTCATCGGCATCATGGGCCCTTCTGGCTCGGGTAAAACCACGCTGCTCAACTGCATCTCTACCATCGACGCACCCACCAGCGGGCGCATTCTCGTAAACGGCGTGGACATTTGCTCCATGCGAAGGGGACAGCTGGCGAAGTTCCGCCGCGAGAACCTCGGCTTTATCTTCCAAGACTCCAACTTGCTTGAAACCCTCACGGGATTCGAGAACATAGCGCTTGCGCTCTCCGTAAAGCATGAGAACTCCGTCCGCATTCGAGGCATGGTCAACAAGGTAGCCGACCAGCTGGGCATCACCGACGTGCTGAACAAGTATCCGCATCAGATGTCGGGCGGGCAGCGCCAACGCGTGGCAGCCGCGCGCGCCATCATCGGCAAGCCGACTCTCATCCTTGCCGATGAGCCCACCGGTGCGCTTGACTCGCGCAACGCGGCCATCATGCTGGAAACCCTCGAGATGATGAACCGAAGCATGGGCGCCACCATCCTCATGGTTACCCACGACGCCTTCGCCGCCAGCTTCGCCTCGCGCATTCTCTTCGTCAAGGACGGCGCTCTGTTTACCGAGTTGCGTCGCGGAGACCTGCCGCGCGAGGAATTCTTCAAGCGCATCATGGAAGTGGTCGCCTTCTTGGGAGGTGACGCATCCCATGCTTCTTAAGCTCGCCGTGCGCAACGTGCGCCGCTCGGCGCGCGACTACGCCATCTACTTCGTCACCATCGTGGCCGGCGTGGCGGTGTTCTACGCTTTCAATTCCATCGAAAGCCAGCAGGTTCTATTCGACATCGAAGCCACCGCATCGGCTGAGATGTTCCGCATGACCAGCAACTTTATGACCATGTTCTCGGTGCTCATTGCCTTCGTGCTGGGGTTTCTCGTGGTCTACGCGAACCGATTCCTCATAAGGCGACGCAAGCGCGAGTTTGGCACCTACCTTTTGCTGGGAATGAGCTCGGCGTCCACCTCAGCCATCGTGCTTGCGGAAACGGCCTTGGTGGGCCTTGCCTCCCTGGCCGTGGGCTTGGCCTTCGGCATCGCATTCTCCCAGCTGCTCTCGTTTGCCACTGCGCAGCTATTCGGCCTGATCATGAGCGAGTATCATTTCGTTTTCTCTGAAAGGGCGCTTGTGAGCACGCTTGCCTGCTTCGGGATCATCTATGCCATAGCCGCCCTGCTAAACCTGGTTTCGGTCAATCGCTTCAAGCTCATCGACCTTCTTTCCGCCGACATACGCAACGAGAAGGCGCTCGTGCGCAACCCCGCCCTCTACCTCGCGGGGCTGTCCGCGGCGATTGGCCTTCTGGTTTACGCCTACCTGCAGCTGGGCGAGAGCGAGCTTATCATGCTGGACGACCCGCGCTTCCTGCGTGCGACGCTGTGCATGATGGCTGGGTCGCTCATGTTGTTCGGGTCACTGGCGGGTTTTGCCGTAAACGCGCTTGCACGCGCCGACGGCGCCTATCTCAAAGGCCTTCGTCCCTTCACGGCGAACCAAATTGCCAGCAAGGTGAACACCGCTTTTCTTTCCATGTGGGCGGTGTGCATGATGCTCTTCTTCTCGATTACCGTCTTCTCGGTCGGAATGGGCGTGTGCGATATCCTCACCGACGACGTGGAAGGAGCCGCCCCCTACGACGCCACGCTGCGCTCCGACGTGTATTACGAAAACGCGCTTGACGTCGAGAAGCCCTCCTCCGAGGCCATAGACGAGCGCCGAAACGCCTTCGCCGAAAGCCAGCCCGCCGTCTTCACGCTAGCCGAAAGCTGGGACTACGACATCCTGGCCAAGCTCGAAGCCGACGTTGCCGGCTGGAACGAAACGGTGAAAAGCGCCGCCCAGCTTGACTATTACGAAATCCCGGGCGTCACCTACGGCCCCCTTCTCGCCAGCGTCGAAAGCCGCACCGGCATGCAGGGCGCCGATGAGTCGCTTGCGGAAAGCAACCTGGTGGTGCTGTCGCTTTCCCAGTTCAACGCCACGCGCGCCCTCATCGGGCAGGCGCCCATCGAGCTTGGGGAAGGCGAATGCGCCGTCAACAACACGGTTTCCATGTCAGAGGGCATCGCGCTCGAGATCGCCCAAAGCCGTCAGTCAGTCGACATTCTGGGGCGCAGGCTTATCATGCAGGAGCGGGCGCTTGAGACGCAAACCCAAACTTCCGCCATCGCCGCAGCAGGGCTTGAGATCATCGTGCCCGACTCCGTAGTGGAGGAGCTTAAGAGCCTCGGTGCCATTCCCCTGTACAGCTACGTGAACGCCATGTACCACAAGCCCGGCGAGGCAAGCGATGCAATGCTGCGCGAGGGCATTGCGCGCATGTACGAAGCCGACGCGCAAGCAGGCCTCTACGATGCGGAATGGGTCGAGCAGATAGACGCCGCGCTTGATGCCGAGCAGTTCCCCATCTCCATCTGGCCCGTCACGCAAATGATCGAGCGCTCGCAGATGCTTGCGCAAGCAGGCGGCCTGAGGATGCTTATCACCTATCTTGCCATCTACATCGGCTTGGTGCTGCTCGTTGCCACAGCCGCTATCCTTGCCATCCAGCAGCTTTCAGAAACCGCCGACTCGCTTCCGCGTTACCGTACGCTGGCCCATCTGGGCTGCGATACGCGCATGATCGATCGCTCGGTCCTCGCCCAGACGCTGATGTATTTCCTGCTTCCCTTGGCGGTGGCTGTCTGCCATGCAGGTTACGTCATATATCTGCTGACGTCGAACCTGTTCGAGCCCATGGGCATCTCGGCAGCAGGCCCCGTGCTCATGGCGGCGGCGCTGGTGGTAGCCGTGTACGGCGGATACCTGCTGGTAACCTTCCTCGCCAGCCGCAGCATGATACAGTCGCACTTGAGACGCGGGGCGCGCTATGCGTAACGCGCTGGTAGCTGTTGGCGTTTTCTTGCTTATCTGCTGGGTGCTTGGCGGAAAGCAGTGATCTTTGCAGCGACGTCTCGAGTCACGTGCGTCCCAGTTCTTCAGGAAAGCCGACGCCTGTCGTGGGGGAAGGAGACCATCACGCGGGTACCCTTCCCCTCCTCGCTTGCAATGGCAAGCCCCAGCCCCATGCGCTCGCACAGAACTGCGGCCAAATGAAGGCCCATGCCGGTGGCCTGGCCGAACGCCCGCCCGTTTTCACCGGTAAACCCGCGATCGAATACGCGCGGCACATCGGCGGCGGGAATGCCGCAGCCATCGTCAGCTAGCTCGAGCACCGTGCGCGCGCGAGGCGTCTGCGCCTCCTCGGTCCATGCTGAAATGCGCAAGGTGCGCGTGCCGTACTTCGCCGCGTTGACAACCGCCTGGCTGAGCACGAAGGCCGTCCATGTGGGATCGGTTAGAACGTGCTCGTCATTCGGAACGCGCATGTTCACCGAAACGCCTTTCTCGATGAGAAGGTGCGCGTTGCGTTTCACGGCGTCGGCCGCCACGTCCTTCAAGATCACATCTCGGATGACGTAGTCGTTTGCCAGCGAGCTCGACCGCGCGAAGAACAACGCCTGCTCGACCTGTCCCTCCACGCGCTCGATCTCGCGCGCGAGCTTCAAAGCTTGCGGCCCGTGCATGTCAGCTAGCACCAATTTCGCCGCTGCGATGGGCGTTTTCGCCTCGTGCACCCATAGCTCGACGTATTCGCGGTAGGCTCGCGCCTGCTCGCGTGTTTCGGAAAGCTCGGTATCGGCGGATGCCAGCAGGCGCACGATGGTCTCATGGGCCAGGCGCCCGTCCAGGAAATCTGGCTCTTCGGTAAGCGCGGCATAGTAGCGGGCCTTATCCAAGGCATCGACAAGCTCGCGTGTATCCCGGTAATGCTGACGCTTGCGCAAGTAATCCCATGCCACGCCCGTTGCCGCGGCAGCTGCCATAATCGCGCATGCCAACGCGCTGCCCTCGACGCCAAGTCCCTGCAGCCGGCAAACGAGAGCCAAAGCCGCCATGCCAAGCGCCATCAAACCCAGCGCGGGCGCGCAATCAGCCAGATAGGCCTTCAACGTAAAGGCTCTTTCTGCATGATTTTCTTTTCGCGCATTGCCATCCACAAGCTTAACCCCCTCGATGAGTCACTAGATCGGGTTTGCTGACTCTCATCCAGGTCGACCTGCACCGTCCGCACCAACCCGGGTCGTCCCGCGCTGTTTTGCCGAGATTGGCGCTCATCTAGGCCGACCAGCGCCGACTCGTTCGCCTTCAACCAACCCGCCAGGTTCCCTTCGGTTCGCTTCGCCGATCCGCTACACTCGGTACCCCACCCCGCGCTTGGTGACCAGAAAGTCATCGGGAACGCCGATAGACGCCAAGGTGCGACGCAGGCGATTCACGTTCACCGTAAGCGTGTTGTCGTCTATGAACTCATCGGACTCCCACAGCTCAACCATGATCTCCTGCCGCGTTATGACCACGCCGGGATTGCGCATGAGCAGATGCAGAATGCGCAGTTCGTTGCGCGTCAGCTCAGCCTCTCGAGCACCGAAGCTCACCTCTCCGCTCCCGATGTCAAGGCGAACTCCCCGATGAGCGATGACGAATTCGGCCGCGCGCTGGCTGCGCCGCAGCGCCGATCGAACGCGCGCAAGCAGTACGGCGGGGCTGTAGGGCTTGGTCACGTAGTCGTCGGCTCCTAAATTCATGCTCATGACCTCATCGAATTCCGTATCAGAGGAGGTGAGCACGATGATGGGCGTGGTGCTGTCCTTTGCGCGAATGGCGCGACACACCGACAGTCCATCGACGCCGGGCAGTTTCAGGTCCAACAGAATGCAATCGGGGCGCTCAAGTAGGGCAAGTTGCGCAGCAGCGTCGAATCGCTCGCAAAGCCGAACCGCGAAGCCATTGAGCTCAAACAGGCGAGCCAGTTCGACCCGCAGCGCGCCGTCGTCCTCAATGATGTAAACGCTGTTCACTTCGCCTCCTTTCGCAATCGAAGCCCAAGCACTCAGCGCATGACCTGCGGCGAATCGGCTGATAACCTGGCCTTTGCTCTTACCGTCTCTCGATTCTTTCCGCAATTGTATCGTGCGATGTGACTTCTCGCCCATCGCCCCATCATTCTTACACCTTCGTAAGAATCCTGCAGTGCGTCCGCGTTCGTGAGCTGCATTTTACGCGCCATCCCTGCTTCACCAGGAACCTGCATCCACTTGCCAAAGCCTCACGTCGATCGGCATCCGCATCTCACTTGCTAGCCTCACAACACTCGCCGTCCGCGCCCCGCTTGCTGGCTCCACCCGCCGTCCACCGCGCTCGCTAACTCCACGGCGCGCGGCAACATGACACCCAACAGCCAAGTTCAACTTGCGTGCAAAAAGAGCCTCGAGATAAGGCCGAGGGGGTGCAGGATGGCCTCGAATCGTTGCTCAGGCGAACCTTCAAGTCGATTTTGCGAGTCCGTAGCGCTTTCAAGCCGATATATCGGGCATCCTACGGCGGGTTTCAACCCAATTGACCTCATCTCGAGGCCGTTTTTGCACAGAACTCAATATGCAAGGAAACCCTCACCACTCCTTGACGCCGCCGCCGCGTCATAAGCCGTCACCCTCTGAATGCTTCAGGAGAAAACCTCCGACGAGAAGCCCAACGCCAACCCCTTTTGAGCACAGCATGCGAAATATTCCAAACGGGATATAAACGGAAAAGGACCCGCAAAGGCTTACGCACCTGCGGGTCCTTCAAGTCACTTCCTTAGGAAAATCGAAAATCAGAGCCTTTCGAATGTTCCGAGATAGGCAATGTCCTCCTCCGTAAAATCACGGAGGAAACGCGCCCATGCCGCATACCAATCAGCACACCAAGCCATTTCAACCTTTTCTGCAAAAGGCTCCACCCACAGCCCCAGGTGATTCTCCAGAAACTCAAGCTGGGCGGTTCGCCAACGCTCGATGCCAACGCCATCCTTGTCTTGCTCGCATGCCTCGCGACGGCAGAGCTCGCTCATGAAGGCGAGCTCATACGCCAGCAAATCGTCGGGAACGGCGTTCTTCTTCTCCACCTCGACTCCAAAGCTCTTATAGAACTCGCGAACGGCTTTGGTCGTCTGGGTGAACATGCGCTTGGGATGGCCCACGTACGCGGACTCGTAATACGGAGCCAGAGGGCGGCGCGGGCCGATGAACAGCTCGGCGAACTCGGTGCGTATAGACGCACCGAGCGCGACGACGTCCTTGCCCGCATATCCCGAGAGGTTGCGCAGCAGATCACGTTCGCTCGCTCTGCCGCAGTCATCGGGACCGGAATCGACCGCGAGGTCAATCATCTGCCGGAGCCGGGCATCGCTCGGCTCCGCCGCAAACGCCTCTGCCGCAAGCGCATACATAGCCGACCGGTACTCGGCCATCAGCCGACAATCGTCTTTTTCCATCTGCACGCCGCCCATACTGTCAATCTTCTTTCGACATATTAGGAAATCGGGATAAAGCGCATGTTGGGGGAAGTATCCTCAACAGTGAACCCGACGCCCTCCGCAACGCCGCCCTGAGCCTCAAGCTCCTCAATGGTGCCGAAGGTCAGAACCTTGACCGGGCAGGAAAGCACGCACGCCGGGGTGTCGCCGGCGTCAAGACGAGCGGCGCAGAAATCGCACTTGATCATCTTGCCCGAGACCTCGTTCAGCTCGGGGACGTCGTAGGGGCAAGCCGCCTGGCAGGACAGGCAGCCGATGCAGGTCTCGGGGTTGTGAACGACAACGCCGTCGCTCTCGCGCTTGGTGAGGGACGACGTGGGGCAGGCCTCGACGCATGCAGGGTTGTCGCAATGGTTGCACGCAAGCGAGATGTAGGGGCCGGTTACCTCGACCTGAGAGCTGGTCGCCTTGCGCGGGTACGTTCCCGGCTCAATGCCGTGGCGAACGCGGCATGCATGCTGGCAGGTCTGGCAGCCGATGCAGTACTTCTGATCAAGCAGAAAACCCATTTGTGTCATAGCTTTATGACTCCTCTTCTCTTATAGACGCGGGCGGCGAATCGGCCGCCGCCCGTTCGCGGTCTTAAGCCTTCTCGATCTCGACGAGGCAGCTCATGAAAGCCACGCCGCGGCCGATGTCCGCACGGGCGTCGGTCGTCACCACGTTGATGTTGCTCTCGCCCATGAAGTTGTACCAGGTGCTCTTGTAG
>JAFSHA010000001.1 GCA_017440565.1 Eggerthellaceae bacterium | reverse complement strand
GGCGGACTGGGAGGTGTTAGCCCAAATCGACACCGAAAACGTGGAGCGCATGGTTCACGTGCGGCCTATGGTAAACGTGCTGCGGGAAGACGTCGCTTCGCAACCGTTCTCTCGCGAAGATCTTTTGGCTCAGGCGCCGGAGTCCATGGATGGCTACTGGCAAGTGCCCCAAATCTTGCAGTAAGGAGGGCATCATGAGTGAAACCACCTTGTTCATCGCTGAAAACCCAAGCGAGAAAGCTGGAGCGGACCAGCTCACCGTCGGCCTTGACGACCTGATTCTGACCCAAGACATGCCCACCTCCGCCGGATCGAAGATGTTGGCTGGATTCAAGAGCCTGTTCGCCGCGCGAGTCGACGAGCGCTTGCGGGAAACAGGCCATCATGTTGCCGGCAAAGTGAACATCGGCGAATTCGGTTTCGACTTCCTCGGCGAGACCTCCTATTTCGGTCCCGTGCTCGATGCGGATGGAAACCTCACCACCGCCGCTTCCAAGCTGCTCGCAGATGCGGCTGTGGATGCTGTGGTGGGACTAGACGTGAACGGTGCCCAAGCCCGTGCAGCGGCGCTTTCCGACCAAGTTCACCTGAAACCAACGTATGGCTGCGTATCTCGATTTGGCACCATCGCGGTGGCCTGTTCCGGCGAAACCATCGACATCACCGCCTGCTCGGCAGATGTCGCACAGCAGGTTCTCGACGTGCTTGCCGGCCACGACGACTCGGATGGCACATCCCTTCCCGCGAGCGAATGCGCGCGTATTACCTCCAGCGGTTCTGCAGAAGCCGCCACAGCGGGCGAAGCTTTCGCCTCCCCCATCACACACGTAAAAGTGGCGCGCGGGCTGATAGAAACTGCCGACGCTGATACCAAGCAGCTCATGGAAGACACCATCAGCGCCTTGAGCGCGCAAGGCATTGCCGTCTCGGACACCACGGCGGAAACCGATGCGCTTTTCGCTGTCGGCAACCTAGCCTGGAACATCCTCATGTGCGCGGAGCTCTGCAATAACGAGAACCGTTTCGAAGGCATGAAGTACGGCTACCACACGCAGAAATACACGACGATCGGCGAGCTTTACACCAAGTCTCGCACGGAAGCTTTCGGCATCCTCACCAAGACCGCCGTCCTCTACGGCTCCGAGGTGCTTGCCACGGACAACTACGATCGCTGCTACGACAAGGCCCTCCGCATCCGCCGCCTCATGTCCGAGGCATTTGCGAAGGAATTTGCGAATGAAGACGCGGGGCAAACTGTGGTTCTCCTCCCCGCTTGCGCCAAGCGTTCGTACAGCCTCGCCGACGTGGAGGCGAACCCGTATCTCGCGTTCGAGGAAAACCGTTTCACCGCTCCTGCTGCAATTACCGGTCTGCCGGCCCTTGTTGCAGGCGGCGTACAATTGATAGGCCCGGCATTTTCGGATGCCGCCTTGTTGCGCATGGCCAATATCCTCTCGCCTTCCAACTGCGCTGGAAAGGAGGCCTAACCATGACCGCTTACGAAACCGTCATCGGCCTTGAAGTTCACGTCGAGCTGGCCACCAAATCCAAGATCTTTTGCTCCTGCACGAACGGTAGCGATGCCGAGCCCAACACCCACGTGTGCCCCGCTTGCTGCGGCATGCCGGGCATGCTTCCCGTCGCAAACCGCCAGGTCATCAACCTGGGCATGACAGCGGGAATGATGCTCAACTGCCACATCAACCGCACGACCACGTTTGACAAGAAGAGCTACTACTACCCCGACCTGCCCGCGTCCTATCAGACCACCCAGTGGTTTGCGCCCATCGCCGT
>JAFSHA010000020.1 GCA_017440565.1 Eggerthellaceae bacterium | reverse complement strand
TGCCGACGACGTCTTCGGGAAGGCGATGACAACGCGGATGGAGTCCTTGCCGGCAAGCAGCATGACCAAGCGGTCGAGGCCGAGCGCGATGCCGCCATGCGGCGGAGCACCAAGCTCGAGCGCGTGGATGAGGTGACCGAACTTGTCGTCAATCTGCTCGTCGGAAAGGCCGCAACGACGAAGCACGCGGCGCTGCAGTTCGGGCGTGTGGATACGGATGGTGCCGCCACCAGCCTCGAAACCGTCCATGACCAGGTCGTACGAATAGCTGCCGCACTCGAGCGGAGCATCCTCGATCTTGTCGAGGTCCTCCTCGCGGATCATCGTGAACGGATGGTGCTCAGCGGCGTACTTCTTCTCTTCCTCGTCGTACCTGAACATCGGGAAGTTGACGACCCACAGAAGCGCATGACCTTCGCGCGGAATCTCAAGACGATCGGCCATGTGCAGGCGCAATGCGCTGAGCACGGCATTGGCGATTTCAGGTTTATCGGCCGCAAACAGCAGCAAGTCGCCAGGCTCGACGCCCATGGCTTCCTTCAGGTTGGCGTAGACGTCATCCTCGAAGAACTTGATGATGGGGCTCTTGCCTGCAAGCTCGGTGTCTTCGTCGGTGTAAGCGATCCAAGCCATGCCCTTGGCGCCGTTTGCAGCTGCCAAGTCGCCCAGCTTCTCGACGTCACCACGAGACCAGTTGCCGGCACCCTTGCAGTTGATGGCCTTGACCACGCCACCGGCCTCGACGGCCTTGGCGAACACGCCGAAGCCGCAACCGCGCACGATCTCGGTGAGGTTCACGAGCTCCATGCCGAAGCGCGTGTCCGGACGGTCGCAGCCGAAACGCTCCATGGCCTCGGCGTACTGCATGCGCTGCAGCGGGAAGGGATGCTCGACGCCCACGGCCTCGAGGGTTTCCTTCATGACGTCTTCCATCATGTCTATGACGTCATCG
Organism: Eggerthellaceae bacterium; assembly: GCA_017440565.1. GTDB lineage: Bacteria > Actinomycetota > Coriobacteriia > Coriobacteriales > Eggerthellaceae > RGIG3135. The sequence goes on along the minus strand of JAFSHA010000020.1, from coordinate 739 downwards.
CCCTGCACGAACGACATCTCGATGTCGACCTGCGTGAACTCGGGCTGACGGTCGGCGCGCAGGTCTTCGTCGCGGAAGCAGCGGGCGATCTGGTAGTAGCGCTCGACGCCACCCACCATCAGCATCTGCTTGAACTGCTGCGGACTCTGCGGAAGGGCGTAGAACTTGCCCGGGTTCGGACGGCTCGGCACGATGTAGTCGCGTGCGCCCTCGGGTGTGGAGTTCGCGAGGATGGGGGTTTCCACCTCGATGAAGGCACGCTTGTTAAGCGCTGCGCGCATGGCCGTGACGACCTGGTGGCGAAGCTTGAGGTTCGCGAGCATCTCGGGACGGCGGATGTCGAGGTAGCGCCACTTCATACGCGTGGTCTCGTCGGTCTCGATGCCGTCTTCGATGGAGAACGGCGGCGTGACCGATTTGTTAAGCACCTCGATCGAGCTGGCCAGCACCTCGATCTCGCCCGTCACCATGTTGGGGTTGACGGCGTCTTCGCCGCGCTCGCGCACCTTGCCGGTAAACTTCAGCACGTCCTCGCGGCTGAAGTGCTCGGCAATCGCAAATTCCTCGGCGGTGACGCAGTCGGGGTCGACGACAACCTGGGTGTAGCCATCGCGGTCGCGCAGGTCGACGAAGATCAGGCCGCCGTGGTCACGGTTGTGCCACGCCCAACCGGTCAGCGTAACTTCGCGGCCGCAATCTTCCTTGCGCAGCTCACCGCATGTAGCGGTATGCATGCAGT
>JAFSHA010000019.1 GCA_017440565.1 Eggerthellaceae bacterium | reverse complement strand
GGCGTGATCGTCGTCTGCACCTCCTGCGCAAGACGAGTCGAACGCATCGATCATACTTGCATGGCGAATCTGCTTGTCAGCGGAATAGGCATCGTTTGGACATTGAGCAATTGCCTGCTCGGCCATACCGCATCCCCCTCGAAATGTCGAAATCTCAGGCGGGCAACCCCCTGCCCGCCATCTGGGGCGGCCGGCTCGGCCGCCCCCTAATCGTCGTCCGCCTTATGCGTCCCAAGGCGCGAAAGGCGTTACCTCAGCAGGCAGGCCTACTGGTTCTTCTTCGCCGGGACGTACCAAACGCTCGGGTTGGTTCCCTCCTCGGCGAGCAGCTGGTAGCCGCCGTCGGCCTCGGCTTGAGCCTTGATCTCGGCGAGGTCGCCGAACACGCGGGCGCCTGCGGGGCAGGCCATGACGCATGCGTTGGGCTGGCTGGCACCGGCATCGATGCGCTCGTGGCAGAACGTGCACTTGTCAACGGTGCCCTTCGGCATGGCCGGGTACATGACGGCTTCGTACTCGTTGAGGGCCTCGCCGAAATAGCCCAGCTCGTCCTCGCGGTAGTAGCGAGCATCGTAGGGGCAGGCCATCATGCAGGACTTGCAGCCGATGCACTTGGTCTTGTCGATCCAGACGATGCCGTCCTCGCGCTTCTGGGAGGCACCGGAAGGGCACACCTCGACACACGGCGCGTTCTCGCAGTGCATGCACAGCATCGGCACGATGTTACGCGTCACGTTGGGGTAGGTACCCTCGATTTCCTTCACCACATGGGAGCGGCGAACTCCCGGAGGGGTGCCATGGGCTTCTTTGCAGGCCACGGAGCAAGCGTGGCAGCCGACGCATTTCTTCTGGTCGATGAGCATTCCATATGCCATTGTCGTCTACCCCCTGTTACTTCTTCTCGATCTTGCAGCGAATGAGCTGGTCGAATGCGGAAACGAGATGGTCAATGCGCGAGGCGTCGGTGCCGGGCAGCAGGCTCACGAGGTTCACGCCCTTGCCGTGCGCGATGGTCATCTGCTTGGACTTCGCATCCCACGTACCCACGACGGAGGACACGCACTCGGGGTGAATGCCCTCAGTAACCACGAGCTTGCCTTCAACCTGATAGCCAGCGGTGCTGGTGAGGACCACCTGATCGCCCGACGCCAGGCCCTTGGCGGCGGCCGTCGCGCTGTTCATCTCGATGCAGTAGGTCACGCCGTCGTCCTCGTTGACCTCGTTGAGCCAGGCGTTCTGAACCGTCCAGCTGTCGGTGTTGGCGGCGTTGGTGTAGTACACCGGGAAGATGTCGTAGGCCGGGTCGTCCTTCGGATAGAAGTCCTGGCCGGGACGCCACTCGGGCAGCGGGATGTAGTCATCGGTCTCCCACGGAATGTCGAGCTCGGCAACCTTCGCCTCGACCTTCTCCTTGGCCTCGAACATGAAGTCCCAGTAGAAGGGCACGCGACCGGGCACGTCGTCGTTCCAGATGTAGACCTCGTCCACCGTGCGGTCATGCGTGTAGATGCCGCCGTTGGCCCTGAACCACTCGAGGCCGTGCTCTTCGTCGATGTTGGACTTGAGGACGGAGTCGATGAAGGCCTCCTGATTAAGCTTCTGATCCAGCGGGACGGAGTACTCGGGCTTGACGCGGTACATGGCGTTGAGGGTGCCGATGAAGGCCTGGTTGCTGGCAGCGCCGCCGGCGCGGTCGACGATCTCGGCGTACAGCTCGAGGAAGCCGGGGGCGCCGTCCTTCGCGGGAACGACCGGCTGCCAAAGCCCGATCGTCCACGGAGAGGTCATGGAGCCGACCATGCGGTGGTTCAGGAACCAATGGGGCAGCACGTCCCAACGCTCGAGGTAGCAGGCCTCGGGAAGCATGATGTCGGAGAAGAGGGACATGTCGTTGAGGTACAGGTCCACGCCGACGATGAAGTCCATCTTCTTGAAGCGCTCTGCCTGCTCGTCGGCGTTCGCCCACCACTTGATGGGGTTGCAGGCATACCAGAACAGGTTCTTGATGGTTCCCGTATGATAGGTCTCGGGATGAGCCTGGGTGATGTGGATGAAGTGGCCGTCCTCGGAGAGCGGCTGCAGCTCGGTGAGGCCCATGGTTGTGGGGTTGTAGTCCCAGTTGCGGATGTTGCTGTAGAAGGAATGCGGCGCGCCGATCATGAGGGAAGTGCTCTCGATGAAGCCGTCCTCCTCCCAAATGCCGCCACGGAAGCCAGCGTTGGGGTTGTCGTCGGTCCAGCCGTTGCAGGCGGGGCCGAAGCCGACGAAGCCGCCCACGGCGTTGGTGGAGCCCACCAGGTTGTTGAGCATGAGGCAGCTCCACGTGCTCAGGATGCAGTGCTTGTGGCGGGAGACGCCGGAGAAGATATCGACGGCGACGGGGCGATACGGCAGGGTGACGCCGTCAACCACGATGGTCTCGCCGATGCAGGCAGCCTTGCCGAACTCCTCGGCAACCTGGCGCAGCGTTGCGGCGGGGATGGTGGTGATCTCCTCGGCCCACTCGGGGGTCATCGGGGCGATGTGCTTCTTCCACACCTCGAACGCGGTCTCGCACTGCTTGCCGTCAACCTCGAACGTGCCCTCGAGCGCCGGGTCGGCGGCCTCGTCGTAAGGCAGCGCGGAGTTTGTGGCGTTGTCCCAGTACAGCGCCTTGTTTGTCTCGGCTGCGCGCAGGACGCGCTTGGTGTCGGGATCGATGAGCGAGCACGCATTAGAGCGCTTCTTGAGGAACTCGTAGTCGATGAGCCCCTCCTCGGTGAGCACGTTGGCGATTGCGAGGGCCGCAGCCGCGTCGGAACCCGGTCGGATGGGAGCCCAGATGTCGGCCTTGTCGGCTCCGGCACTCATGTGCGGGTCGAAGTTCACGAGCTTCAGGCCGTTCTTGCGGCGCTGAGCGAACATATCGGCGGTCATGTTGAAGCCGTGACGGGTGGCGGTGCCGGCCTGCGTGCCGAACTGGATGAGGTAGTTGCAGTTCTCATAGTCGGGCTTCGCATTGCCGTTGGTCGTGAACAGGGCCTCGACCACGTGGATGCCCGCGCCGCAGATGTCGGAGAGGAAACCTTCCGAGACGCCCCAGGCGCAGCCGAGCGCCACGGAGCGGGCGACGCTGCCGTTGAGGCCCGCGACCATGGAAGCACCGGCGCAAGACTTGGGATCTGCGGCCATGGCGGCCTTGAACTTCTCGTCGATGGTGGCGTACGCCTCGTCCCAGGAGATCTCCTGCCAGCCCGGATCCTGATCGAATCCCTTGTTCGGGTTGGTGCGCTTAAGCGGCTTGGTGATGCGGTCGGGATCGTAGAGCATCATGATGCCCGCAGCGCCCTTCGCGCAGATATGGCCGTTGCCAACGGGGCTGGCGGGGTTGCCGGTCAGCTCCACGACCACGCCGTCAACCACATGGGCCAGAATAGAGCAGTTGTTGAAGCACATGTTGCAGGTCGTGGGAATCCACTCCCCAGCAGGCTTGACGGGCTCGTTGACGGGCGCGTCGTTGCCCGCAGGCTCGGAAGAGCAGCCCACGAGGCCCGCCGTCACCGCAGCAGCACTGGCGGCGACGAAACCACGACGGGTGATGTCCTGCTTCGTCATATCGATCATTCTCTTCCCCTCTCTCTGTTTGAAAAACGAATGACCTTCCTACGCGCACTGCGCCATCTTGCGCGATGCGCTCCTTGTGCGTCTTTTGGCGGAAAGCGGGACGGGCTCCTCGTTGCCCTTCCCGCATGCGCCAAGCGACGGTGCCCCGCCTGGCGAGGATCCTTGGCGGTTGAGTGTCATAGTAGTGTGTGTGACTATGCCTGTCAATGACCGTTGTCGAGTCACCAAAGGCTTACTTTCGTCGCAAAGCGAGGTAGAGAGGACACCGAGAGGGGAGGGTGCGTTGGGGTCGAGCGCGGAGATGGCTGAAAAGAGATAGAAGAGCCCGGCTCGGGCGTCTCCGAACCGGGCTCATGCGTATGCGTCAGCTTGCTCCTACTTCAGGAAGCTCTCGATGTTGTTGAACGCCTCTCCGAAGCCGCTGGGGGCGATAACCAGGCCGCCCTTCTCCTTCACGCTCTCGTAGATGAGGTTCATGCTGCGAAGCTGCATGGCCTTGTCGTTCTTCTCGTAGATCTCGGCCGCCTCGACGAACATCTCCGAGATGTCCTTCTCCACCTCGGCCAGAAGCAGGCGGGCGTTTCGCTCGCGTTCCGCCTGGGCCTCGCGCGACATGGCGTCCTGAAGGTCCTCGGGGATGACGATGTTTCGGATCTCGACGCTCACCACCGTGATGCCCCAGTCGCTCGCCTTCGGATCGAGTATCTCCTTGATCTGGGCGTTTATCTGCTCGCGGCGCGTGGCCACCTCAGCCAGGTTGATGCGACCCACCGCGTCGCGCAGCGCTGTCTGGGCAGCCCACCAGATGGCCTGCTGGTAGTCCTCGACCTCGACGCAGGCGTCCTTGGGGCTCCATACGTACCAGAACAGGACCGCGTCGATGTTCAGCGGCGTGAGGTCGGCCGTGAGCGCCTCCTCGGCTACGAAGGGCGTGGTGATCATGCGCTGGTCGACGTGCGCCGCCGCGTGCTCGACGAAGGGGATCACGAAGTACAGGCCGGGGCCCGCCACGCGGTTGAACTTGCCCAGCCTAAGCACCACGACCTTCTCCCACTGGGGCGCGATGCGAAGAGCGAAAGCGCACACGAGGCCTAGCAGCGAGGCGAGGAACACGCTCCACAGCCCCAGGGCGGGAGCGAGCGAAAGCGCGGCAAGGGAGGCCGCGAACACGACGGCGAACACGATCCCCGCGAAGATGTACACGCCGTTTCTCGACGTCTTCTTCGACCCCTTGGCCTTGAACGAAGCCGCCTCGACGGCGGGCTCGTCCAGCGTCCTCAAATGAAGCTCATCATCCCTGTTGCGCATCCCGTCACCCCATCCAATCACTCATCGCAGGCGTCTACGTGCCTGCGAACCGCTTCGATAATCTCCTCGGACGTCAGCCCCTGGCTCATGGCGAAGCTCACGAAGCCGGCGATCATGCCGCCGAGCTCTCCGGCGGCATCGTCTTGCTCCACCTGCTTGCCTGCGGAGACGAACGTCCCCAGACCCCTCTTGGTGTGCGTGTAGCCGTCCCGCTCCAGATCCTGGTACACCTTGTTGATGGTGTTGTAGTTCACGCCCAGGTCGACGGAAAGCTCGCGAACCGAGGGGAGCTTCTGGTCCTCCGAGAACTTCCCCGACTCGATCAGATATATGAGCCTCCGCCTGATCTGGATCCAGATAGGCACGACGCTTGCTTCGTCTACTTCGAATGAGCCCAGTACGCTCATGCATGCTCCTCACTGCCGGCGAGCGGCCATTGATCCCGCTGATTCATCGCGCGCTCATAACCAGAACTGCGCCGACAGCATGAACGGCAGCGCGTACCTCACCGAGCTTGCCAGGGTGGCGTACCTCAGGCAGAACGTTCCCGCGACAACGCACACGGAGCAGGCCCCGACGAGCCACATGTTCACGCGGCGGGCGTTCATGAAGTCGACGGCGAGGGGGATCAGGATTCCCGTCAAAACCGCTCCCACCCAGAACAGCGCCGAGTTGGACCCCGTGAGCAGCATCTGGAGGGAGCTTGCCGCCGCGGGCGTCGCGAACGCGGCATAGCCGACGAACGCCATGAGGGCGAGCAGCTCGACGATGGTGACGACGGCCTCGAGGTGGACGAGGGGCCTCATCTCCCCCAAGATGCCCGTGATCCTTCCGCGGGCAAACGCTATGAGGAACAAAAGGGCCAGCCCCGCCGAGACGGACGAGCACGTGAACAGGATCGGGACCATGGGGGAGTGGAGCAGAGGTACCGAGGGGTACGACGAGAGGAATGCGGCCGAGTACAGGAGCACGAAGGTGGCGCACGCTATCGCCGTGACCTGGCAGGCCGATTCGGCGACCTTCCCCACGAGCGATGAGGCGAACGGGCTGAGGATGAGCGCCAGGAGCGAGAACAGGGAGAAAAGGGAGATTCCCCAAGCGCCCCAGGTCAGCACGCTTTTGGGGGAGAGGAACGCCAGGAGGAACCGCTCGGGCACCCCGAGGTCAACGACGAGGAACGCGGCGCCCAGCAGCACCACGAAGGGCCCCACGAACATGCCCGCGTCGGTGACGAGGGAGATGCGGCCAAGGCGCTTGCTCGGCTTCAGGCGCATGAGGAAGTCCACCGAGCAGCCGATGAGGAAGGCGCTTGAACCCATACCTGCGAAAAAGAGGTAGAGCACTATGAACAAGCTGACCACGGCCCCTCCCTTCACGCGGTTTTCGATGGTTGGAAGTCTCGTCGCATGAATTCTAACAGTCATATGGGGCTAGCACACCCGAAGATGGGTAACT
>JAFSHA010000172.1 GCA_017440565.1 Eggerthellaceae bacterium | reverse complement strand
TGCGGCCAGGGCGGCAACACCGGCAGGTTCTGCCAGGGCTGCGGCGCGGCCCAGCCCGCCCCCGCGGGCAGCTGGACCTGCGGCTGCGGCGCCTCCAACACCGGGAGGTTCTGCGCCGAGTGCGGCAAGGCCAAGCCGCTCGACGCCGACGGCTGGGCCTGCGGCTGCGGCGCGGTGAACAAGGGCAGGTTCTGCGCCGAGTGCGGCGCCAAGAAGCCGGCGGGCGTCCCGCAGTACAGGTGCGACAAGTGCGGCTGGGAGCCTGCCAAGGGCACGCAGGTGGGCAAGTTCTGCCCCGAGTGCGGCGACCCGTTCGACGACGGCGACATCGTTTCCTAGCCGAACCATATATGTGGATAAAGGAGAAGGCCATGACTCAAAATGCTGAAGTAGCCGCAACTCCCATTACGTTGGAGTTAGGTACCGCGGAACCGGCTCTCGTTGCAGCCGTTGAAGAATTTGACATGCCCGAAGTTCAGGCGCTTGGCGCGGACTACCTGCAGACCGGTCTTTCCGAAGAGGAGCAGCGCGTCGTCGACGAGTTCTCCCAGAAGATCGACCTGACCGATTCCGCCATCGTTTTGCAATATGGTGCCGCCGCTCAGAAGAAGGTCGCGGCCTTCTCCGACACCGCCCTCGAGGGCATCCGCACCAAGGACCTTGGCCCGACGGGCGACATGATCGCCGAGCTCGTTGCTGAGCTGAAGGGCTTTTCCGTTGAACCCGAGGACGAAGGGGGCTTTTTCGGCTTCTTCAAGAAGGCGGGAAACCACCTCGCTAAGCTTAAGGCTCGCTATGACAAGGCGGAGGTCAACATCGACCGCATCGCTGCCGACCTCGAAGGCCATCAGAACCAGCTTCTCGTCGACATCGTCATGCTCGACAAGATGTATGAGGCTAACCTTGCCTACTTCAAAGAGCTGTCCATGTACATTCTGGCCGGCAAGAAGAAGCTCGAGCAAGAGCGTGCAGTTACGATTCCCGAGATGAAGGCCGCGGCAGAAGCCTCCGGCCAAGCGCACGATGCCCAGGCGGTCAATGACCTTGCTGCTATGTGCGATCGCTTCGAGAAGAAGCTGCATGATCTTGAGCTGACTCGCACTATCAGCATGCAGATGGCTCCGCAAATTCGTCTCATCCAGAACAACAACGCACTGATGTCGGAGAAGATCCAGTCGACGCTCAACAACACCATCCCGTTATGGAAGAACCAGATGGTGCTCGCCCTTGGCCTTGAGCATTCCCGTCAGGCCATGGAGGCGCAGCGCGAGGTCACCGACCTCACCAACGAGCTGCTTCGTAAAAACGCCGAGACGCTCAAGGCTGGCACGATCGAAGTCGCCCAGGAAAGCGAGCGCGGCATTGTCGACATGGAGACCATCGTCTTTACCAACGAGCAGCTTATCAGCACGCTCGACGAGGTCCTTCGCATTCACGAGGAAGGCCGTCAGAAGCGCCGTGCGGCCGAGGACGAGATTGCTCGCATCGAGGCCGAGCTTAAGGCAAAGCTGCTTGATATTCGCGAGTAGCTATTTATAGGTTTTGCATTGCGGAAGGGAGGATTCTCATATGGGAGATGGATCGGCATCGGGCATCCTAGCTGTTGTTGGCGTTATTGGATGCGCCGCACTGTACTTCGTGTCGAAATCGTTGTTCCCTGAGCTCGCTTCATTCATTTTGATCGCGCTCGGCGTTATTGTTGCGCTCGTCGTGATCTTGGTGGTGGGTGTTGGCTACCTTGCCTTCCGCAAGCCCAAAAAGAAGCCGGGCGAGGTGGCTGCCGAAGAGCTGAACGATGCTCTTTCCAAGGGCAGGAGCAGTATCATGGAGGTGCGTCGCCTGGCAATGCGCATCAAGGATCCAAAGGTGCGCTCCTTGAGCGATAAGATTTGCGGCTCGGCCGACAAGATCATTCGCACGCTCAAAGACAAACCCGAGAATATTTCTCAGATTAGACAGTCCTTCAACTACTACCTGCCCACTTTGGCGAGCATTCTTTCGAAATACGTTCGTCTTGAAGAGAGCGGCGTTCCCGATGTGGGTATGACCGAAAAAACGATCTCTTTTTTGGAGGACATCAACTCGGCCATGGACAAACAGTATGCCAGCTTGTTCGATGACGATAAGTTTGATCTTGCCGTTGAGATGGAAGCGCTTACCGTTGCGTGCAAGAGAGATGGCCTTTTGGTTGGCGAAGAGTTCGTTCTGCACGATGGGGATCGCGATATACGACTCACGCTGTAACCGGATTTCTGCGCCCTTTTGCGCATGGGGCGCACATATCAAATTAGACGCACCCTTGATGAGGAGGTCTTCATGAGAAGACGCTACAAGGCGCCTTGGCTGCTTGTTACAATAATCGCTTGTTTTATGCTGGCAATCTCGCTTTCAGCCTGCGATTCGAATGCGGAGAGCCCCGACCCCTCGGTGGATACGCCTCCTGCATCTAACAGTGAGGTGGACGAGCCTAGTGGTGCTGGAATTACTGCTCCTGAAGACTCGTTGTTTACTGCCGAGCAGGTAGAAGAGGCTGAGATCGAGTGTGTGATGATCCAGCAAGGGCTTATCGGCTCGTACAATATTTGCGCGGTGGCGATGATCGGCTTCGCCGCGGGAGATTTGGAAGATCATCTTGTCGAAATCGTTCGCGATTTTCCAGTTGTTGCCGCTATTCCTTCCGATCACTGGATCGAAACCGAAGGAGACGAAGTCTACCTCGTAATTCCCCGAGACCCGAATGCATCAGTTGCAGTAAACGAATGGGTCATGTCGCCCACGTCGAGCACCGGCCCCTACGAAGGCGAAGTGGGTGATGTGCTATATCGCAGCGACTACGGTGACCCCATCATCGTGAGGGGCAACATCTCGGAGATAAGCCCCAATATCATGATCAGCATTGTCGAGGATCACGGCGATTCGCTCAACTACATACCTTTCTGCAATCTTTTGGATGGGACTCTCGACATTCCCGCGGGCAGCCCGAGCGTTCTTGACTACACGGTATACCCAAGCTTCTTCGTGTCTCCAAGCGATGTCCCTGGCGATTGGACTAGCTTCTATGGCTACAAGGAGGATGGAGGCGCGGTGACTTGCTCGCTAACCATCGGAGCCGACGGATATCTGGCCTACATGTGGGGCCCCTCGGACGGGCTATATGAAAACTTCTACGAAGGTAGCTGGACTTCCTCTCCTCGTGCTAACGAAGATGGGATGCCCTCCGAGGCGGTTGTCTTTGATCTTACGCTAACCGAAGGAACTGCCGAGGCTTCGGACAAGCTAGTGGGTACGTTCGCTTTGGCTCACTTCCCCGAGGCGCCTGATTACCTGTACATCGAATATATCGACGGCGATCCTCTGGTGTACACCCAGAAAATCGACGGTGTGCTCGAGTTCGGCATCGCTTTTGGATAGGGGGTTATTATGGCTAACCTGAAAAAACTCACGTTATTGCATTCAAACGACCTTCATGGCGACTTCCTTGCTGAAGAGGTTAACGGAAAACTGATGGGCGGCGTATCGCGTCTTTCCGGGTACGTGCAGAAAGTGCGCGCCGAGGAAGAGAACGTACTGTACGCTATCTCGGGCGACATGCTGCAAGGTTCGGTCATCGACAGCGAGTATCGCGGAATATCAACTATCGAGATCATGAACATGATCGGTCCCGATGTGGCCACTTTGGGAAACCATGAGGTTGACTACGGCCTTGGTCACTTGCTTTTCATCGAAAAGTGCGCCCGTTTCCCCATCGTCAACGCCAACATGTATCTCGTGAACAATCGCAAGAGGCTGTTTAACAGCCATGTGATTCTCGAGATTGGCGGCATGAAGGTCATGTTCATCGGCATTCTCACCGAAGACGTACTGGCTATGACCCGTCAAGAGAAGATCGTTGGCACGTTCGTCGACGTTCTCGAGGCCGCCGCCGAAGTAGGCAGGATTTGCGACAGCTACCAAACTGAAGACATTGATTTCACCGTGCTTCTCACCCATATTGGATTCGAGGAGGACAAGGCACTTGCAGCGGCTCTTGACCCACGCTGGGGAGTCGATGTTATCATCGGCGGCCATAGCCACACCCTGCTCGAGGAGCCGGCGGTGGTCAATGGAATCCCCATTGTACAGGCGGCCTGTGGCACCGACCAGATTGGTCGGTTCGATTTCGTCGTCGACACCGATCGCAATGCAATTGAGAGCTATGAGTGGCGTCTCGTTCCCATCGACAGCGAAAACTGCCCTCGCGACGAGGCGCTCGAGCGACTGGTGGCGAAGTACAAGCAGGCAACCGATGAGATCTATTGCCGTTACGTAACGCGTTTCGAGCGCGAGCTCACGCATCCGCGCAGGGACCGAGAGTCGGAACTGGGACGTCTGTTCGCCGACGTCTTGCGAGACTCTTTGCGCCTCGACATCATGATGGTCGGATCTGGCAGCTTGCGCAACACCGTCATGGGACCTTTGGTCGAATACCAAGACCTGGTGGAGATGTACCCATACAACGACGAGATTTATCGAGTAGTGGTTAATGGAGCGATGCTTAAGGGCATGCTTGAGCGAGTGTTCCGCGAGGAGTCGTTCGAGGGCGAGCATACCGAGATGTACCAGTACTCCCGCGGTCTAGAGATACTGTGCTCGGCGCCTGAGAGGCGGATGATCGAAGTGAGTTTCGAGGGCGAACCCATTGCCGATGACAGGCTGTTCCGCATCGGTCTGCAGAGCTATCACTTCAAGAACATGGAAGACTCTTTCGGCCTTACGTTGGAAGAAGCAGGATCTATTGAACCCCCAAAGGTTGTCGTAACGAGCACCATCGATGTTCTCGATGAGCACTTCAGCATGCAAGAGCTGGTAAAGTGCCCCGCAGACCTAAGATGGAGGACGATCGAGGGATAACCGCCTGGAAAGGTAGCCTTGTTAGTGGCTCTTAAAAGGAAAGGGCTCAGGGGAGGAAAGAATAAGAAAGAAGTTGTATGAGAAGATGAAGAGAACGAAGATGCACGTATTGGTGGCTTTTGCCTTGTCGTTTGCCCTGGCATTGTGCCTGACCGCCTGCAGCGGAGGCGAGAAAACCACCGAACCAACCGGCGGATCCGCTGGAGAACCCGGAGTCGTCGAAGATCCCGGCACGAGCGAGAATCCTGATGCCGGCGATGACGCGACCAGTGCATCGTTGGCACGCTGCGAATGGAGCGGAAGCGCTGGTGACCTCGCCCTTGAAATCGTAGGTGCAGAGCTGTTTTCCGATGTGAATGGCAGTGACGGAATTCGCGTCTACTACGATATCTACAACGACGAGGGCAACATCTTCACAACATCTTTTGCGGATGAGCTTGATGGGTCGAGTTTCATGCAGGACGGCGTAGAGCTTGATTGGACGTGGCCCTACGAAGATGTCCCCGAGTGGTACAACGACATGCTGAGCATCCGCCCCGGCCATGCCATTCGCTGCGTTGAGGAGTATTCCGTCTCTGCCGACGGCGGACCGGTCTCCGTTGCGCTGTACGCACGAAACGCCAGCGAGCCCATGCTGACGCATGAATTCGATCTTGCGAATCTGCCTGGAGCTCCCGCAGATGCACTCGAAAACGCGGAAGAGCTCAGCCCTCAGTGGCTGGCCGGATGGCCCTCCGAAGGTATCTACCACGATGACTACTACATCGCCATCACGGGATACGAGATCGTGAAGGGCTACCGCGACGAGCCGATCCTGCGCGTGTTCATGGATTTCACCAACAACTCCGAAGATGTCGAGTCTCTTGAGTACACCATCTACTGGAACAGGGCGTATCAGGACGGTATCCAAATCAGGCAGGGCGTGCCTATAGAGTCCTGCGAAGAGGATGGCAACTACATGATTGACGTTGCTCCGGGCGAGACGGTTTCAGCTGCATATTGCTATGAGCTTAGGGGTAATAGCCCCGTCGAGGTCGAGCTGATCGACCCGTGGGCTGACGGAATCAGCTCCGAGCAGGCTGATGGCGGAATTGGCATGGTCATCGATATCGCATAGGATCATTATTTTCCCGAGCCGGCTAGGCACTCTCGTCATTGACGGAGCCTAGCCGGCGTTTCCATTGCGCGATCGAGTCGAGTAAAGCCGACGACGCGCTTTCGAGGATTGAGGTTGTACCCATGAGAAGAATCGCGCTTTTCGCCTTAGCGACAGCCATGACGCTTGTCCTTTCAGCATGCGATCTAAGAGGACCGACCGACGCCCCCGATGGTCCACCGCCAGTTGAGCCTGCGCGGGAAATCGAGCTCCTAAGCGTTTTCGTCGCGGAGGAGGGCCGTTGGGAGTGGGGTGATGAGAACGATCCCATTTCGGAATACGACGTCATCGCACATGCCTCTTGGGAAAAGCTCAGGCTTGCCAACGAAGACGCTGCATCTTATCCGAACCTGAATAACGCCCTCATTGATCTGGCGGATTCGCAGGACCGCTTTATGAGCGATCAGATGGAGTTCATGGCGGAAGATGCGCGGCTTTATCTGGAAGATGCGGCAAACGCCGATTATTTCAATGGGTATTCCTCAACATCCGACTACAACATTATGCGTGCCGACAACGTGGTAATGAGCATTATGGAGGAGTTCTCGTCTTACACGGGCGGAGCCCATCCTTATTGGGGCGTAATCGGCGTGAACCTTGACCCCGCAACGGGGGAGATCATGCCAATCGAAAGCGTTATCGCCGACACGGAAGCGCTCCCCGATCTGATTGGGGAAAAGCTCGTTGCCTCATACGGCGAGCACCTCTACGACACCGCATTGGATCTCCTTAGTGTTCGAGATGATCAAGGAAACTTGGAATACAGCTGGAACTGGTCCGTGAATTACCAAGGTGTCACGTTTTACTTCAACCCCTACGAGCTGGCACCTTATGCAGCGGGCATGCTAACGGTAACCCTGTGGTTTGACGAGGCGCCCGAGCTGTTCAATCACGAATTTTTGGCTAGGCCTATGAGCGGCTATTGCATCGAAGCGCCGATGAGCGTCGCCTTGCCCTTTGATATCGACCAAGACGACGAGGTTCGAAACAGCTTGGAGCTTAGCGTTCTTCTTAACGAGGAGTATTCAGATCGCGAACTATCGATCTCGTTGGACGGTAAGCTTCCCGCCGAATCAAACTGCAGCGGATACTCATTCGACTGCTTCCTCGCCTGCGTTGGTGATCCCTCGCAGCGAAGGCACTTCCTGTATGTCGAGGCGAAATACGACAACGATTATCCCACCTTGTTCGTCTACGACCTCAATGGCGCAAATCCCGTTGAGGTGGGGTCTCTTCCAGGAGTGGGATTCACCGGAGCGTGGTATGAGGATGGCGAGTCCGAGCTCTATTATCGGGGTACCATGGATGACCCTGGGTGCTTTGACCTCAGCACGCGCATGGATCTGTTGGGTACGCTGTCTGGCGTCAAGACATATTCCGTAGACGCATCTACGGGCATGCCCGCCTCTGAGCAGGAGGCCTACCGCATTCCCGAATTGTATCTGCCCCTGACTTCCACAGTGCCGCTTGAAGTGATCATTCTACCTGATCAAAAAGCCGAAGTCGTAGACGCCGGCACCCAGTTCACGCTTTTGCGCACTGACGGCGAGACGTATGCCGAGGCGCTTATGTCGGACGGACGGGAATGCCGAATCGAGGTCGACTGCTCCGACTACCCGCACAAGGTCAACGGTCTGTCTGAATTTGACTGCTTCGAAATGCTCTACTATGCAGGATAGGGCGGTGCTCAAGTAACGAGCAGGCAACTTAAGGAAAGCTAGGCAAGCAGGAGAAAGCCATGAAAAGAAAACTCGCTTCGATTCTCGGGGTCGCAGGCTTGACGGCTGCGCTCTTGTCGGCGTTGCTCGTTGCTGGGTGCGGAGGCCCTTCCAACGAACCTGGTGGCGGCAATTTCGTAGATAGATCAGATATGAAAACCGTCGCGTT
The DNA here is from genome assembly GCA_017440565.1 of Eggerthellaceae bacterium. Taxonomy (GTDB): domain Bacteria; phylum Actinomycetota; class Coriobacteriia; order Coriobacteriales; family Eggerthellaceae; genus RGIG3135. The sequence continues at coordinate 12,015 of JAFSHA010000172.1, read as the reverse complement.
TTCGTTTTCTCTGCGAGGCACTTCTTCCGACAGCTTCAAAAATTACGGGCTTGTGAGGGAGGGGGACAGCGCTCTATTCACGGCTGACTTCATCTCGCGAGACGCAGTTGAGGTGTTGGTGGGCGCCGAAGAGCTTGACCGGCTTTCGGAGATCGTGGCCAAACACGGCCTCGATCAATGGAACGGCTTTGAGAAAAGCAACAGCATGGTTCTTGATGGCTCCTCGTTCAACCTGTCTTATGAGTACGAAGACGGTTTTATCGTTTCAGCTCGGGGAAACAACTCCTTCCCTAAAGGCTTCGGGGAGGCCGAAGCTGACCTGCTGGCCTTGTTCGAGGGATTGCTTGAGCAATATGACGCGAGTAGCGCTACGGGCATTTCGTAGGCGACCCGCTTGCCGTTGGTCACGCCGTCTACCTTTACCCGTATGCTCAGATGGGAATACCTGGCACCACGTATGCTGCCGATTTCGCCCGCTACCTCGTCACCGTCGGGACGTACGTAGCCTTCGGCGTGGCTTACACCGCCCTGAAGGCCCGCCGAAAACCAAGCCGCAAGCGAACACGTATGCCAGCATGAGGGGTTTGCGCCAATAAGCAATATGCAGGAGGGTGAACAGCAGGGACGAAATCACAATCCCACAGGGCTCCAAAAGGGCGGCGTGTTCGCGCAGCTGGCTTCGAAATACCCCCTGCTCACGCAAAGACTCAGTGACCGCCGCCTGCCATCATCTTGACGGCATGCGGCAGGATGCCCTCGATGGCCTGCCAGTTTTCCCGGGCGGCCTTTTCGCTGCCCGGCAGGTTGATTACCAGGCAGCGGCCGCGCTGCATGCATACAGCGCGCGAGAGCATGGCGTTGCGCGTAATCTGAAGGCTATGGATGCGCATGGCTTCGGCGATTCCCGGTACGTCGCGGTCGCATACGTCGCGCGTGGCCTCGGGGGTTACGTCGCGCAGCGAAAGGCCACTTCCCCCGCAGGTGAGCACGATGTCGACGCCCAACCCGTCGCAGGCGCGAACGATCGCCTCGGCAATGTCGGCGCGCTCGTCTGCGACCACCACGCGACTTGCGCATTGCCAGCCGGCGTCTGCGATGAGCCCCTCCAGCGCGGCGCCCGCCGTGTCTTGCGACTTGCCGCGCGTATCGGAGCACGTGACGATGGCGAACGTAAGCTGCGCCGCCCTGCCATGCTCGTGCTCGTGGTTGCGATTGATGCCATGTTCCATAATGCTGCCTTTCTCATTCGGTTACCAGGTAGATCTTGTCCTTCGGTATGCGCACCCACACCTCTTCCCCGACTTGCGGAAGGCGCAGCTCGGATTCACCGATGCGCGGCAGGCGCCAAAACAGGTGCTGATGCAGGTACTTCATCTCATCCTCATGCGCATCGACCGTAGGCACGTCAGCCTCGTCCCGATCGATGAACCCCAGAAGAAGCATGCGCTCGAATCGGGAGTCGCTCACGCGGTCGACCCTCATGCGGAAGCAGTTCTCCCCGGGGCCATCGGCGCGCTCCACGAAGCGCGCGCGAACGCCGCAGCAGGCCACGTTTTCGGGCACCTCGACCGCAGAGGTCAACTCGACGCCCCATTTCGGAAGCCAAACGCTATAAGGCCCCGACTTTCGCGCGGGGGTTGCATTCTTGCAGCCCGACAGCTTCAGCCCAGCTAGCGAGCGCGGCCTGTTTACCAGGTCGTCTCCCGTGCCCATCTCCACGATGCGCCCCGAATCGACCACCGCAATGCGATCGCAAAAGCGCAGCGCCTCGTCGATGTCGTGGCTTACGTACAGGATGGTGCCTTGGTAAGCGTCGAACAGGCCTGCCAGGTTCTGCTCGAGCACGCCCTTCAGGTGCGCATCAAGCGCCGAGAGGGGTTCGTCGAGCATGAGGATGCCGGGCTTTGCCGCTAGCATGCGCGCCAACGCAACGCGTTGCTGCTGCCCTCCCGAAAGCTGAGAGGGGTAGCGCTTGCCAAATCCTTCTAAACCAAAGCGTTTGAGCTCTGCGTCCACGATGCGGGCACGCTCGCCCTTGGGTACGTCCCGCCCCAGGCCAGCCGCCACGTTTTCGGCCACCGTGCAGTTGGGGAACAGCATATAGTTCTGGAACAGCAGCGCCGTCTTTCTCTCCTGAGGTGACAGGTTCACGCCCTCCTTCGAGTCGAAGAAAACGCGCCCGTTCACCACGATGCGCCCCTCATCAGGCTTTTCGATGCCGGCTATGCACTTCAGCGTGAGGCTTTTGCCGCAGCCCGACGCTCCGAGGAAACCCAACGTTTCATCTCCGGAGTCGAATTCGACGTCGAGGGCGAAGCCGGGAAGGGCCTTCTTGATGCGAACCTCAAGGCTCATGAGGCACCCCCCTCGCTTGCGTGACGATACCTCGTCGTGCGTCGGCTCCATAGATTGACGAACAGGATCACGATGAAGCTGAACAGCATGATGATGAGCGTCCAGAAAATGGCAACGTCGGTGTTGCCATTCATCCATTCGAAGTAGATGGCCATGGGTATGGTGCGCGTCACCCCTAGGTAGTTTCCCGCGAGGAACAGCGTGGCTCCGAACTCGCCAAGAGCGCGCGCGAACGCGAGCACCGTGCCGGCGGCGATGGACGACCACGCAAGCGGCAGCATCAGCCGGAAGAATATCCTCGGCTCGCTCCATCCCAGCGTGCGGGCCGCATCGAGCATGTTGGGGTCCAGGTTCTCGAACGCGCCGCGAGCGCTGCGATACATCAGTGGGAACGCTACCACGGAAGCCGCGATGACGGTGGCTGGCCAGCTAAAGACAAGGGGAAAGCCGACATCGATGAACCATTGCCCGACCGCCGTGTTGCGGCCGAGCGCCAAAAGTAGAATGAATCCGCACACCGTCGGTGGCAGCACCATCGGGATGGTGAAGATTGAGTCGGCGAGATCCTGGAGGCGCGGAGGCATGCGCAGGCTGAAATATGCGGCAGCCAAGCCTAAAAGGAACACGATGACGATGGCCGTCCCCGTGGTTTTGAGCGTAACCCAAAGCGGGCTTAGATCGATGGTTCCCACGAATTCGACAAGCGAGCCCATTGCGACACCTCCTCACGATTCATCGGCGCACAGCTGTGCGGGCCTTAGGAAGCGGCCATTTCAAAACCCCAGCTTTGCCAGAGGGCAATGGCCTCGGGGTCGGTAACGGTCCAGTTCAGAAACGCGTTGGCGGCCTCCGCGTTCTCGGACACCGAGCACACCGCCCCCGGGTACACGATGCTTTTGTGCAGGCTGCCGTCCACGACGCCCGCCACGCGTACGCCCTCGAAGCGATGCACGTCAGAGCTGTACACGAACGCCACGTCGACGGCGTCGATTGCAACCTGCTGGCACACGTTTCCCGCGGATGCCTGCAGGTTCACCTTGCCCTCGAGGGGCGTGCCGGCGTAGGCGTCTGCGCCGTTCGCTTTGCCGGCGCTTTCGGCGCCGATCTTTCCCTCGGGGTCGTTGAAGCAGCCTACCGTGGAAAGCGCCTGGTTGGCGTAGTTGCCAGCAGGCACGGAGTCATCACCTACGGCTACGGTGTATTTGCCGCTTGCGATATCCTCGAGCGTAAGCGACTGAATGTCGGAATCCTGCGCAACCACCATCACGAGATCGTTGACGAACAGATCAAAGCGCGTGGAGCTGTCAACAAGGCCCGCATCTGCGGCGTCGTTCATCTTTCCCGAGGAAGCGGAAATGAGCAGGTCTGCATAGGCGCCCGCCTGCAGCTGGGCGTTCAGGTCGCCCGACCCCAAGTATTGGGTGTCGGCGAAGGTGATGCCCGGGTTCTGCTGTACGTAGAGCGCTTGAATGTCCTCCAGGGCTTTCGAGAGCGAATTAGCTGCAAACACCTGTAGCTCGACGGTCTCGTCCTCGGGCTCGGGTTCTTGCACGCCGCCTGCGCAGCCGAACAAGCCTATTGCTCCTGCGAGCAATAGGGCGGAAACTGCGGCGAATGCCCTGCGCGTGGCTCTCCTCACGTCCCTGTTCGCTGTGAGCTTCTTCATGCGTTTCTCCTTTGCCGTGAGCTTCTTCATGCGTTTCTCCTTTGCCGTGGCTTTTGCGAGGCCGCTATATGACGGTTCCTTCGGGGACGTCCATCAAGATGCAATCGACGCAATCGCCCGCTCTCTTAGACTCGAGCCCTTCGGGCATGACGGCCAAGCAGGTCGAGCGCTGCAGGCCGGCGAACGACCCAGAGCTTTGGTTCTTCGCGGGCGTTATCACGAGGCCAGATTCTGTGCGCTCGAGCGTGCCGCGCAGGAAGATGCGCCGGGGGTCCTTCTTGCGCACGTCGCGCGAAAGAGAGGCCCGCACCACGGGACGCGTTGCCTCTGGGAAGCCCTGCATCTTGCGCAAGGCGGGGCGGATGATAAGCTCGAAGCCGCAATAAGCAGCAGACGGGTTCCCAGGCAGGCCGAACACGGGCGTTCCGTTCACGATGCCGAAGGTCTGGGCCTTACCAGGCCGCATGTTGACGCTTGTCATCATGAGCTCGCCGAGCTGCTCTACGACTGGTTTGATGAAGTCGAAGTCTCCGTTGGAGGCGCCGCCGGTAGTCACCACGAAATCGTACTGGCGCGTTGCGGAGTCTATAGCGTCGCAAAGGGCTTCCATGGTGTCCTCGACAATGGGGAGCATGACGGGGATGGCGCCCGCAGCTTGTACGCATGCCGCCATGGCGTAGCTGTTGGAATTGCGAATTTTGCCGGGCGCTGGAATCGACGGAGGCTCCACCAGCTCCGACCCGATGGCGATAACGGCCACGCGGGGGCGTGCATGCACCGGTACTTCCACGGCGCCGCAACTTGCGAGGAAACCCGCACCAGCCGAGCTGATGATCTCGCCTGCACTTACGATGACCTCACCGGCCCGGGCCTCTTCGCCAGCGTCGCGTATGTTGGCTCCCGGTGCCGACGCTGCCTTGAACGCCACGACGCTGCCAGCGTGCCCGTCGCCTTCTACGTTCTCCACGATCTCATATTTGACGACGGTGTCAGCCCATGTTGGAATGGGCGCTCCGGTCATGATGCGCACGCATTCGTCTTCGCCGACGTCGTTGCCGAGGCAATCTCCGGCAGCGATCTCGGCCGCTACTCGAAGCCGCACGGGGGCATCGGGCGTGGCTTGCTCGATTTGCTTTGACCGCAGTGCGAAGCCGTCCATCGCGGCATGCGCGAACGGCGACACGTCGATGTCGCTCACCACATCTTCGGCGGCGACGCGGCCAACCGCGTCGAGCAGCGTGACGCGTTCGACGGGTAGCGCCTTCACTGCGCGCGCTACCAATTTCTGAGCCTCCTCAAGCGAGATCATCTCGGCTGCCGACATAATCGCTCTCCTTTCTCCGTCTCCGGTTGATGTGAGGGTGGCGTTGGATTTGAGCCGCCGCCTCGTTGAGCTCTGTTCGGGCAGATATTATTCTCAGAAAAGAATTATTCTCGATTGAGAATTATACTCTAGACATTATCCTTGTCTAGAGATAATCTCTAATGAGAATAATTCTCGTTTGAGAATAAAGCCGAACTCGATCATGAATGGGGCGCTTATGAAGGACGCACATGGCAGAGTCATCGACTACCTGCGCATATCGATCACCGATCGATGCAACTTGCGTTGTATCTACTGCATGCCCGAAGACGGCGTAACGCCGTTGTGCCACGACGACATTCTGCGATTTGACGAGATAGTCGCCATCGTCCGCGTTGCCGCATCGTCGGGCATTCGCCGCGTCCGCCTGACCGGGGGAGAGCCGCTGGTGCGCAAGGGTGTGGTCAACCTCGTCCGCGAGGTGGCCAACATTCCCGGCATCGAGGACGTGTCGCTTACCACCAACGGCATCCTGCTTCCCCGGATGGCCTGGGATCTGAAGGACGCAGGTTTAAAGCGCGTGAACATTTCCCTTGACACTCTGGATGCCGCTCAGTTCACCGAAATCACGCGCGTGGGGTGCCTGCAGGATACGATTGACGGCATAGAGGCGGCTCTTGAGGCGGGGTTTCGCCCCGTGAAGGTAAACGCAGTGGCCGTCCGTCGCCTGAATCAGGACTTCTATCGCTTTGCGCGCATGTCGGTCGACCGTCCCCTTCATATGCGATTCATAGAGTACATGCCTGTCGGAGGGGGAGAGGAAGACCCCGGATGCGGATGGGACGAAGGCGATGTGATCACATGCGACGAGATCCTCTCCATCATCAATGACCGCGCGGTGGCCGAGGGTTCAAGCCCTCTCGTTCCCGCCGAAAAGTCGCGTCCCGTTGGAGGCGGCCCGGCGAGCTACTACCAGTTCCCGGGCGCGCTGGGCACGGTGGGCTTTATTTCGCCGCGATCGCGCCATTTCTGCTCCTCATGCAACCGACTGCGCTGTACGGCGGATGGAAAGATCATGCCGTGCCTGTTCAGCGATGATCGCTACGACATCAAAGCCGCCGCCGCATCGGGAGACGAAGGCGCGATCAGAGCCGTTTTGAATGAGGCGATGGGCAGAAAACCCGATGAGCATCATCACCGTGTGGGCACCGAGCGTGGCATGTCGCAGATCGGTGGGTAAAACCGTCTCTATCAAGGAAGGAAGGCTATGGAAAACAATCGGCTTACGCACATCGACGAGCGGGGTGCTGTTCGCATGGTGGACGTGTCTGCGAAAGACGACACGCAGCGCGTGGCTGTCGCGGAGGCGTTCATCGCCATGGATCCCGACACGCTTGCGCTTATCGTAGAAGGCCGTGCTGCGAAAGGGGACGTGCTGGCCTGCGCGCGCGTCGCGGGCATCATGGGCGCGAAGCAAACGTCGGCTCTCATCCCCATGTGCCATCCCCTGAACATTACGAAGGCGCAGGTGGAATGCACGCCTGTGTTCTCTGGCGAACGGGACGACGGCCGTGCTGGCATCCGCATCACCGCTACGTGCGGGGTTACCGGCAAGACGGGCATCGAGATGGAGGCGCTTACGGCCGCAAGCATTGCCGCGCTTACCGTATACGACATGTGCAAGGCAGTCGATCGAGGCATGGAGATCATGGAGGTTCGGCTGCTCAAGAAAGATGGCGGCAAAACCGGCCTTTGGCTGCGCGAGTCGGAATAGCCAAGCAGGTGCGGGGCGGGCTTGCTCGTCCTGCCGCATTTTTTGCCTAAAGCGAAAGGAGATTCGAAGTGGCGAAACCCGAACCTAACATGAACGAGTGGCTGACCGAGGCGAAGGCAAGCGAGAACGCAGCGAAATGCGGCATGATCCTCACCCATAACGGCATCGTGCGCATCACACCGAAGGCGCAGGTGAGGGAGGGGGTCATGGACCTCGGGGAAATAGCGCGAGTCGATTTCTCATATGACGAAGCCGCTCTTGCCGCAGCTGTCGAGGAGGCGCTTACGTGGGAGGGGATATATTTCGTCAAAGCGTGGCTGAACGAAGGTGCCTGCGCGGTGGGGGATTCCCTCATGTACGTGATGATCGGCGGCGACATTCGTCCGCGAGTCATCGAGGCCCTGCAAAACCTTGTCGGCAAGATCAAGGCCGAGATCGTCATAGAGAAGGAGATCCTGGCGCGATAAAAGGGCGGGTCATGTGCCGTTGGGCAACGAGGCGGCAAACCGCGTTCTGCTGCAGCCCCAGAAAAGAGCAAGTGCTGGACGAGCTCGCTCAGGCTCGTCCAGCACTCTAGGGATGTGCTGCCGCAAGGATGTGGAGGGTCCTTCGGCAACGCGTATGTCAACGAGGGTTAGGGGTCCCTCGGCGACCTCGTGAAGTGGGCCTGGCAAAAGGGGTGCGTTGCCAGGCCCGAGGAGGGGGATGATGCGGCGTCATGCGCCGCTTTCTGCTTTTCAAAGGGGTATAAAGCAGGGTGACCACGAGGAGGGGACCTCTCAATCACCGGGGCATATTATAAGAATCAATTCTTGATTTTTAAATTTTTTTGTGATTTTGCTTCAGGAGCGGCGCCGTTTTGGCGGCGAAATGCACCTAACGCTGGGCTTTTGTTCGATTATGGCCGCTTGCCGCCCGTCGGGCTCCGTTTAACCCGTGCGTTTTTTCGCGGTATGATGGTTGCCTGAGACAACGCCTATCGAAAGGGTTCCTCCATGCCCGATTTATCGCTTCGATTCCACAAGGACGTGCTGGTCCTGTCCTCCTCGGCCGCTTCGGCGTTCGAGCGCCTCGGCATCGACATCGCGCGCGACGTCGAGCTTACCATCCTCCTCGAGCCCGAGACGGTTGAAGAGGTGTACAAGCTCGAATGCGTTGCCGGCGCTCAGTGTCTGGTGGCGCCTACCTGGGGCATCACGCCGGCGCGTTTGGCGCATGCCGGCATGCAGGATCGCGCCGCCGATCTAGCCAAAATCGCGCTCTCCTGCGTGCGCACGCTGGTGCCGCAGCACCTCCTGGTGGAAATCGGCCCCTGTGGCCTGCCGCTTGACCCCTCCTCAAAGGCCTCGCTCAACGAGAACCGCGACCAATACGCACGTGCGGCGCGTCTGTTTGCCCATGAGGAGTTTGACGCCTTCCTGCTGGGTGGCTTCGTCTCGTGCGATGACCTCAAGTGCGCGCTCATGGGCGTGCGCAAGGTAAGCGACGCTCCGGTCATGGCGTCGGTCGTCCTCGATGCAGAAGGCTTCTTGTCTGATGGCCGTTCGACGTGGGAAGACGCCCTTGCCGTTATGGCGGAATACGGCGCCACGTCGGCTGGCTTCGAGACGGAGGCCGGTCAAGAGGCGGCATGTGCGCTGGCGCGTCGCGGTGTGGCCGTATCCAGCCTGCCCCTTATGGCTACCTTGCGTGTGCGCGAGCGCAGCGCCCGTCAGCAGGGCCCGACCGAGGAGAACCCCTACTACTGCGCCGACGCCATGATGGCGGCGGCCGACGCGCTGCGCCGCTGCGGTGTCCAGTTCCTGCGCGCAACGGGTGATGCCACTCCGGCCTACACGGGCGCCCTGGTCGCAACCACGCTGGGAAGCGACGTTCTGCTGCTTGACCGCGCCGTCGATCTCAAACGGGACGCGGAAGAGGGGAAGGCGCAAGCCGAAGCCGCTTTGCCAAACAAGGACGCCGACCTCGAGGCGTTCATCGCGGCTGCCAAGGCGCGCGTTGACGCGGCGCTTGCCGGCAATGTCGCCCTGTTCGAGGACTAACCGTGGCGCGTAACCACGCGGGCAGCAACCGCGATCGCAGCGAGCACTACGGCGCCCTGCAACGCATCGTCGACGTGCTGTTCGAAGATGCCGAAAAGGACGCCACCGTCCGCCGCCTCGACGTGGTCATCCAGGCTGAGGCCGCCGACCTTCCTGAAGAGCTGCTGCGCTTGGTCACCTTGCTGCCGCCCGGCGACTACACGCGCGAGCGTCTGTGCGACCAGTTGAACTCGGCCATCACGGGCCATGCCTGGGGGCAGGTGTACGGAACCGTCTTCTAGCGCAAAGACAGCGCGGCAAGAGGTTCAACGAACGGGAAATCAACAAAGGTAACGAATCGGAAAGCCCTGATCATCGGGGCTTTCACGCTTTCTAAAGCTGAGCAATTCACTCGCTAGAATCGAGGCGTTTCTTCGATGGAAGGTGGGTGTCATGGCTTCACGTGCTTTACGGGAGCACCGCGCAAAGGGCTCTTCTGGAAAACTATTGGGAGTGTTGGCGGCTGTTGCGATCTTGATCTTGCTGTTGGGGGCCTGTGCGGCGGGGGCGCTCGCCCTGTGCGCTCATTGGCTGCAGGACCTTCCCGACTACCGCGATCCCGATGCCTACGCCCTATCCGAGCCCACGCGTGTGTTTGCAAGCGACGGCGAAACGCTGCTTGCCGAATTCCAGCTCGAGTGGCGCGACCCGGTGCCGCTTGCACAGATAAGCCCCTATGTCATCGAGGCAACCGTGGCCACCGAAGACGAGCGCTTCTTCGAACATGCGGGCGTTGACCTGGTGGGCATCGCACGCGCCCTCGTGAACAATCTGTTCGGAAGCGGCCTTGAGGGAGCCTCCACCATCACGCAACAGTTCGTACGCAACACCGTCCTATCCGACGAGATGACCGACATCTCGCTTAAGCGCAAGGTGCGCGAGGCCTACATCGCTATTCAGCTGGAAAAGATTTACAGCAAAGAGGAGATCCTCGCGCTGTACCTCAACACCATCAACTACGGGCAGGGCGCCTACGGAATAGAGGCGGCGTCGCAGCGCTACTTCTCCAAGCACGCTGCCGATCTTACGCTCGAAGAGGCGGCTACACTTGCGGGCATTCCCCAGGCACCCAGCCACAACAATCCCTTCGACAATTACGACGCCTGCCTGAACAGGAGAAACGCCGTGCTCGAGCGCATGGTGCAAGCGGGCTATCTCACCCAGGGCGAAGCTGACGTGGCCAAAGCGAGCCCGCTTGAGCTTAACCCGACGGCTCCTTCGACCGACGGCATCCGGGCGTGGCCCTACTTCACCAGCTACGTGCGCGACCAGTTGCTCGACTCCCAGGGTGGTTACGGCTTCTCGACTGCCGACATCTTCGAGGGTGGCTTCACGGTTGTGACAACGCTTGACGTTTCGCTTCAAGAGGACGCGGAGGCGGCTTCCGCCGCGCGCCTTGAGGGGCTTGCCGACGCCTTCGAGGTTTCGCTGGTGGCCATCGAGCCGCACACGGGTTACGTGAAGGCTCTCATCGGCGGAAAGGACTACGCGAAAAGCCAGGTGAACATGGCCACGGGTTCGGGCGGAAGTGGACGCCAAGCGGGCTCGTCCTTCAAAACCTTCACGCTTGTGACCGCCATCGAGCAGGGCATCAACCCGGCCACGCTCATCGACGCGGGCTCCACGGCCAAGCTCGGCGATTGGACGGTGTCAAACATCGACAAGCGCAATTACGGGACGCGCAGCATTGCGAGCGCCTACCATGTGTCTTCCAACACCGCCTTCGCGCGTCTGGCCCTTTCCGTCGGGCCCGATAAGGTGGCGGAAACCGCGCATCGTTTGGGGATAGAATCGCGCTTGAGCACAACGGGCTCGGTGACGCTCGGCGTCGACTCGGTCACGCCGATCGAAATGGCCAGCGCCTACGCCACCATCGCCAACGCCGGGGTGCATTGCCAGCCCGAGTGCATTTTGAAAGTCACCGACGATGAGGGCGAGGTGTTGGTGGACAACGCCGATCCCCAGGGTGAGCAGGTCATTTCCCCGGAGGTGGCGCACGCGGCCCTCGAGATCATGGAGGGTGTCATCACGCAGGGCACCGGCACGGCTGCGCGCCTCGCCTCGGGTCAGCCGGTGGCGGGAAAGACGGGAACGTCCGAGAAGTACAAGGACAGCTGGTTTTGCGGCTTTACCCCGCAGCTGTCGGTTGCCGTGTGGCTGGGCGACCGCAGCGACTACGCAAGCGCCCTTTCGGTGCCTCAAGGCGTTTCCGCGGCCAGCGTCTTCTCCGATTTCATGAACCTCGCGTTGAAAGACGCGCCCGTCGAGCAGTTCTTCGATGCGCCCGCGCCTAGCTACCTGCCGCGCTACGTCGACGCGAAATACCACATTGGCACTAACCTCGCGACGAATTCCGATGAGGAAAAGAGTGAGGAAGAGGACACGAAAGAGGAAGATGAAGCGCCCGAGCCCGACGAGGAAGCCCCCGAAGCAAACCCGGAAAGCCCTGCCGATCCGGAAAGTCCCGAGCCCGAAGCAGGACCGGGGGAGGGTGAGGGCCTGCCCGAATCGCCCGAGGTGCCCGAAGAGCCCACATCCCCCGAGGCGGTTGAAGCCCCGTCTGCCCTGCCCGAGTAATACACACGCCCGAAAGGGGGTATCGCTTGCGCCCGTCGTTCGAAATCTCATGGCCAAAAAACGCTTCCATGTAACGCGCTGGCGGTCAAAAAAGCCCTCCTTGTAACGCGAAAACGCTCCCCCGCGTTACAAGGAGGGCTGAACTGTATCTTCTTCTCGGACAGAGGGTTGCCCAAAAATCTTCATGGCGATGGGGTAACCTTCTTTGGCAGCGAGAGAAGGGACGAGACATGTCAAACGGAAAGCAGGGAAGGCCCGC
>JAFSHA010000171.1 GCA_017440565.1 Eggerthellaceae bacterium | reverse complement strand
CTACCTCAACGGGGAGAAGGCGATTCCCGCCGCGGCCGCCCCGAAGGCCCCCGGAGCTCCGGCTCCCCAGGCTCCTACCGCGCCCAAGCCCCCCGTGGCGTAAAGGGGCGCATTCGGGCTCCGCTTCGGGATGCCCGACGACTCAGGCTGATGCGGCTCGGGGGAATAAGGAGCCGTGTTGCTGCAAGGCGGGGCCTTCGCCTGAGCTCTGCTCTCCGCGTGAAAGCTCCGTCGATAAAGGGAATCCGCCAACGTGCGGAAAAGTAAGGAGGAAGTATGGTTGAAAAGAAAGCTGTGTACAGCGCTAAGACCGCTTGGCTGGCTATGATTGCCGGCTTGGCGATCTACTTCACCAACAGCGCTGCCCAGTACAAAGTCCCGCCGATCATGAATGATCTGTGCGCGGCTTTGAACATGTCCCTTCTCGATGCGGGCTGGCTCATGTCCATCATGTCCCTTCTGGGCCTGATCCTCGCCATTCCCGCCGGCTTCATCATCATGAAGCTCGGCACCCGCAACGCTGTCGTGCTCACCGCCGCCCTGCAGCTTGCGGGTACCGTGCTCGGCACCTTCGCCACCGGCTTCGCCGTGATGATGGTGTCCCGCGCTTTGGAGGGCGCCGCTCTCGGTTTGGTTTCCGTCGTGTCCTTCCAGGTGGTCGCGTCGTTCTTCCCGGCTGAGAAGCGAGGCCTTCCCAACGGCCTTGTGACCGTGGCATACGTGGTGAGCTACTTCATGATGATGAACATCGCCGTCCCGCTGACCCAGAACGGTTGGCAGGGTCTGTGGTGGTTCATCAACGTCCTGTCCGTCATCTGCCTCATTCTCGCGTTCGTCTGCATCCCCAAGAAGGAAGACGAGCCCGACTTCTCCGATGACGGCGCCGAGGTCGTTGAGGGCAAGATCGACCACAAGAAGCTCTGGACCAGCTGGCCTTTGTACTTCATCGCCATCTGCTTCGTCGTTTTCAACATTGGCTACTACGGCATCACCACCTACATGCCCACCTATCTGGTTGACGTCGTTGGCGCGGATCAGGCCGCTTCCAACTTCGCCATTAGTTGGAACGCTATCGCCGGTGCTCCCGCTGCTATCGTTGCCGGTCTTTTGATGAACAAGCTGACCCTGAAGAACAGGAAGTGGGTCCCGGCTCTCGCTATGTTCGCCTTGGCCGTTATGTACTTCTTCGCGTTCCAGATGCCCAACGTGGCCACCGCGGCTGCCCTTCTGATCGTATGCGGCTTCGTTGCCAGCTTGGTTCCGCCGTCGCTCTACACCATCGGACCCGATATTATCCCCCGCGCGGTCTATGCTCCCATGATTCTCGCCATTGTGACTTTCGGCCAGAATCTCGGCATGACCCTCGGTCCCCTGGTCGTCGGCTATGTGTACGAAGCCTTCGGCACCTGGGCGTCGGTGTCCATCCCGATTGGCGTGCTTGCGGCTATCGGCGGTGCCGTCATGATCTTGGTTAAGACTCCCGAGTCCAAGAAGTAGAACGCAGAAACCAAAGCTACGGATTAGACGCTGCACATCGGTTCTGAAAAAAGAATAGCTGACGAGATTTCGTTTAGTTTGTTGGGGCTGGAGGGGCCGCTGCAAGGCGGCCTCCTCTGGTCCCTTTTAACTTTCCCGGAGAAGAACCAAGCTCATTTATGCTGATTCTAGCCTCTCCATGTTGCCCGCTCTCTTTGCTCTGGAAGTAGAATGCTGCGGCTTTCCCGTTGTAAGCAATAATGTCGCAAGAAAGCTCTGCATACGTTTCAAAGAAGACGTCGCCTCAGCCGTCGAGAAAAGCCTTTTCGAGACAACCCGTTTCGGCGCGGTTTAGACAATCATCGCGCAGCGAAAGCCCAAGCCAGTACGTGCAGCGGCCACTCGACTTGGGTATGCGTAGGAACGGCCGTCCTTACCTCGGCTTATGTCATATCGTCTCGACAGGAGACAACCACTAGAGGAGCCAATGGTGGAGATTCAAGAGGGTAAGTTCGATGCTCGCGCGTTTGGCGACGGTTTTCTTCGGCTTTTTCTTGGCGCTCTTCTTGCCCGCTCTACGCCGCTTCTCCTTGATGGCCAGGCGCCTGCGCTGGGATTTTCTCGCCTGTTTGATGTGGGCTTTCTTCTTCTTGTCGGGCGGGTCGGTGGTTTTCTCGAGGCTCTCGATGATGGTTTGCAGCTGCTCGGTGGTGAAGGTCTCGTTGCGCAGCCTGAGGCGCTTCTCGACGGCGGAGCGCAGGGCGCCCGTCCCTTGGATGATGCTGAAGCTCTCGTCGCCCTTGGGAACCTTGAGCTTGGCGGTCGTCGAGGTGAACACGATGATGTTGTGGGGGCGTTTGCTGACGGGCAGCTTGAGGTAGCGGGCGAGCGACTTGGCGTGGCCCTCGGCCTGCTTGATGGGCGAGTAGCGCTTGACGGGCTTCGAGGAAGGCGTGGCCTTCACGCTCCAGTCGTTGAGGCGCATGGAGCCGCGTATGAGGTGCCCTCCCCACGCCTTGCACTCGATGGCGAACAGGCCCTTGCGATGGACGATCAAGGCGTCGATCTCGGCTGTGCGGCCGTTGCCGCAGGGGATGTACAGGTTGCGCAGCAGGCGGGCGCCCTCTATGCCGGTAAGGGCCGCGGCCACCTCGTCTTCGCCCGCCTTCCCGATGGCTTCGTTCTTCTTCAATCATATCGACTCCTCTCAAATAATGAAGAAGGCGCCGGTCCCTGTGAGGGGAGCCGGCGCCTTCGTCTGTGGAAATAGGGTTGTGTCTCATCGATAATCAGATATCCCACTCTATTGTACGCGCTGCGGCGCATCGCGGGCAATGGCAATGCTCTCCCGTCCGTGTCAAATTTTTACGGGTCGACAAAGATCGATGGCCCTCTTGGGATGCCTTCTTACGATGATTATAGCACCGATTTTCAGATACGGATCTCGTGCTCTCAAAGGCTATTCTTTGGTTATTCAGCAGAATCCGTCAAGACTGCCGATCCGATTGCTTCGGTAGATCGGGCGCAAAATTGCCACAAGGAGTAGCCTCAGCAACTTCCAGAAACGTGCAGAGAGAAGATCTCGAGTCATGCAAAAGCGATGCCAAAACCATGATGACGTCAGTGCAGATCTGCACCCATAGCGAAAGAGAAAGAGCCTGCAAAATCGACTGCAGGCTCTTTCTCTGGTCCCGCTTAGTTGAGGGAGGAACTTCCGAGGGAGTGGAAGAGGATAAATAGGCGGGAGCTTCGAAGGGGGAATATGGATCTCGGGAGAAACGAGTCTCCGTGAGACGACGGAGAAAAGCGTTCTACGCGCTCGGCCGCTCGGCCTGGCCGTCCTTGTACGCGCGGAAGAGGCGCAGCACGAGGTAGAGGGCGAAGAGGGCCGAGTAGATGGCGACGCTCGCGAGAGCCTGCTCGCCGCCCTTGGAGGCTGCCGGCGCCAGCATGAACATGAGATGCGCCCAGGCGAGTCCGAAGAAGGGGTACGCTAGGCGCTGGACGTTCTTCCACGCGCGGCCGCCCATGCGCTGCTTCACGAAGCCGAACGAGGTGACGCCCAGCAAGAGCACCAGCACAAACAGAACGACCGCGACGACGAACGACGCGAGCATCGGGGCGCCCATCGTCCCCGCGACGGCGCGGGCGGCGTAGGGCGCGAGGTACATGCACATGTGGCCGAGGCACAGGATGCACGCCACGATGGAGAGCTCCGCGCGCACGGGTCGAAGCCACGCGTCGAGCTTGCCGCCCTTGGGCAGCGCGCCGATGAGCATGACGACCGCGAACAGCGAGAGCGCCACCATGCAGCGCTGGACGAGCACAATGGCGGGCTTCCACCAGCCGCCCGAGAGCAGCCCGTTGGCGCCGGCGAGGAACACGACGACGACCGCACAGGCAAGCGCGTAGAACGCGACCGGACAGCGCTTCAGCGGCTCGCGCAGGGCGAGCGCGGCGACGGCGGTCGCAGCGAAGACGAACAGGAATTCCATGACGGACTAAAGCCTCCTTGAGTCGATATCAGCGCCGACCGCATCGAGGATCAGCGAGCCGACTTCGGCCAGCGCGGCATACTCAGCTCCGCAAGAAAGGCTCGATGCCCCTTCCACGGTCTTAGCCATGAAGGCGGGCAACCACTTGGAGGCGTGCTCGTCCCAGAATCGAACGATGCGCCCCGACCACTCGGCGGCATCGCCCTCGCGGCCCTCGTGCAGGGCCTTGGCGACCTGGCCGTACAGATACGACATGAAGCTGAGCTCGTTCCACGCGCTGTCGGCGGGCTCGGTGCGCGCGTCCTTGGGCAGCACGCCGGCCTCGCGCATGTGGCGCTCGACATCGATCTGGCGCGGGGAGCGGAACAGCGAGGGCTCGCCCTCGCGGCCATCGGCGACGAAGCAGAAGGGGGACTCGTAAGGCCACACGGGCACGTCTCCGCCGGGCGCCAGGTACAGGAGAGAGTGGCCCCTCCTCAGGGAGCCGAGAAGGTCATCGGGGTCGCGGGAGACGAAGCCGGAGAAGGCGGCCTCGAGCGGCTCTCCCGCATCATGCGCCCCGGCGTCTCCAAAGCAGCCCAGAAGGTCCTCCGAGGCTGCGCCCCCCGACAGCGCGGCGGCCAGCTCGGGCGTCGGGAACGCGAAGAGCGCCGATGCGACCTCGCACATGTCGGCGAGGCCGACGGCTACAAGCAGTCTGTCTTCCATGTAAAGTCTCCTCCCTGTCCGCAGCTCCGTTGCG
>JAFSHA010000170.1 GCA_017440565.1 Eggerthellaceae bacterium | reverse complement strand
GTAGAGCTTGCGCACCTCGTCGTCGGAGAGGTCGAGGTCGGATTTGTGCGCCTTCACCGAGTCCCTGATGATCTGCATGAGGACGTCGTCGTTCATGCCCTGGATCTGGTTGTCGAAGATGACGGTGGCGAACTCGTCGGCCGTGTCGGAGGCGATGGCGCCCGCGACCGCTTCCTCCACGCCGAAGTCCTCCGTGAGCAGGTCGGCGAGCTCGTTTCTCAGGGTGGCCTTGAACAGGCAGACAAGAACAATTGACGAAATCCTTTTAAAAATAAAACGTCATCGTTGCTTTAACCTCTTAAAAATGTAAAAATATTGGACTATAATCCCTTTAAAAATGTAAAAATCGCAGATGGGAGACCTATGCTGAAACGTACTGCTTGGGAGAAAATGGCCAGGTGGAAGGATCGACCGCACCATCCGCTCGTCATCGGAGGACTGAGACAGGTCGGAAAAACCTACATCGTCAGGGAGTTCGGCCGCGCCAACTACCCCAACGTCGTCTACCTCGACCTCCGGGCCAACACCGCGGCTCATGCCGCTTTCGAGGGGAACTTCAGCGTCGACGAAATGACGCTCTCAATCACGGCGATCAACCCATCCGCCCGCTTCGTACCCCAAGAAACCCTCCTCATCCTCGACGAGATCCAAGATTGCCCCAACGCGCGAAGCTCCCTAAAGTACTGGGGCCTCGACGGACGTTACGACGTCATAGCTACAGGCAGCTTCCTCGGCGTGAAAGGATTCCGAGACCCGTACCGAAGGGGAATCCCCGTGGGATACGAAGAGCATCTCCCTATGCACCCCCTCAGCTTCCGCGAGTTCCTACAGGCGGTAGGCGTAACTGACAACGTGACGGATCATGTGAAACAGGCTCTCGAGACGCGTACGCCCGTGCTGCCCGCCGTCCATGCGAGCATGCGAGCCCTGTACTACCAGTACCTCGTGGTGGGAGGAATGCCCGAAGCGGTGAACGTATTCCTCGCAACGCATGACCTAAACGCGGTACAAGAAGTCCAGCGTAGGATACTCGCCTCCATCCGGGAAGACTTCGGCAGGTACAGGGGTGAAGACGGGGCAGACAGGGTCAACGAGACGCTGAAGCTGCGAGCCGAGGCGTGCCTCGACTCCCTTCCCGCCCAGCTTGCAAAAGAGTACAAGAAGTTCCAGTACAGCCTGGTGAACGCCAAGGGAAACAGCCCTCAGAAAGCGGACGGGCTCCAATATCTGGCAGACACGGGGCTCGTCGTCAAGGCATACAACTTAAGGGAGATATCGGCGCCGCTGGAGGGCGCCAAAATCCCACGGGAGTTCAAGGTCTTCTTCGCAGACACGGGATTGCTCATTTCCCAGCTCGAGCATGGCACGGCCGCCGGAGTCCTGCAGGGAAACCTGAGCGCCTACAAGGGCGCGATTGCCGAGAACATGGTAGCAACGGCCCTCAACGCCGAAAGCGTTCAGCCGTACTACTACCACGCGCCAAGCGGATCACCCGAAATAGACTTCGTGTTCAGCGACGGAGGGACGCCCACTCTGGTGGAGTGCAAGTCGACGAACAACCGCATGACCAGCATGCGCTACGTCCTGGAACACCCCAAAAAGTACGGAATCCACCCCGCCGTTAAGTTCGCCGATACGAACGTAGGCGGCGGACAGGGCTTTGTGACCTACCCCCACTACGCCTTGGGGTTCCTTGAGATGAGGGAGCATCGCCTGGTGGTTCCCGAGGTGATCATACCCACCCTTCCGTAGCCGACCTTCAACAAGCCTCCCCCAAACACGAAAAGACCCGCACACTTGCGCTCAAGATACCCTGTCGCACTCGTTGCTTTTGGTTAAAGGATGCTCCCAACGACACAATCCTCAACACCAAACTCTACATAAAGGCATTGACGGCGCCCGCAATCACGCCGGCCTAGCAGGCAAAGCCCGCAGCTTCGGCCATCAGTTCGAACAGCTCGTCATCGGAAAGGGAGCACTCGACGCCGGCGAGGTCGCACACGATGCGCACGGTGGCAACCGCCTGGCCAACCAGCATTCCCGGCCCGTCGATGAAGCGCACACCCGCCGCACGGGCAGCGGCGGCAAGCGCCGTTTCCCCATGGCCGTACACCACGTCGAAAACCGTCTGGCCCGCGTGCAAAAGGCTCGTGTCGAACGCAGCCGGATCCCCCGGCTTCATGCCAAGCGGCGTGGCATCCACGATAAGATCAGCCCCCGCAATGCGCTCGGCCTCATCCCCGTACGATCCCGCCGCGAAGAGCGCCTGCTCGTACGTCTCACGAAAGCTGCGATGATGCGCGTACGCCGCCGGCAAGTCGAACGTGGCATAAGCCAGTTCGCCGAACAGCTTCAGATAGCCGTCGAGCGTCGCCTGCGCACGCGCCGCATCGCGCCCGAGCAGGCATACCTCGGCAGCCCCCGCCTGCGCAGCGGCGTGCAGAATGGCCAAGCTGGTTGGACCCGTTCCGCACACGACCACGCGCGCGCCGGCGAAACGAACTCCGCAGCGCTCCAGATACGCCACGCAGCCCTGCCCGTCGGTGTTGTACGCCACCAGCGCTTCGCCCTTGCGCACCAGCACGTTGGCGCCACCCGCCAGCTTCGCAGACGCAGCCCGCATGTCGGCCGCTGCCAGGGCATGCGGCTTGTAGGGCATGGTTATGTTGATGGAAAGGAAGTCGCGCGCAGCCAAAAACGCCTCGGCCTCTTCCGCGCTCTCGCAATCCTTGAGGCCGTAATGCCAGTTCAAGCCCAGTTTCGGATACACCACGTTGTACATGGCCGGCGATTTCGAATGCGCCACGGGATGACCCAGCACGTACAGTTTCTCAGCCTCAAGCATGTTCGGAAATCCTTTCGCAGTACGGCAGGCGCAGAAAGGGGCAGCTCCCACAATCCGCGCGAAAAATGGGACACCGAGCCGGGATACGTGTCCCATCTGGGACACCGAGCCGGGTTCTACGTCCCACTGCGTCCCATTCGGAAAGCCAACCAGGCGCCCTGGCGCCAGCCCCTACCCCACGCGCTCGGCGGCTACGTCCTCGAGCATCTGCTGCGTGGCCGGCGTCACGGGCTCGGGCTTCTGCTCGCCCAGCATCACGCGCTCCATCCAGCGGAACAGCGCCGTATGCGGCAGCTCCTTTTCCGCGAGGGGCGCCACCATGTAGGCCTTCATGCCCACCAGATGCGCACCCACCACGTCGGTGATCATCTGATCGCCAATCATCACGGTGTCCTTGCTGGTTCCGCCCAACACGCGCATGCCGCGCAGATACCCCTGCGGCAGCGGCTTCATGCTGCGCATGACCAAGGGAATGCCCAGTCGCTCGGAAAGCGGGCCCATGGTATCGCTTTGCGTGCTGTTCGACACAAGGCAAAAAGTCACGCCCGCGTCGCGCGCTCGCGCCAGCCATACGCCCACGTCACGCGGCAATTCCCGCGTGTCGCGCGTAAGGATGGTGTTGTCGATGTCCAGCAGCGCGTGCGTAAGCCCGCACGCCAGCAAGTCACGCTCGATATCGACGTGCGATATGCGCGAGAAAAACTTATCGGGCTCGAAAAACGCCATGCCGCATCACCTTCGCCGCGCCGTGCTACGAATGCTCGGCAATAACCGCCGCGTGCTCGTCGTAGGTCTTGCTGAAGTAGATGTTCATGCTGTCTTCGCTCATGGTGGTGAAGAAGAACATGTAGTCGGTATCGGCCGGCTCGCACACAGCACGCAGCGACACGATGCCCGGCGAGCAAATGGGCGTCGGCGGCAAGCCGGGGTTGCTGTAGGTGGAGTACGGCGTGTCGGCGTGCACCTGCTCGGCGGTAGGCTCGGCGCCCACCTCGTAAGCGGTGGTGGCATCAGACTCAAGGTAGGGGCGGTCGGACGCCAGGCGGTTGTAGAACACGCCCGCCACCGTCGGTCGCTCGGTGTAGCTTTCGCGCTCGACGATAGACGCCAGGTTCACCGCATCGTAAAGCGTCAGGCCCTCGCCCTCGGGGTAGGCAAACGAAAGCGCCGCCGTCTCGGCCTCGAACTGCTTGAGCATCATGCGCACGATGGACGAGGCGTCGTCGGTCGCGGTGACCAGGTAGGTCTTGGGGAACAGAAAGCCCTCAAGCGGGTTGGTGCCGGCGCTTTCCAACCAGGCGAACTCACCCACCCACGCGCTTGCGTCGGCCGAGGCATCCAAGAACTGCTGCGCGGTCACGGCGCCTTCGGTGGTCTGTTCGACCAGCGCCGCGGTTGCCTCACGCGTGCGACCCTCAGGCACCGTGAAGGTCTTGCCGGTAGCCGCCGGCCCCTCTTCCAGAATGCCGATGATCTCATCGAGCGTCATGCCGCCCGCAAGCGAGTACGTTCCGGGCTTAAGCGCCGAATCAGCCTCAAGTTCGATGACGCGCAGGTAGAAATCCTGCGACGAGGGCACCAGCCCCGCTTCGGCCAAGAGCACGCCGACGCTCATGCCATCAGCGCCCTCGGGAATGGTGATAACCGCAGTTTGACCTGCGGAAAGAGAGCCAACCGTATCGCCCGACACAGTCGGCTGGTCATCATCGATGATGAAGTGGTACACCGCCGCACCCGCCGCCAGCACGACCACCAGGGCCAACGCGAGGCCCACGATAACGGGAGCCTTGCTCTTCTTGGGGCGAATGTAGCTTGTGTCGTACGTGCGGAACTGCTTATCGCCCTTCGCGTGCGCAACGCGCGCTGCATGCGTGGGGCGGCTCGAGTAGGTCATGTTCTTTCTGCTGTGACGGGACATGGGCCTCAACTTTCCGCGATCGAGTTCTTAGCGGCTCGCTCGTCGAGCCACGCCTGAAGAAAAATGCTCGCGGCTATCATATCTACTTTGCCGCGCATCGCCCGCTCGTCGAGCCCCTTTTCACGCAAACTACGCTTTGCCTCGCGCGACGAAAGGCGCTCGTCGGTAAATTCGACAGGCAAGCCGCTCGCCCGGCCGATTCGCGTTGCCGCATCGCGGATACGCGCGGCCTGCGGCCCCTCTTCGCCGGCCATGGTGTAGGGCAGCCCCGAGAGGATAAGCTCGGGCTCCCAATCCTCCAGCAGCAGTCGAAACGACTTCGCATTGCCAAGCACCTCGTTGGTGGGCAGCACGCACAGGGGGGACGCCACGCGCTCGCCAGGGTCGCTTATCGCAACGCCAACGCGTACTTCGCCAATGTCAAGAGCCATCACCCTCATAAAACCCCCGTACTCGAAAATGCCCTCGTCATTCTAGCCCATTCGCCCCTTCGAACAGGCGTCAACATCATGCAAGACGGCAACCTGCAAACCCCTTGCAAGACGAAAAACAAGTTGGCGACCCGAAGGTCGCCAACTGGGAAAACTAATGTATGGCAAACGCCTTTACGGCAGCATCTCGCGAGCCGCGGCAAGGGCGTCGTCGATGCCAGCGGAATCCTTGCCGCCCGCCTGGGCCATGGTGGGCTTGCCGCCGCCACCGCCCTTGACGCAAGGCGCGATGGCCTTGATAACCGCGCCGGCGTTGAAGCCCGCGGCCACGGCCTCTTCGGTACCCGCAGCCATGAGAATGGGCTTGCCGTCCTTGTCGGCCGCCACGACCATGGCACCCGGCGCAGCCAAACGCGAGCTCACGACATCCCACAAGTTGCGCAGCTCGCCCGCATCGGTAACATCGGTGCGGGAGATGACCACCGGGTAGCCGCCCTTCGCCGTGGCAACCGCGCCCAGCAGCACATCCAGGCCGCCACCGGAAACGGCGCCGCCCTTCTTCGCGGCCTTCTGCGCCTCCTTGAGGGCCTTGAGGTTGGCGGCAGCGCGATCGGCCACCTCCATGGGCTGCGTGCGCAGCTCGGCGGCGGCGCGCTTGAGCTCAGCCTCGAAGCGGTTCAGGTACTCAAGGGCACCGTAGCTGGTCACAGCCTCGATACGGCGCAGGTTCGCGCCCACGGAGGACTCGGAGGTAATCTTCACGAAGCCAATCTCGGCGGTGTTGCGCACATGGCAGCCGCCGCACAGCTCGCGCGAGAACTCGCCGGCCTCGACGACACGCACGGCGTCGCCATACTTCTCGCCGAAAAGCGCGGTCACGCCGGCGGCGCGGGCCTCGTCAAGCGAAGTCTCGTAGGTGTTGGTGGCAACGGCGCGCATGATATAGTCGTTAGCCACGCGCTCGACCTCGGCGATCTGCTCGGGCGTCATGGCCTCGAAGTGCGTGAAGTCGAAGCGAAGGCGCTCGGGCTCGACCAAGGAACCTGCCTGCTTCACGTGATCGCCCAGCACCTCGCGCAGCGTTGCATGCAGAATGTGCGTGGCGGTGTGGTTGCGCTCGATGGCGGCACGGCGCTTGGCGTCAACGCGCGCGACAACCGCATCGCCCACGGCCAAGTCGACCTCGGACTTCACCTGATGGCAGGAAAGACCCTTCTCGGGAGCCTTGGTGTCAAGCACCACGGCCATGCGGTCGCCCTTGACCAGAACGCCGGTGTCGCCCACTTCGCCGCCCATCTCGGCGTAGAAGGGGGTGACGTCCAGGATAACCTCGCCGGCCTCGCCCGCGGGCAGGACCTCGACGCGCTCGCCGTCCTTCACGATGGCGATGATCTTCGCCTCGGCCTCGGTCTGCGCGTAGCCCACGAATTTCGTGACGCCCAGCTCGTTCAAGAGGTCGTTGTGGATGCCGCCGTAGGTGCTCCACGCCGCAGCCGCGTCCTTCGCGCCAGCGGCACGGGCGCGCTCGCGCTGCTCGGTCATGCAGCGCTCGAAGCCCTCGCGGTCAACCTCGACGCCGCGCTCGGCGCAAATTTCAGACGTGACCTCAACCGGGAAGCCGTAGGTGTCATGCAGGGTGAAGGCCTCTTCGCCAGGCAGCACGGAACCCTCAAGCTGCTCGAGGGCCTCTTCCAGGAAGCGCTGGCCCTGGCGCAGCGTGGCGCCGAAGCGCTCCTCCTCGGCCAGGATGAGCTTGCGCTCGAGCTCGCGGTTCTCGATGATCTCGGGGTACACATGGCCCATGAGGCGCACAATCTCGTCGACGTACTCGTTGAGGAACGGGCCCTCGATGCCGATGAGATGCGCCTTCATAATGGCGCGGCGCAGCAGGCGGCGCAGCACGTAGCCGCGGCCCTCGTTGGACGGCAGGATGCCGTCGGCGATCATGAAGGTCACCGAGCGGCTGTGGTCAGCGATGATGCGCAGCGCAAGGTCGGCCGCAGCGTCTTCGCCGTACGTCTTGCCAGCCAGGCGCTCGCCCACAGCCACCCGGCTGCGCAGCACGTCGGTGTCGTAGTTGGACTGCACGCCCTGCATGATGCCGGCGATGCGCTCGAGGCCCATGCCGGTGTCGATGTTCTTCTTCGGCAGCGGAACGAGGCTGCCGTCCTCCTGGCCGTCGTACTGGGTGAACACGCAGTTCCAGTACTCGAGGAAGCGATCGCAGTCGCAGCCGGGCGCGCAGTCGGGGCTGCCGCAGCCCACCTCGGGGCCCTGGTCGAAGTACAGCTCGGAGCACGGGCCGCACGGACCGGTGGGGCCGGCGCGCCAGAAGTTGTCGTCCTCGCCCAGCTTGGAGATGTGGCTTTCGTCAACGCCGAGGCTCTTCCAGATCTCGATGGTCTCGTCGTCGTCCTCGAACACGGTGAAGTACAGGCGCTCAGCCGGCAGGCCCAGCACGTTCACAGAGAAGTCATACGCCCACGCGCACATCTCTTCCTTGAAGTACTCGCCGAAGCTGAAGTTGCCCAGCATCTCGAAGAAGCTCTGGTGACGACCAGTGGTGCCGACGATGTCGATGTCGTTGGTACGCACGCACTTCTGCACCGTGGTGGTGCCGATGTACTTCGGGTCGATCTGCTTCTGCTGCAGGAAGTAGGGCTTGAACTGCACCATGCCCGCAGTGGTGAGCAAAAGCGACGGATCATCGGGAATGAGCGAAGAGGAAGGCCAGCGCTCGCAGCCCTTCTCCTCAAAGTAGCTGAGGAACTTCTCGCGAATTTCGGCGGTTGTCATGTATTGCATGTTCTGCCCGTCTCTCTGTTATGGGAAGAGCCCGCGAATGCAGGCTCCGATTACCTTGCGCACGCTCCCACGCCGCCAACGTGCACGGCGCGAAATCGCAACGCCCCATTATATCTCGAGAAACGGATTATTCGACCAGCATAATGGCCGAATCTGCCTTGCGCACAACTATTCCGCGGAAGCGGGAACGTCCTTCGCAACGTCCTGTGCAACTGCTTGCGCGGAAGCGGCCTTCGAAGCGACCTGCACCGGCGCTACCTTCGCACCCGACGTCTTGGCCTCGACGGCCTCGGCCACGGCGTTCACGAAGTTTTTCACCGGGTTGGGCTTTTCGCCCTCGGCGGCCTTCGCCTGGCCCAGGTTCACCGACTCGCGGCTGGCAGTTTTCGGCGCGAAACGCGCACGCACCTTGTCGGACACGGAATTGACCAGCTCGACCGGCGCGCTGGTCACGGTGTCGACCGTATCAAGCGTCTTGGAAACGGAGTCGGTGATGTGCGTGACGTCCTCGAGGATCTGGTCGACGCGCATCATCTCGAGGTTCACCGCGTCAACCGTAAGCGACACGCGCTCCACCAGCGGGTCCACCTTGCCGACGGCGGGCTGGATCTGGTCGGTGATCTGACGCACGTTGGCCACAACGGGCTCGAGCTCGGTGGTGATGCGCTCGACGTTGGCAAGCGTGGGTTCCACCTGCTTCTGGATGGCGTCGACGGTTCCGCGCGCCTTGCGCAGCGTCATGACCACTTCGACCAGCACCCACACAAGCGCAATGCCGACCACCACGTACACGACGGGCAGCACCATGTTGATGATCTCGGAAAATTCCATATCGGGCCTCCTGTTGTTCGACCGCCCAACTATACCACTTGAGACGCCATTTTACTCAGCCGCACACCAGGGCACACACCCATCACACGCAAGGTTGACGCGCGGAAACCCCCTAGAGGAGCACGCGTTTCGAAGTTGTGTGCAAAAACGGCCGTGCCGCTAGCCTAGGCGGTCGCGTGCCGCGGCGTCGGCGCGATACGACTCCCAGCCGCGCTCGCCAGGCGTGTAGAAGCAGCCGCGTTCCAAGCCATCCGGCAGGTACTGCTGGTCAACCCAACCACCCGGATAGCTGTGGGGGTACTTGTACTCGCCGTAGTTTTCCGAGCCCGGGCGATGCCTGTCGCGCAGGTGATCGGGCACCGCGCGCGCCGGCCCATGCCGCACCTCGCTCATGGCTGCGGCCAGCCCCGCATACGAGGCGTTGCTCTTCGGTGCGAGCGCCATGTACACCGCAGCCTGCGCCAGGTTGATGCGACATTCGGGCATGCCAATAACCTCGCACGCCTTGAACGCAGCTTCCGCCACGAGGATAGCCTGCGGGTCGGCGTTCCCCACGTCCTCCGACGCCGCGATGAAGATGCGCCGCGCGATGAACTTCGGGTCCTCACCGCCATCGAGCATGCGCGCAAGCCAGTACAGCGCCGCGTCGGGGTCGCTTCCGCGCATGGACTTGATGAACGCGGAAATGACGTCGTAGTGCATGTCATTGTTCTTGTCGTACGGAAGGTGGCGATGCGGCGTGGCGGCGCGCACCATGTCCTCGGTGATGAGAACGGGCGCGTCCGGCGTACCGGGGCCCACCATGCCGGCAGCTAGCTCAAGCGTGGTGAGCGCCGTGCGGGCGTCTCCGCCGGCAAGCAGCACGATGGCCTGTCGCGCTTGGGCGTCAAGCGCGTACCCGCCCGCCAAGCCGCGCTCGCTTGCAAGCGCACGATCAACCAAGCTGGCAATTTCCTCATCGGAAAGCGCATGCAGCTCAACCACGCGCGAACGCGAGATAAGCGCGGAATTCACCTCGAAGAACGGGTTTTCCGTGGTGGCGCCCACCAGCACGACGACGCGATCTTCCACCGCATGCAGCAGGGCATCCTGCTGGCTGCGGTTGAATCGGTGGATCTCGTCGACGAACAGGATGGTGCGCAACCCCCCCATGACCAGGCGCTTCTCGGCAGCGTCAATTTCGCGGCGCAGGTCGGCAACGGTGCCGCCAATGGCCGAAACCTCGACGAAGGTGGCGCGCGTGGACTCGGCGATGACGTGCGCGAGCGTGGTCTTGCCCGTGCCGGCGGGCCCGAACAGGATGACCGAGCTTAAGTTGTCCTGCTCGATGGCGGCGCGCAGCCAGCTGCCCGGCCCTACTGCCTCGTGCTGGCCCACCACTTCCTCAAGCGTGCGCGGACGCATGCGCACGGCAAGGGGCGCGACCTTCCCGCGCTGGGCGTTTTCCATTTCTGTGAACAAAGTATCCATGCGCCCTATGGTATCACGATGCCAAACGCTCGTGAACAACAAATTCGAACATTTGTTTCCGCATTGCCGAACGGCCCATCGGCCCGCGCCGCATCACGCGCCACGGCGCTCGCCCAACTCCCCGACACCTACCGATGCCCCACTTCCTCAGTTGCGCGCAGGCATCCACCGGCCCGCGCTAAGCCGCATCCCGACCCTCTCCACGAAATCACGACAACAGAGGCCCCGTTCTTCACAAGATGCCCACCTGCGATTCATAAGCGCTTCAAGGCGGCGTTTTATACTGTCGTCAGCGAGTTAAAGGCTCCCCTCCTTGATAACTTGCCTGCTTACATCCCATAAGCAGATGCGGTCTCCCCAGAAGGGCCGCATATCCCCTCCTTTCTTGCCCGGCGAGGCCTCCTCTCGCCGGGCGCTTCCTTTTTAGGGGCAACCACGAGCTCGCGTAACCACGAACCCACGCCGCCACGAACCCACCCCTTTCGCCCACTTCGCCCATTTTGCACAGAACTCGCGCAACCTTTAAGGCTGCGCGAGTTCCATCAAGCTTCTATTCCGTTAAAAGCAGGCGCGGTGCCGAAAACCCCTGAAGCGCCGCGAGCAGCAGGTCCTACACCGCCGCAAGCGCCTGTTCGACGTCGGCAATGAGGTCGGCCGCGTCCTCGATACCGCACGAAAAGCGAATCAGATCGGCGCCGATGCCGGCCGCCGCCAGCTCTTCGTCGCTCATCTGGCGATGCGTGGCGTTAGCCGGGTGCAGCACGCAGGTGCGCGCATCGGCCACATGCGTGGCAATCTGCGCGAGCTTCAGGTTCGCCATGAACGTCTCGGCCGCCTCGCGCCCGCCGGCAACGCCAAAGCTCACCACGCCGCAGCACCCCTGCGGGAGGTACTTCTGCGCGCGCTCGAACTCAGAGTCGCCCTCGAGGCCGGGATAGCGTACCCACGCCACCTTCGGATGCTCGCTCAGGTAGCGCGCCAACGCCAGGCCGTTCTCGGAATGACGCGGCATGCGCAGATGCAGGCTCTCGAGCCCCAGGTTGATGATGAACGCATGCTGCGGCGACTGAATGGCGCCGAAGTCGCGCATGAGCTGGGCCGTCGCCTTCGTGATGAACGCCCCCTCAAGCCCGAAGCGCTCGGTGTAGGTCACGCCGTGGTAGCTCTCGTCGGGCGTGGTGAGGCCCGGGAATTTCTCGGCGTACGCGTTCCAGTCGAACTTGCCGCCGTCGATGATGGCTCCGCCGACGGTGGCGCCATGACCGTCCATGTACTTGGTGGTCGAGTGCGTCACAATGTCGGCCCCCCACTCAATGGGTCGGCACAGAACCGGCGTCGGGAACGTGTTGTCCACGATGAGCGGCACGCCATGCGCATGCGCCGCCTTCGCAAAACGCTCGATGTCAAGCACCGTGAGCGCGGGGTTGGCGATGGTCTCGCCGAACACGCACTTGGTGTTGGGGCGGAACGCCGCCTCGAGCTCCTCGTCGCTGCAGTTCGGGTCGACGAACGTGCACTCGATGCCCATGCGCGCCATGGTGACCGAGATGAGGTTGAACGTGCCACCGTAGATGGACGTGCTCGACACCAGATGGTCGCCCGCGCTGCACAGGTTGAAGATGGCGAAGAAGTTTGCCGCCTGCCCCGAAGACGTGAGCATGGCCGCCGTGCCGCCCTCAAGCTCGGCGATCTTAGCGGCGACGAAGTCATTCGTGGGATTTTGCAGGCGCGTGTAGAAATAGCCGGACTCCTCGAGGTCGAACAAGCGGCCCATATGCTCGCTCGTGTCGTACTTCCAGGTAGTGTTCTGGTAAATCGGAATCTGACGCGGGTCGCCGTCGCCGGGGCGATAGCCGCCCTGCACGCAAATGGTGTTGATGGTTTGAGTCATGGGCCGTTCCTTCTCAGAGCATGATGCCTACGCGAATATTGCCTCGCACATTGTAGCGCCGGGATAGCGCGAAGAACCTTCCGCTTCTCCGATAACGGGTTGGCGCAAGTTCGTATGGCCGCGGCCGATTGCGCTGTACCCGATAATGCGGCTATCTATTATAGTAAGCATTCGCCCTATCAACCGAAAGGATTGCCGTGCCTATCAGAATTCCCGACCAGCTGCCTGCAACCGCCGCGCTCGAGAGCGAGAACATCTTCGTCATGACGGAGTTTCGCGCCATGCATCAGGACATCCGTCCCCTGAAGCTGCTGCTTTTGAACCTCATGCCCACCAAGATCGTCACCGAAACGCAAATCCTGCGCAAGCTCTCGAACACGCCGTTGCAGATCGAGGTCGAGCTTCTGCAAACCGCCAGCCACGAGTCGAAGAACGTCTCGGCCGAGCACCTCGAGACCTTCTACACCCCCTTCGAGGAAGTGCGCGAGCGCACCTACGACGGCCTTATCATCACCGGCGCGCCGGTCGAGCTGCTCGACTTCGAGGATGTGGACTACTGGGACGAGCTCACGGCCATCATGGAGTGGTCGAAAACCAACGTGCATTCGACCTTCCACATTTGCTGGGGCGCGCAGGCGGGCATCTACTACCACTACGGCGTGCCAAAGTACGAACTGCCCAAGAAGATGTTCGGCGTGTTCAACCACAAGGTGGTCAAGCCCCACTCGCCGCTTGTGCGCGGTTTCGACGACACGTTCATGGCGCCGCATTCGCGCTACACCGAGGTGCACGCGGAAGACATCGAGGCGCATCCCGACCTCGAGCTCATCGCGGTAAGCGATGTGGCGGGCGTCTACATCGCCAAGAGCACCGACTCCAGCAACTTCTTCGTCTTCGGTCATCCCGAATACGACGCCGCCACGCTGAAGGCCGAGTATGACCGCGACATCGCGCGCGGCCTCGACATGCACGTTCCGGCGAACTACTACCCCGACGACGACCCCTCGCGCGACCCCGTTTCCAGCTGGCGCTCGTGCGCGCAGCTGCTCTACACCAACTGGCTGAACTATTACGTCTACCAGACCACGCCCTACGACCTCGCGCAGATCGGCGCCGAGTAACCAGGCGGCGAAGGCGGCGAAGGCGGCATGACGGCGAAGAAACCCCAGATGAACGTGGTCTACAAACCCGTGGTGCGCACGGGCGGGACCGCTGCGGAAAAGCCCGGGTCGGCAAAGCCTGCCGACCCCTTCCGCCGCGCAGCTAACGAGGACGACGACGGCTACGACCCTTATTCCGACCGTCCGGCCGATCCCGCCCCGCTATTCGAGCGCGACCCCTGGTCGTAAGAGGCGATTCTGAAGCCGATTCCAAAGTTGTGTTCAAAAAGCGCATCCTTTGGACATTTTTACGAGGGGATTACCCGAACTACTCAGATCTTCCATCGCAATGACCTGCGGTTTTGCAAAACCTTGCCTCAAAAGTACTCTCGGGGAAGCTCGGCTTCGCCGAAACAGGCCTTCCAGCGAAGCCGAAAATGTCCAATAGTTGGGGTTTTTGAACACAACTTCGACACTTCGGTACTTCGGCACTTCGGCATGCCCTCCCCAATTAGCCGCGCGTGGCGGTTTCGGGGTGCATCACCATGCTCTGGAAACGATTCTGCATGTACGAATCGTCGAAATGGGCTGCGTAAAAGCGCTGAATGTTCGACGTCGCAGGCGCGCCGGACGCGCGCTCGTACCAGCAATCGAGCGCCTGCAGCGTCATGACCACATCGACCAGCATGAGCGTAGCGCACACCGCCGTCAGCGCATAGCGCCACCGCCAGGGAACGAGGTTCACCAGCCGCAACAGCGCAGGTAAAGCAAACTTCACCCACAGCACGCCCATCAGGCCCCACAGTGCCATGAACGGCACGCAGGTGCGCCCGCCAATCGAGAGCCACATGTTCGAGTAATCCCAGGACACCACGCCGAAGGCAAGCTGCATGAACCAGCTGGCAGCGTACTCGAACGCCCCGCCAATAAGGGCACTCGCCAAGAACAGCACCACCACGTTGGCGTCGTGCAGCCGGTTGAGCGCAAGCGTCATAAGCACCGCGCCAATGCCGTAAATGGGCGAGAACGGCCCGAACAGAAGGCCCGCGCGGTTCTGATAGGCGTGGTAATACAGTTCATGAAAGGTGTTCTCGAACAGCAGGCCTAAGACGCTCGCCACCGTGAAGATCCAGAACAGGTTGAAGAAGTTGAGCTCCAAGTAGCCGCGGCCCGTTCGGTCGCGACCCAGCGTTCCCTCAGCAGCCTCGTCGCGCAGCTCCATGTTATGAAGCTTGCGCCGCAGACGACGTTCCTCGCGAATTGACGGATCAAGGTAGGCCTGTGCCGCAACGGCTGCCACCTGCGCCGCCAGCAAAGGCGCAAGACGCCAGGTCACCCCTAAAATCATGATGTCGCACAGAGCAGCCGCGAACACGAGCACCAACACGACGCGCGCCAGCTGCGCAGCCAGGCGTCGTCGATTGCGCAAGACGGAAAACCCCAGCAGGCCGACAGCAACGGCCAACGCCGCTAACACGACGGCACGCATGACGATGACAATCGTTGCGGAAAGTCCCTCAGAGGCATAGTCGCCCTCGACGAAATGCACGCCCGTGCGATACAACGCCTCAAACGCAAGCATCATGAGAACGAGCCCGCCCATGAAGCACAGCGCACCGAGCACCCTCACGGAAGCAGGCAGCGCCCGACCGTCCAAAGGCCCGCTTAGAACCTCATCTCTCAAGTTTACATGCTGCACAAACGCTCCTCCCTTTCGGATGCCCATCACGCCAGGGTGTTCATTTCGCCAGTGCGCTCATTTCACCAGTGCGTTCATCGCACTGGAGTGCTCATCACGCTAGGGTGCCCAACACACCAGTGGTGCTTATCGCGCCAGGATGCTCATTTCACCAGAGGTGCTTATCACATCAGAGACGCTCATCACACCAGGGGCGCTAACCACACCAGCGGCGCTAACCACACCAGAGGTGTTTATTTCGTCGAGGGTACTTATCACGCCAAGCACGCTCATCACGCCAGGGGTGTTTATTTCGTCGAGGGTACTTATCACACCAAAGGCTCTCATCGCACCAGTGTAGGGACAGGCGCTCCCCATGCGCCTCCTCGGCGGCATCCGTCATGCAGCGGAAACCATTCCGTGCAATGCACGCGAAAGAGCGCAGACAGACAGCTTGCCACCCTAGCTAGACAACTTGCCCCCTTCTTACCCTCCTGCGAGGACATCCTGCGAGAGCATCATGTGAGGACCTTCCGTGAGAGAGTCCGGCGAGAGCGTACTGCGGGAAGGTCCGGCGAGAGCGTACTGCGAGGACCTTCTGAGAGAGCCCCGCGAGAGAGTTCCGAGAGATCGTCCTGCAAGAGATTTCTGCAAGGACATCCCGCGAGAGCATCACGCGAGAGAGTTCTGCGAAGACCCGCTGCGAGGCAAGGGCCCTCTGCGAGAGAGTTCCGCGAAGACCCGCTGCGAAGACCTTTTGCGAAAGCGCTCTGCGAAGTTATGTTCAAAAAGCGCCTCCTTGTAGGCGAAAAACCGTTCATTCCACCTGAAAGGGTCATTTTTAATGGACATTTATCCTTCTAATGTTGAATATCCTTGCTCTCGTAGGATGAAAACGACGGTTTGGCACGCCAATCTGCCTACAAGGATGCGATTTTTGAACACAACTTCGAAGCACGGCAAGATAGCATGTTAGCCAGCGTTGCTTGCAGCAACGGGAAAAAGCCTTTACGGTAGATGCGGCAAGCGCGCAGATGCGGAAGGTGTGGCGAGTGCGCAGATGCGGACGGCGCGGCGGGTGCGCAGGTGCGGCGGGTGCGCAGGTGCGGCAGGTGCGACGACGGAAAGAAGCCCTCACCCTACAGTAGGCGCAGTAGCGGGGAGAAACCCGCACCCCACCGTCGCAGATACGGCGAGTGCGGCGAGTGCAGCAAGCTCGGCAGGTGCGCAGGTGCGCAGGTGCGGCAGCGGAAAGAAGCGGCGCCCTACGGCAGGCGCAGCGACGGAAAGAAGCGGCGCCCTGCGACAAGCGCGGCGACGGGGAGGAGCGGCGCCCTGCGACAAGCGCGGCGACGGGGAGAAACCCGCACCCAACCGTCGTAGACACAGCAGCGGAAGAGCCGTGTATGGATTCGGCAACGGGAAGGAAGCCCCATGCTCAGCGAGAATATCAAGACCATCCGAAAGTCGAAGGGGCTTTCGCAGGAGGAGCTCGCCGTCAAGGTGAACGTAGTCCGCCAGACTATATCGAAGTGGGAGCAGGGGCTTTCGGTCCCCGACGCCGATCTGCTCCTTGCCCTGTCCGAGGCGCTCGACACACCCGCAAGCGTCCTACTCGGCGAAACCGTCTCGGAAGCACGCGCCGACGAACTGCGGGTCATTTCCGAGAAGCTCGAGATCATCAACCTGCAGCTTGCGCAACGGAAGGAATCTCGACGTAAAGCGGTGCGCATTTTGTGCGCGACGCTGCTTGCCATCACGCTGCTCACATTCGCAGCCATAGCGACGATGGGCAGCCCCTACCTCGGCTGGGACTACTCCGATCCGGAAACCGCCGTCGTAGGCGTTGCCCTGCATGCGTTCGAATGGATCTTCATCCGGGTCGCACCGCTAGCGGCAATAGTCGCACTAGCCGGCATCATCCTCACACGCAGAAAGTAACCGCAGGAAGTAATCGAAAGAAGCAACCGTTGGAAGCGGCCGCAGGAAGCAACCATAGGAAGCAACCGCGGGAAGCGGCCGCGGGAAGGAGCTCGCGCCCTACGGCAGGCGCAGCAACGGAAAGAAGCGGCGCCCTGCGACAAGCGCGGCAGCGGAAAGCAACCTCGCCGCCAAAGACGCTGCGAACGCCCCGCCGCCACGGGCAAGCTCGTTCGCGAGGCGGCCCGACAGACCAGGATCATCAGCTCGCTTGCGCCGCGCCAGGCGCGCCCCACTCCGCGCGCACCGCCCCACGCGCCCTACTCCACGCGACCTATTCCCCGCGCCCCGTGTCCTTCGCCTTCATACGCGCCATAACCAGAAGAACCGCGAAGGTCAGCGCCCCGACAAACGCACCTCCCAGGAATATGAGCGACGAAGGCGTAAACCCGTCCCCCACCACGCCGAATCCGGCGATTGCACCCGACGAGGCGCTGATGGTGGAGCCGATCCACGGGCCGATGAGCATAGGAATGAGCACCACCATGAAGATGCGCAAACCCTGAAACAGGCCGACACGATCAAGCGGAGTGTTGTTGCGCACTTCAGCGCCAAAGCACGCGCACGCACCCAGATAGCCGCACAGCATGAGCACGGAACCGACAAACACGCCCGCCGCATTCGTGAAGAAGGTAAGCATCACGCATCCGACGAGAAACAGAACCAGCGGCAGCATCACCGCGCGCAAGAAACCTCGCCCATCAACCGTACGTCCATAGAGCATGGTAAACACCGCCGCGATGATGATGCCAGGCGCCATGACGAACACGTAATTCTCGCCAAGAATGTAGGGAAGGCGCAGGTAGAGCACATAGTAGGGCATGAACACCTGCAAAGCCGTCGAGAACACGCAGTAGCCGCCAAGCACCAGGTACAGCATCTTGTGCTCTCGCATCGAGGAAGGCTTGAAGCCGTAGAGGACCTCGGCAAGGTAGTTGCCGCGTGGCTTGGCAACCGGATGAGAATCTTCCAAAAGAAACAGCGCCAGCACGCCCGCGATCAGCACCAGCACACCGATGATGGTGAAGAACAGCGGGTAGTTATACGTGACGGATCCATCCTCGCCCACCACCATAAGAAACATCGCGCCGCCAAACACGACGAGCATCGCAAGCAGCGGCATGGCCGAGTTGACGCCCTCCACCTTACCGCGGTTCGTGCTGTCGGTCACGTCGGTCATCCACGCGTTGAAGCACGAATCGTTCGACAAGCTGCCGAAGAACGTCATGATGCAGTCAAAAGCGATGGTGAGCGTGATGCCGAAGGTGGCGATGGCCGCTGCGTCACGCGCCAGAGCGGCGGATGCGCTCTGAAGGCCCGCGAATGCCAAGATGGAAAGGCCCCACAGAAGCGTACCGCCCACGATGAAAATCTTTCGCCTGCCCACCCTGTCCGACCAAGCGCCCACGAACAGCGTCGTCGCCGTCGCCGTCAGAGCCGAGGCCGATACCATGAGGGCCACATCGGAAAGCGAAGCGCCGAAGGCGTCCTGGATAAACAGATTGAAGAAGTTGTTCTCAACGGCCCACGCCACCTGACCCACCAAGGACAACATGACAATGAGGAACCACCGTTTCCCACCCAGCTGCATCGCGCGCGTCCCCTTTCTCGTTTGAGCAGGAACATAGTACCGCAACGGTCGCGCAAATACCGCGATTCCCCGAGAGGCGCCGATGGGCATCTTACATGCGATGGGCTGAACCATGCGGTGGCCGATTCCGTGTCCATCCGCTCGTTGCTGACCAAAATATGAGGGTACTACTTCACGAACGTGTTCACGACCACGCTGGCGATGGCGCAGACAAGGCCGCCCACAACCCAAGCCATCCAGAAATACGGGCTGAACGTGGGGATACCGAACATGAGGCACAAACCGACGATGGTGGCCACGATCATGATGATCGAGCACACGCCGCCGAGCAGCTTGCTCTTACGACGCTTCATGTTGAAGAACTCGCGCACCTGGTCAGGGTTGGCGCCGTCGATGCCCTCGGAATCGAACAGCAGCTGGCGCTCTTCAGGCGAAAGGTCGGAAAGCAGCGTCTCAACGCCCATCGTACCGTCACCGTACGCATCGATGAGCTCATCGAGCGCCTCGCCGTTGTACTCACGCACGTGAACGCGGCTGTACATGATGCCGAAGTAAATGAAGCACCAAACCGCCGCAGCGATAAGCACCAACATCAAGCCAACGGCCCAAAGATCGGCAACCTCGAACGCAATGTGAGACTCAACGCCCGCTCCAAGCATGCTGGTAGCCGACACCGCATAGCTGCCGGTGCCGTAGTCAAGCGCGACAACGCCCAGGAAAATGAGCGCGATTCCGCCCACGATACCGTAAGCAAGCTGGCTGCCTGCGCGGCGCTTTTCCTCGGCAGTGTAGAAATCCCTGATCACCGGACGCTCTCGCATGAACGCGGAATGCTGCGTGGCAGCGGGGATGATGAGCAGCAAGCCCACGCCCAGGCCGACCAAGAGGAACAGCAAGATAGCGGCGCTTTCCACAGGATAACCCGCAGAAAGCGTCATCACGCCCTCGGCGACGATCATGAGGGCCACGCCCAAGATGATGGACGCCACGCCCCAGGCGATGCGCTTGGCGAAGGAGCGCATGTGCGCGTCGTAGCCGTACACATCAGTCGCGGGAGCCGAGAAAGCAGGTGCGGAAACGGCGGAGGCAGCAGAAACGGAAGAAGCGGCCGGAATCGCAGCAGCCTGCGAAGCGAAAACCTCCGGCTCTTCAGCGGACGCGAAGTGCGGCGCGGCGTCTTCCGCGAGAGCACCACCCTGAAGCAAAGCAGCGTCGTCGCAAACTTCCTGATCCGCCGGGCCCATGACCAGCTCGTCGAGCGTGCAGCCGAAGATGCCCGTCATCTTGATGAGCTTGTCCATTTCAGGATAAGAGCGGTCCGACTCCCACTTAGCCACCGACTGACGGCTCACGCCGATCAGCGTAGCAAGCTGCTCTTGCGTCATATTGTGCTCGGTGCGAAGCCGAAGGAGGTTTTCCCTGAAGCTCATGATTGCGCCTTTCTTTTCACATTCGGCACGCGAGGAAGTTTGGAGAGTTCTGCGTGCCGCTTGATTTCGTTTACGTGCTAGCCGGCGACATAAACGATATCGGTTGCGCTGCCCCCACACCATAAACCGTCGGGTACTTTTTCGCAAATCAAAGGTAAACCAGCGGTTGCATCCGCAGGTCAGAGGCCAAAAAGCGATTTAGAACGAAATAGCGGAAAAGAACTTTGGAACAGGAGTCGAACGTGACAAGGGGACAGGTTGTTTGCCACGCTACTGTGACAAACAACCTGTCCCCTTGTCACGCCTACGCCTACCCTGCAAGCTGCAGGAACGTTTCCACGGGCAAATCGGAGAACTCGCGGATGGCAACCGTGGCGGCAGCTTCAAGCTGTTCCCACGTTGCGGAAAGATCGTTGTCGTAGATGCCCACGGTGCGATACCCCGCGTGCGTAAGCGTATCCACCGCGTAAGCCGCATCCTCAAAGCCCCACGTGTGCTCAAGGGCGGTTCCCATAACGAAGCGCGCGTGATCGTACACGGCGGGCTCGCGCTTGGACTTCCCCACCACGTCAACCGACACGATGGCATCCAAAAACGGCGTCACGCCCACATGCGCAAGCCCCGCCTCAAGCAAAGGCTGCGGGGTAGACGACGCCACGGTCATGCGCACGCCATGCCGCGCCAATCCCTCGATGAACGCAAGCGCCCCCGGTCGCAGCTCGGCACGCGTGCTGTAGAAGTCGAACATGAAATCGTTGATCATGCGCTCGACCTCGGCAGGGCAATCCCCAAGCCCGAACTTCTCGTGCACGTACACGCCGCATTCCGGAATGGTGCGCACTGTGAGCGCATCGGCATCCTCGCGCGTGAATTCACGACCAGCGCGCGCCGCCAGATCCTCTTCAAGCGCCCGCCACGCCGCCATCGAGTCGATAAGCGTTCCGTCGCAATCGAAAATCACGCCAATATGAGAGCAGTCAGTCATCTCAAAGCCTTCCATAAAAAAGAAAGCGGCCCGAAGGCCGCTTCCTTCCGCGATCTACTCCTCCACGCGAATGAGCGAGGGCTCACCATGCAGGACGTCTTCCAGGCTGGCGATTTCCGCCAGAACCGCGTTGACGGCGCTCTCCTTAGCCACGTGCGTGATGTAGACGATGTTCACCGTGCCGTTTTCCTTCTGACCGCGCTGCAGCACCGAATGCACGCTCACGTTGTGCTTCGCGAACACACCGGCCATGGCGGCAAGCACGCCAGAGCGATCGGCCACGGGGAAGCGGATGTAGTACTTCATGGACAGGTCGTCCACAGGATGGATGGGCAGGCCGCGGTCTTCCAGGCAGCCCATGATGGGATCGATGCCCGGCACCGGCTTGATGCCCTGCTCGATGCGGCGCGCCACCTCGATGACGTCGCCCATGACAGCGCTTGCCGTGGGGAACGAACCCGCGCCCGAACCGAAGTACATGGTCTCGCCCACGAAGTCGCCGATAACGTAGATGGCGTTCAGCACGCCGTTGACCTTGGCCAGCTGATGGTCGACCGGGATCATGGTGGGGTGCACGCGCACGTCGATGCCCTCTTCAGTGCGATGCGCGATGGCCAGAAGCTTCACCGCGTAGCCCATGTTGGCAGCCGCCTCCAGATCGAGCGGCGAAATGTTGGTGATGCCGCGCGTGTACACGTCATCCTGCGAGACGCGCGACTGGAACGCGATGGACGCCAGGATGGAAATCTTGGCCGCCGCGTCGAAGCCGTCCACGTCGGCCGACGGGTTGGCCTCGGCGTACCCGAGCTCCTGCGCCTGACGCAGAACCTCGTCATACGCAATGCCCTCCTCGGCCATGCGCGTGAGCATATAGTTGGTGGTGCCGTTCACGATGCCCATGATAGACGTGACCTCGTTGGCCTGAAGCGAATGCTTCATGGGGCCGATGATGGGAATGCCGCCGCCAACGCTTGCCTCGAAGGCCAGCTCGACGCCCGCCTCCATGGCAGCTGCGGAAAGCTCGGCACCGTACGCGGCCAGAAGCGCCTTGTTGGCCGTGACCACGTGCTTGCCCGCCGCAAGCGACTTCAGCACGATGCTCTTAGCCACCGTGGTGCCGCCGATAAGCTCGATGACCACGTCGATTTCCGGATCGTTCACGATCTCGTTGTAATCGTTGGTGAACAGATCGCCTACGCCAAGGGCAATGGCCTCGTCGGGGCTGAGCGAGCACACGCGCGCAAGCTCCAAATCGAGGCCCAGATTGCGCTTGAAGTCTTCCTTATGCGCCTGGATGACGCGAACGCACCCGCCTCCAACGGTGCCCGTTCCCACCAGGCCGATCTTTACCGCCATGTTCGCTCCTCCTTATGAACGAATAGGTTTAGAAAAGTGCAGCTATTATATATCGCGACCGAACACATCGGCATAGGTCTCTCGGCGCGTGACCACACGAGCCTGCCCATCGCGCACGAACACCACTGCCGGGCGCGGCTGGCCGTTGTAATTGCTGGCCATCGCGTAGCAGTAAGCGCCCGTTCCGAACACGCACACGATGTCGCCCAAGTCGGGGTGCTGCAGCGGCATGTCCACCACCACGGCGTCGCCGCTTTCGCAATGCTTGCCCGCCAGCGTCACGATCTCGGTGCGCGGCTGGTCGGCCTTGTTGGCGATAGCCGGCTCGTAGACGGCATGGTAAAGGGCCGTGCGAATGTTGTCGCTCATGCCTCCGTCGACGGCCACGTACTTGCGAATGCCCGGCAGCGTCTTCAAGATGCCGATGGTGTAGAGCGTCACGCCGGCGTTGGCCACTAGGCTACGCCCGGGCTCCACCAGAAGGCGCGGCAGGGAAACGCCCAGTTCGGCACAGCATTCCTTCACGGCGGTCGTGGTCATTTCCGCGAACTGCTCGATGGTGGAGGGCTTGTCGTCGGCGGTGTAGGCAATGCCCAAGCCGCCGCCTAGGTCAAGCTCCTCGATGCGATAGCCGTAGGCGGCCTCAATGCGCGCCATGAGGTTCACCATCACGGCCGCCGCCTCCTTAAACGAATGCAGCGCGAAGATTTGCGAGCCAATATGGCAGTGCAGACCCGCCAGACGCACGTTCGGCGCGGCAAGCACGTCAGCCACGCAGCGGAAGGCGAAATCGTCATTCATGGTGAAGCCGAACTTCGAGTCCTCGCAGCCCGTGCGAATGTACTCGTGCGTATCAGCCTCGACGCCAGGGGTAATGCGCATATAAATGTCTTGAACAACGCCCAGCTCACCGGCGATTTCGGAAATGCGGCCCAGCTCGATGCGGCTGTCGATGATGATGCGGCCCACGCCCGCCGAAATGGCCTCGCGCAGCTCGCGCGGGGTCTTGTTGTTGCCATGCATGAACACGCGGCTGGCCGGGAAGCCCACCATCTGCGAGCAAGCGAACTCACCGCCGCCCGAAACGTCCAGGCACAGTCCCTCGCGTTGCGCCATGCGCGCGACCTCCTTGTTGAGGAACGCCTTCGACGCGTACACCACGTCGGAGTTCGGGTAGAGCGCATGGAAGCTATCGCGGTAGGTACGCATACGGGCCAGCAGGTCCTCTTCGTCGTAAACGTAAAGCGCCGTGCCCTGCTCGCGCGCGAGCTCGACCATGTCGACGCCGCCGATGAACAGGTGCCCGTCGTTCACCTCGGCCGTACGCGGCAGAACCGCGCCCAGCTCCATGGTGGTGCGGTTGTCGGGCTGCTTCGTCAGATCAGATGCGGGAAGCGCCATGTAAACGTCCTTTCAAGCCCGAAGACGTTGCACGCGGCGCGGGCGTTTGTGCGGCGGCGCGGCAATTCGGGCACTTTGGTCGGGAATGGTTTGCCCATAGTATCAGGGCTTATGTTGCCAATATGTCAAAGCCGACCCAATTCGCCCAATATGCCCATCAGCGGCCGAACAAGCCTCGTCCAGCTAGACCCCGCTCCAAACCTGCACCTTCCGCGTCCCAGGCTTCGCCCGACGTCCGCGCCTTCCGCGTCCCAGGCTTCGCCCGGCGTCCGCGCATTCCGCGCCCCAGGCTTCGCCCCACGCCATGTGAAGACCTTGTGCACCGAAAGTGAAGGGAGCGTGAGCCAAAGGTGGAGGGATGGCGCTTAATCGCGTTGCGCAACGAATCGCGCGGAAACGAGGCGTAAACTCCCCAGAATCGTTTTCGATTCGAGAGAAGGAGGCCGACCCCACTTTATGAGTTTCAAAAGCATCGTCAAACACGCGCCGCACCTGCCGCATATGCCGCACCTGCCGCGCCACGACTACACCTTCCGAGAATGCCTCGACGGCACCGCTCCCGTCCCGCAAGACCCCTTCGGCAAGGGGCTCTTCCAGCTCCTCATGGCGGGCGGCATGACCACGTTCATGGTCACCTTCAACGGAGTGCTGCACGATGGCCTTTCGTTTATCGTCACCTCTCACTGGATGTACCCGCTCATCCTGTGCCTTTCGCTCGGGATGCGCTTTCTGTTCGCGAACCGTCTTGCCGGCGCGCTAGCACCGCACGTGCACGCCGCTGTACACGGAAGCTTCGCGCGCAACGTGGCCATGAGCGCGCTTAACGTGGCCATGATGGCGCCTGTCATGGGCTGCATCGTAACCATGCTCATGCACGGCCCCGATGGCTTCTTCGCCCAGCTTGCAGCTACCCTGCCTCTCTCGGCGCCGGTGTCGCTGCTGGTGAACCTGTTTGTCGTCGGGCCGGCCGTCAAGATGATCTACCACAACGTCATCATGCCCACCACCGGCACGCATCTGTTCCAAATCACGCAGCGCTACGCCACCAACTGGGCGGGCGTCTTTACCTTCTAAATGCACGAACGGTTCCGCCTCGACACCCCACATCCGAAAACGCACGATCTGTCATGAAAGTGAGGGTGTTGTCGAGGCGGTTCATCCGAAAACAAGCGACTTGTCACGCACATATCGGCGATTTCAGCCATTTCCATCCGAGAACACACGAGTTGTCATGACAGATCGTGTGTTCTCGGATGGAAGGCCATGTAAAAGCGCCGAAGACGCTGACAAGTCGTTTGTTTTCGGATAAAGCGGCGAAGCGCAAAGAAGACCGCGAGATGGAAACCCAAGCGGGGCACCGGGCCAGACCCGG
>JAFSHA010000169.1 GCA_017440565.1 Eggerthellaceae bacterium | reverse complement strand
CGAACATGTTGGTGGAGTTGACGATCATGAAGTCATAACCGTCGAAGATCTGAGCGATGATCAGGAGGAAGAAGACAACCCAGGTATGCTTGGTGATACCGAAGGAGTCAATTACCTCAGAGATCGTGTACTCTTTGTTATCCATTTTCCCTCCTATTCGGATAATCGAGTAACGTGCCCCATAGGGAGGCACTACACGTTTGGATTTCGGTGAGCCAAAATCCACTTGAGTGAGTCCGAGGATGACGCACCTGCCTGTTCGTTGAGGGAAGGTTAGGGATGCCGCCACGTTGGCGACCCTCTCTCGCGCCAGCTCCCCAATCGCTGACGTTTCGACGAACGGGCTGAGGCGTACGACCTCGTTTAACCCAGTCTCGTACATGATAGAAACGATGGACAACAAGCGAAATGTGCAATCAATCTGCTTTGCTCAAACCATTTGACAGCTTCTTTTCTTTAATCCAAATATTGATCATTTCTCTTATTTTGTTCAATTAATTCCAACAAACAGAGGATGTCTGTCCCTTTTCTGCTTAGCACTTCGCTTTCAACCCCAGAGGTTGCCTTCGTCATCGTTAAACATACGTTTCGATTGATGCAGGGTTCTTTTGGTTGCGCGAAGATTGGACGGAAGAAGAAAGGCAGGGCAGCGTCAATGAAGAACAGGAGCCTTTCGCTTCCGACGGATTTACGCGTAACGGAGGCGTTTTGGCGGCTCGCGCAAGATGCGAACATTAACCATATAACCGTCAAGATGATTACCGACGAAGCGGGTTGCAGCCGCGGCACTTTCTATTACCACTTTGAAGATGTGGCCGCCCTTGCATCGGTGGCCATCGAAAACGAAGTTATCGTAAGCGGCAATCTGCCACGCGCCATTCATTCCACACTCTCCCTTGACCCCAACGGACTGGGACTTGTAGACGGCGACGACGTTCACACGCAACGCATCTACCTTGCTCTAAAGCAGGGATCCCCCACCATCGTCGAAAAGGCAATTGCCGAAGCGGCAATAAGGACGTGGCGATTCCTCCTCTGTCGAAAGGGAGAGGATTTTACGGACGAGGCTCTCTTTTACCTGCGTTTCTTCATGTCGGGCATGCGCTATGTCGTCGAGTCGAAGATCAATCGCGCCGACATCGGCGGAAACCCCCATATCTCCATGGAGTATATGAGAGAGGTCATGCTTCTGAGCGTCCGCCGCGTCTGCGAGGCGCAAGGTACAAGCGAAGGAGAATTCCGCGAACGCCTCGAGCAACTCGAGAAAGCAGGCTGGATCCTCCTCGCGGAGTAAGCCAACAGGTGGACCAAACGCGCAGGTTGGCGCTAGTAAGTCAGCGAGAAAAATCCAAAAGTCCCAGGTTCGCCCAAGGAAGTCAGCGAGGGGCGTCCCGGTGCCCCGAGTTGCCGCGTTTCGCGGCTGAGCGTACTAGGTACGCGAAGGTAAGCGAAAAAGAGGCAAGGCGGGGTGCCGGGACGCCCCGCAGCGTCGAGGGGGTTTTGTAGTTCCGACCGCCTGACGGCGGTCTTAACTACAAAACCCCTCTGAATAGATGACCGCTGGTAGCATTGGGCATCTTGGCGATGGAGTTGCCGTCGAGCTGAGCGACCTTAAGCGCACGCACGGCGCGGCCAACCGCCTGCGCCGCCTCCTCGGAGTTCATGAGGGTCGTGTCCACCATGAACGACGAGATTCCCGCTGCCAAGAGGTCGGGCATGGCATGCGCCACGTCAAGCGCTACGCTGTTGTACAGATGGCTGCGTCCGTAAAGGTCGGTTACCACGGGGAAGTCGACCCCCTTGCGATCACGCAGGTAATGCGGGCTCTTGCGGCGCGCGCACGATGCGCACTGCTGGTTGCACGGACCCTGGCTCATGAGCAAGCAGTGCTCGGTGATCATGAGCTCTTGGGTGCCAATGATGACAAGACCCAGCTCAACCGGGCTTTCCTGCGCCAGATCGCGAATCTGCTTGAGCGTAAGCTCGGGAGAAAGCCACACGCGACGAGCGCCGAAGGCGTATGCCTGCTCGAGTGCCAGACGATTGGTGATGGGCACGTGCGGGCCCACTTCGAACTCCGCCCCAATTTCAGAGGCAAGCTGCATGGAGGCAAGGCTGTCGACGAACAGGGGCTTTCCCTCCTCGGCATATTTCCACACCGAGAAATCGACGCACGTTTCGCGCGCGAAACCCACAGGGTCGTGGTCGACGGTCGGCATGGCCGGCACGCACTGCTTGGGATAGCCCGCCTGCTCGGCCGTTCCCGAAAGCTGACCGGTAATGACCGCCTCGCCGCGACGGTAGTTGAGCGTGGGCACGAATATGATGTCGGCACCAGCACGCTTAGCAGCTCGCGCGCA
Organism: Eggerthellaceae bacterium; assembly: GCA_017440565.1. GTDB lineage: Bacteria > Actinomycetota > Coriobacteriia > Coriobacteriales > Eggerthellaceae > RGIG3135. The sequence continues at coordinate 2,679 of JAFSHA010000169.1, read as the reverse complement.
AGCAGGATTGGTAGCCCATGCCGCAATGCGACAACCCTGAACGCGAGCCTCGGGCAGCACCTCTCGCGGGGCCACGCGCGGAAGCGTACGGCCGGCAGCAGGTGCAAGCAGCTCTTCGGTGAGGGCCTCAAGCGCGGCGGCGCGCACCTGATGCAGCTGCGAGAAGCCGATGCCTGCGCCTTCATCAAGGAAGACATCCAGCTCATCGATGACATAAGGAGTCGAGCCCAGTCGGTCAACATGCGCACGAACATCCTGCTCGGACACGGGCCTGGTACGCGCCGGCTCGACAACGGGACCCCTAGCCTCGCCGATAAGGGGAAGGCCTGCGGCATTGCTGCGCCCAAGCGCCTCGAACGAGATAATAAGCGGAGAGCCTATCTGCATGAGCACGCTTCCGCGTACGGGAATGCGCGGCTCGAGGGCGTCGTCTTCGAAAGCAGCTTCGGCACTGCGCACGCGGAACACACGGTCCCCCTCACGCACACCCTTGGCCTTCTGATCAAGCGGAATGCTGGTGCGACCCTTCCGGTCGACGGAAAACTCGCCCACCGCAACGGCCGTATGCCCCTTGCGCGTCCAGAACTCCACGACATCGCCGGCATGCAGCTCGCGCTCGGAAACAAACGCCGCGCGGCCGTTTCGCACCTCGTCAACGCGACCGAGGAACACGCCTCGGTTGTTGGGGCGCTGGTAGCTCATGATATCGTTGCCGCGCTGGCCTTCGAGGTAGGCGGTGGTGAAGCCACGCGAGAAGGCCTCGGCCAGCTGATTGAGCTCGTCGGAAGACACTTCTGCGCCCTCGCCCGCAAGGATGCGGTCGATCACGGCACGATAGACGGAGACAACCGCGAAAACGTACTCGGGCGCCTTCATGCGGCCCTCGATCTTGAAGGAGGCAACGCCCGCTTCGATGAGGCTGGGCAGCAGCTCAACCGCGCAAAGGTCCTTCGGGGAAAGCAGGTGGTCGCCCGGCGCGGGAAGCTCCTTCGAGATGGCGGCGTTGCGCAACTCGAAGGGAAGGCGGCAAGCCTGCGCGCAGGTACCACGATTGGCCGAGCGCCCTCCGATCATGGAGGACATGAGGCACTGGCCGGAATAGCAGATGCACAAAGCGCCGTGTGCGAAGGTCTCGATCTCCATGCCCAGCTCGCGCGCGCAAGCCGCGAGGTTTGCAATCTCCTCGAGGGAAAGCTCGCGCGCAAGCGTGACGCGCTTGGCGCCCAGACGAGCGGCGGCGCGAATGCCCGCCTCATTATGGGTGTTCATCTGGGTGGATATATGCAGGCGTGCCTCGGGAAGGGCGCGCGCAAGCTCGCCGGCAAGGCCGATATCCTGCACGATGAAGGCGTCAGCACCAGCTCGGTAAGCTTGACGAGCCAGCTCGAGAACCTCATTCGTCTCCTCAGGAAGAATGGCGGTATTGAGCGTCACATAAATGCTGACGTCACGCAGATGGGCGTAGCGGCATGCCTCCTCCAGCGACTCGAGCGTGAAATTGTCGGCGCCGCGACGGGCATTGAAGGCCTCGAGGCCCAGGTAAACCGCGTTGGCTCCGGCACGCACGGCAGCGTGCAGGGCCTGCATGCTGCCCGCAGGGGCAAGAAGCTCGATCTTTTGCATATGGCGTGTCTCTCTCCCGTTTGGGTAGGTCGGCGAACCAGGTTCGTCTGCCCATTGGCTCGTTGGCGAAAAGTATACGCGAAGAAGAGCCCGGCAGGGTAGCTTGGCCACCCCTGCCGGGCTCTTCTTCGATGACGTGCGGTTTTAGAGCTCGAGGGCCTTTTGGTCGGTTTCCTCCAGCTTGGCGATGCCCTCGTCGTAGCTTGCCTGAATCTCCGCCAAGGCGTTGGCGTACTCGATGGAATCGGCCGCAAGGGCGCCGCTCTCAAGCTGCGTGTACAAATCGACGTAGGAGCCAAGGGCCTCCTCAAGCATGGCGCAGCCTTCGACGTAGCCGGCCTTCACGTCGGCAAGCACCTCGGGCGCCTCGATGGACTCCAGGTCGTCAAGTTCCTTGAAGGCCTTTTCGACCTGCGTGCGCATGGTGACCACATCGCCTCGGGCGACGGCGTCGTTGAAACTTTCCAGCTTGGCGGCAAGGTCGTCCATGCCTTGATTGACGGCGGCCATGTACTGTCGGTTGGCAGACAGCTCGTCGTTTGCCGCGGTGTCAACGGGCATGCAGCCCGCAAGGGCTGCGGTCAGAAGCGCGCCGGCAAGGGCCGCGCAAGCGAAACGGGAAACTATGCTCTTAGCCATGAAACTCCTATCGCAGGGCTTGATTCGCATGTGAGGGGCGCGAGGCGCGCCTTAGCTGTTCGCTGCAATCATACCAGTAAGCGCCGCAACGCCCCTCCAACGTCAGCAATTCGCCACAAACGACTGGCCAGCGCCCGACCGTTTCCGCCCGAAAGCGCCCTCTTCCTGCCCTTCATTTCGTCACCCTGTCTACACCTGTGCTTGTTGCCTTCCAAAGGGCTCCAAAATCTCATGGTCAAAAAAGCTTTCCATGTAACGCAAAGATGGTCAAAAAAGCCTGATCTGTTTCAACTCCTCGGACAGCGAGCGGTCCTAAATCACGCCGCCATCGGTAGCGGGCGGGCGAGCGCCGCGTCGAGCCTGTCGAAGAACGCCTGCATCTTCCTTGCGGGGATCTCGTAGCCTATGGTGGAATGG
>JAFSHA010000168.1 GCA_017440565.1 Eggerthellaceae bacterium | reverse complement strand
TGAACATTAGATTTTCGACAGAGAATAACGCCATAGCGCACGCTCCCCCACATGCGTTATCGAAGGAATCGAAAGCAAAATGCCAAACGACGTCAATCCCGCCCAGAATAACGGCGTGGGGCTAGGGACGACGATGGCCGGAATGAACTCACAGGCAGCCGCTCCGCCCGCCATGCACGCGCCTGAAGCAGCCGCAAGCACCAGCATGCCGGCAAGCATGAGCGCATCGCGCCCATCGAAGCGGTACCGTGCGTAGGTCGTGCGCATACCCGTGGCGAACCCGCGGCTGCGCATGGAGTCGGCCGTGGTCACGGCGCTTTCGAACGCCCACGAAGTCAGCGCCCCGAGAACCGCCGCGCCGCCTTCCGCACGTGCGCGCAGGTTGTCATCGGGCATTCTGCCAATGCAGGCGCGCGCCTGGGCAATGTCGGAGGCCTTCCTCTGGTATAGCGGAATCAGCCGAAGCGTCATGGTGAGCACAAGCGAAAGCGCCGGCGAAACGGGTGCCATCAAGTGCATGACGGCGTCACTGGTCATGACGGCGTTAAAGCACGAGAACCACAGCATCATGGCCACGAGCATGGCAGCCGTGGCCATGCCGTAGCACAGCGCCTCGAGCGTATAGGGCCTGCCACCCGCGTATGCGAACAGCACCGTTTCGCCCATGGTGTTGACCAGGGGATTCACCGCGCTCACGAGCACGAACAAACCCGCCATGGCGGCAAGGAGGCGCAGGCCCGCCCGGCCCTTCAGCAGAAGGTAATACGCCGCCGCACACGCCAAGCTCACAGCCAGAAATGCGGGATGGCGAACAAGCGCGCTTGCCACGATAGCGTACGTCATCAGCAGAAACGGTATGAGCGGGTGGTGGGACCCGAATGCATCGAAGCGGCCCGACGGGCTCATGGAAGACGTCCTACCAGGTGATGTAGGACCATTCCACCGTATCGCCATCGGCCAGGACGCACGCATCGCACGCCTCCATGACCTGCTGGCCGTTGACAGTGAAAACCCAGGCATGCGAGGAATCGCCCGCAAGCCCCGCGATGGAATCGACGTACATACCGTAATCGGAATCGGATGCCACGATGTCGATGCCCGATGCCGCAAGCGCATCGTAGACGGTGGCGCCTTCGGCCACATCGACGGTTACTTCCTGCGCCTCGAAACCCTCGGTTTCAGCCTCAACGAAAACCGTCACGCTCATGTTGGCCTGCGGTGCTTCCTGCCCGGCGGCATTGCCGGCCGCCTGACCAGCCGCTTCGCCTTGCGCGGCATCAGACGCGCAGCCCCCAAGCACCAATGAAAGAGACAGAACCGCGGCTACCAGAAAAACGCGCATGCCGCTTTCCCGCACGACGCCGTGCGGCATTTTGACGAACCTCGCCATAGAAAGACCTTCTTTCCTCCAGGGCTCTCGGTCATTCGGCTCGGCGATCCGACTTCGCCCCAAAGGACGTCACGGTTGCTGGTACAGCACGGGATTCTCACCCGCTTCCCCGAAGCACAAGGCCTTGCGCATCTCGCGCAAACCGACAGAGCCATTTTCACAACGTCGAAGAGTATAGCGAATCGGACCCGCTTCGCCAAACTACACGTCAGCCGACGTTGTATGCAGAGCCGCCTTCAGGCTGGCAATGGAATACAGACTGCCGAAGGCGCATATCGCGCCCTGCTCGCCGGCCAGCTTGCGTGCGTGCGAAACGGCATCTTCGAAGCTTTCCGCCACGTAGATTTCACCCGCAAAGCCCTGCTCACGCGCGCATTGCGCAAGGTCGGCCGCATGAAGGGCGCGCGGCGAATCGGGCGTTACCGCAACAAGCGCCCCCGCAAGCGGAAGGATCTCGCGCAGCATGGCCGGATACTCCTTGTCGGCAAGAATGCCCGCCACGAACACAGGCCTCACACCCGGCAAAAGCTCGCGCAGCGAATCGGCCAAAGCCTCAGCGCCTTGCAGATTATGCCCGCCGTCAATGATAACCAACGGGTTCGTTTCCGTTACCTCGAAGCGGCCCGGCCATGCAGCTCGGGCAATTCCGCAGGTCAGCGCTTCATCTGAAATAACCCATCCCCTCATTCGAAGCGCGTGTAACGCCTCGATGGCAAGTGCCGCGTTCGAAGGTTGATACGAAGCCAGAAGCTTCGTCTCAAAGCGCTGCCCCCCGTAGGAGAAACGGCGCATCGGCAAAGCGACGCTTCCCAAATCAACACGCAAGGGCTCGACGGAAAGCTGCGAGAAATCGGCAACGGAAACGCACGTCGAGCGCTCCTCGGCAATGCCCTCGATCACACGCATCGCGGCCGGCTCCTGCGGCCAGGAAACCACCGGCGCACCGTCCTTGATGATGCCCGCCTTCTCATGCGCGATAGCCTCAATGGTGCTGCCCAGCAAATCGACGTGATCGAGCCCAAGGCGCGTGATCACGCACGCCTCGGGGGCCGCGATGACATTGGTGGCGTCCAAACGCCCGCCAAGCCCCACCTCGAGCACCACGATATCGCAGGCTTGCCGCGCGAAATGCATCGCCGCGACCGCAAACATGAGCTCGAATTCAGTGGGATGGTCATCCATGGCCTCGGCCGCCTCACGCACGACGAGCGTCACCTCGCGCAGCTCGTCAAGCGCGATGTTCTCCCCGTTTATGCGAATGCGCTCTTCGAAGCGCTCGATATAGGGGCTCGTGAACAGGCCCGTCTTATACCCCGCCTCGACCAGAACCGACGAGACGTAAACGCACACCGAGCCCTTCCCGTTCGTTCCCGCCACGTGCACGCAACGCAGGCGATCCTGAGGGTTTCCCAAGCGCGAAAGCAGCTCGCGCATGCGGTCAAGCCCCAAACTGGAATGCCGCCACCGCGGCTCGTTGATGTAGGCAACGGGATCGAACGTATCCACAATCGCTCCTTCGTCGATGCACAAAAGGGGTTGCCTCCGAAAAAAGTCGGAAGAATTTCGGGCATAGAACGGGTCGCCAAGCCGGGCTCGGTGACCCGTTCGGAAACCCATCTCTTATGCTAGCGCAGCTTCTCGCGAATCTGCTGGGCGATTCCTTCGGCGTCAAGGCCCAGGTCGCGAGCCAAAAGCTCGGTCTTACCCTGCGGAACGAAGGCATCGGGCAAACCCAGCGTAAGTGCCGGCACCTGCTCGCCGGCTGCGGCCAGCACGCCAAGCACGCCTTCGCCAACGCCGCCCGAAATCACGCCGCCCTCGACGGTGACCACCAGTTTGCACTCGCGCGCAGCCGCCAAAATGGCCTGCTCGTCAAGCGGCTTGGCCCAGCGCATGTCCACCACGCGCACGCCCACGCCCTCTTCAGCCAGAAGGTCAGCCGCGTTAACGGCACGCGAAACCATGCGCCCGAACGCCAAGATGGCCACGTCAGAGCCCTCACGCATCGTGCGCGACTTCCCGACTTCAAGCACGCAGGGTGCCTCGGGAAGCGGCGCTCCCTCAGCCGCGCCACGCGGGTAGCGAACGGCGAACGGCCCTCCCAGAGCAAGCGCCGTGTGCAGCGCGTGCACCAGCTCGGCCTCGTCGGAGGGCGCAAGCACCCTCATGTTCGGAATCATGCGCGTGTACGCCAAGTCGAACATGCCATGGTGCGTGGGGCCGTCCTCGCCCACCAGCCCGGCACGGTCGAGCGCAAATACCACGTCGAATTTCGGCAACGCGCAGTTGATGATCATCTGGTCGAAGGCACGCTGCATGAACGTGGAGTACACCGCCACAATGGGCTTCTTGCCCGCAGCGGCCAAGCCGCTCGCCATGCCCACCGCGTGCTCTTCGGCAATGCCCACGTCGATGAAACGCTCGGGAAAACGCTCCGCGAAACCCTTCAGGCCCGTGCCGCCGGGCATGGCCGCCGTGATGGCCACCACGCGCGGGTCAGCCTCGGCCTCGCGGATAATAGCCTCGCCGAACACGTCAGTGTAGCTGGGCGGCGTGCCCTCCTTCTTGGCCGGGCTTGCGCCCGTGGCAATGTCGTAAGGTCCCACGCCGTGGAAGCGCTCGGGATCCTTGATAGCCGGCCCGTAACCGGCGCCCTTCTTAGTGACCACGTGCATGAGCACCGGGCCGTCCATGGCCAGGCACACCTCAAGCGTCTCCTTCAGCACGCGAATGTCATGCCCGCCAATGGGAGCCGTGCACACGATGCCCAGCTGCTCGAACATCATGGAATGCGGAAGCACCCACTGCTTCATGGATTCCTTGACACTCTTGCCGAAGTTCACGATGCCGCGCCCCACGCGACCGCTGGTCTCAAGACGCTCCTGCACGCTGTCGCGCGCCTCGCGGTACTGGTTGCTGGCGCGCATATTGCCAAGGTGGCGAACCAGGCCACCCACGTTGCGGGAGATGGACATCTCGTTGTCGTTCAAGATGATGACCATGGGCAGCTGTTCCTGCCCCACGTAGTTCAACGCCTCAAAGGCCATGCCGCCCGAAAGCGACGCATCGCCAATGATGGTGACTATCTTCTCATAGGTTCCCTTGAGCTTGCGCGCCTTAGCCAGGCCAACCGCCACGGAAAGCGAATCGGACGCATGACCGGAAGGGCGCACGTCATGCACGCTTTCCTGCGGGCGTGGAAAACCCGCGATGCCGCCATAGGTGCGCAGGCTGCCGAAGCTTTCCAAGCGGCCCGTCACCAGCTTGTGGGCGTAGGCCTGATGGCCCACGTCGAACACCAGCTTGTCCTTCGGGGAATCGAGCAGGCTGTGCACGGCCAGGATTATCTCGACCGCACCCAGCGAGGACGCAACGTGACCGCCCGTCTTCGACGTGACGGAAATGATCTCCTCGCGAATTTCAGCGGCAAGTATGCCCAGCTCCTCGTCGGTAAGCACCTTAAGGTCGGCAGGCGACTTCACCACATCAAGAATTCGGCTGGTCATCGCTTCCTCCTTGAGCCTCCTGCGCCTGCTCGGCCGCCAGAACGTCCTCGACGTCGGCCTCGCTCAAGTCGCAGGCGGAAAGACCCAGCTTGACGGCCTCTTCGTAGAGCACGAGGGCATCGTCAAGGGAAATGTCATCGGATGCGACCGCTTCGACGATCTCATCGAGTCGTGCGCGCACCGCATCGAAGCTGGCGTATTCGCGCGAATCGGGCATTACGCCTCCGCCTCCTCGGCCTGGTCGGAAGTCGCCTCTTCAAAAGCTTCCTCAAGCTCCTCGTCGGCTGCTTCCTCGGCCACCTGCTCGCCCATGGTGCGGGCGATGCGGCCCAAGACGCCGTTCACGAAGCTGGCCGATTCGTCCTTGCCGCCAAAGCCCTTGGCAAGCTCGACGGCCTCGTTGATGGAAACCGAAACCGGCACCTCGTCAACGTAGAGCATCTCGAATGCAGCCAGGCGCAGGATGGAGCGGTCGACAATGGGCATGCGCGAAACGGCCCAGTTCTCGGACGTGTCAGCCAAACGCGCGTCAAGCTCGGCCACGTGCGACTCGACGCCGTTCACAAGCCTTATGGCGTAGTCGGAAATGGGGCCGATGTCCTCGGGGCACAGGCCCTCCTCGAGCAGCTGCCACGCGGGCTTGCCCTGAATCTCGGCGGTGTAGAGCATCTGAACGGCGGCGCTGCGCGCGGCAGTGCGCTCGTGTCGTCTAGCTGACATGTCAATCCTGTCTGATAAATTGGGACGCAGGTCAAAACCCTGCGTCCCACCCTGTAAATTAGGAGTCCGTGTATCGCCCGAGCGGTTTAGGCGGCGAACTGGATGCCGTCGACGAAGATGTCGACGCTGGCAACTTCAAGGCCCACCTGCACCAAAAGCGCGTCGGCGATGGCCTGGCGCAGCGTGGCGGCCAGTTCGGGCAGCACATAGCCGTGGTACACCTCGACGTGCAGGGTGACGGCAAGCTTGCCTTCCTCATCGGCCTGAACCTCGATGCCCGACGTGGCGGGCTTGGCGGTGAGCTTCGCGCGAATGCCGCCTGCGGTATAGGAACCGACGGAGGCAACGCCTTCAACCTCGTTCGCGGCAATGGAGACAATGGTCTCCACGACGCCCGGTGCGAGCGACATGCCGTTCACGTTCATATTCTTCGTCATAGTACGTCTCCCATCTGAGATGCGATGAAGTCGGTGGCGACATCGCCTGCGATGAACGCCTCGTTTTCCATCACGCGCTTGTGGAAGGGAATGGTGGTCGCAATTCCCTCGATCACGAACTCATCGAGCGCGCGACGCGCACGGGCCAGGGCCTCTTCGCGATCCTGACCGTGGACGATGAGTTTCGCCACAAGCGAATCATAATACGGCGAGATGCGAGAACCGGCGCGAACGTAACTTTCCACGCGAATTCCCGGACCAGCCGGAGCCTCGAACTTGGTGATGGTACCGGGGCACGGACGGAAGCCATGCGCCGGATCCTCGGCGTTGATGCGCAGCTCGATGGCATGGCCCGCCGGCGAAAACGGCGCGCGGGAGGCGCAGCTCATGGGCTCGCCTGCGGCGATGCGCAGCTGCTCCTTGATGATGTCGGTACCGGTGATCTCTTCGGTCACGGGATGCTCAACCTGCACGCGCGTGTTCATTTCCATGAAGTAGAAGTGACCGCGCTCGTCGAGCAAAAACTCGATGGTGCCGGCGTTGCGGTAGTTCGTAGCACGCACGGCCTTGATGGCGGCAACGCCCATGGCACGACGCAAGTCCTCGGTCAGCGCCGGCGAAGGCGCCTCCTCGATGAGCTTCTGATGACGACGCTGGATGGAGCAGTCACGCTCGCACAAAGCCACGTTGTTGCCGAAGTCGTCGGCGAGGATCTGCACCTCCACGTGACGCGGGCGCATGACAAGCTTCTCCAGGTACACGCCGTCATTGCCGAAGGCCGCACCCGCCTCGGCACGGGCGGCCTTGTACTGCGACTCCAGGTCGGCCGGATCATGCACTTCACGCATGCCCTTGCCGCCGCCGCCAGCCGTGGCCTTGATGAGCACGGGATAGCCCACGCGCTCGGCAAAGGCGCGAGCCTCGTCAACCGTGTCAAGGCAGCCGTCGGAGCCGGGCACGGTGGGTACGCCGCAGGCCTTCATGGTCTCGCGGGCGCTCGACTTGTCGCCCATGCGCTCGATGCACTCCGGCGACGGGCCGATGAACACGAGGTCGTGTTCGCGGCACAAGCGCGCGAAGTCGGCGTTCTCGGCCAGGAAACCGTAGCCGGGATGAATGGCCTCGGCGCCGGTGGTCTGAGCCGCGGCGATGATGTTGGACATGATGAGGTAGCTCTGGTTGGCAGGCGCCGGCCCGATGCACACGGCCTCGTCGGCGTAGCGCACCGGATAGGTGTCGGCGTCTTCGGTGGAGTAGACAGCCACCGTCTTGACGCCGAGCTCCTTGCACGCGCGCATGACGCGCAGCGCAACCTCACCGCGGTTTGCGATAAGAACCTTCTTGAACATTATTCGGCACCTTCGCTGGCATGCGGCTCGATGTAGAACAGAACGGTGCCGTACTCAACCGGCGTGGCGTCCTCAAGGCACACCTCGCGCACGGTACCCATCTCCTCGGCCGTGATCTCGTTCATGAGCTTCATGGCCTCGACGATGCACAGCGTCTCGTTGGCGGCAACTTCGTCGCCCACCTTGACAAACGGCGGCTCGCCCGGGGCGGGCGCCGCGTAGAAGGTGCCCACCATGGGCGCGGTCACGGCGTACCAGTTGGCGGGGCGCTCCTTGCCGTCGGATGCGGGCGCGGCGGCAGCCGCGGGGGTCGGGGCAACCTGGGCGGCAGGCGCAGCTGCAGCGGCTACGGGCGCGGCAACCGAACCGGGCATGCGGATGGCAATGCGAATGCCCTCCTCCTCGACGACGATCTCGCCGACGCCGCTTTCCTCGGCGACCTTCACCAGCTCGCGAATCTGATTGATATCCACGTAATCGTCCTCCTTGGTACCGCTGGACTCGTTCTCCAGCAGGAAATCAACTCTCTCGGAAGTGCGGTGCTTGCTCAGGTAGGTGCGCGCCTCGTTGGGGAACAGCGCGTACATGAGCACGTCCTCCTCGGTGCGGGCCAAGTCTCCAATCTCGGCCGCTACCTCGTCGAAGGTGGTGGTCACCAGCGAGCCCGGGGCCACATCGGCCGGCAGCGGCTCGGCATCGCCCAGAACCTTCTTCACGATCTCATCGTCCATGCGGCCAGGCGCCTTGCCGTAGTAGCCGAAGATGTAGTCCTTCATCTCCTTGGAAACGATGCTCCAGCGCTTGCCCGTGAGCACGTTGAACACGGCCTGCGTGCCGACGATCTGCGACATGGGCGTGACGAGCGGCGGGTAACCCACCTCGGCGCGAACCTTCGGGATCTCGGCCATAACCTCAGGCAGACGATGCTTCGCCTTCTGGGTCTCAAGCTGAGAAACCAGGTTCGACATCATGCCGCCGGGAACCTGATGAGAGTACACCTTCATATGCATGAGCGAAGAGTGACCGCGCTTGTAATGGCCGCGCTGACGCACCTGCTCCCAGTACTCGGAAATCTCGAACAGCAGGTCCAGGTCGAGGCCGGTGTCGTAGCGGCTTTCCTGGAACGCGGCGACGATCATCTCGACCGCCGGATGCGAGTTGCCGAAGGCCAGCGGCGCGTGCGCCGTGTCAGCGATGGCCGCACCGGCTTCCGCAGCCTTGATGATGTTTGCCGGGGCCATACCGCCGACGTAGTGGCTGTGAATGTGAACCGGCAAGCCGATTTCGGCGTTGAAGGCCTTCACCATGCGCTCGGTGCGGTACGGCGTGAGCATGCCGGCCATGTCTTTGATGGCGATGGAGTCGGCGCCAAGGTCCTTGAGCTGCTGGCCGTACTCGAGGAAGCTGTCAAGCGTGTGAACAGGCGAAATGGTGTAGGAAATGGATCCTTCGAAGTGGGCGCCGCATTCCTTGATGGCCTCGGCGTTGTCCACGACGTTGCGGATGTCGTTCAGCGCGTCGAACACGCGGAACACTTCGATGCCGTTGCGATGAGCCGCCTTGATGAAGCGGTTCACAATCTCCTTGGAGTAGTGCTTATAACCTACTAGGTTCTGGCCGCGCGAGAGCATGGACAGCGGAGTGTTGGGCGTGTTGGCCTTGATGGCGCGCAGGCGCTCCCAGGGGTTTTCGTCCAGAAAGCGCAGGCAGGAGTCAAACGTCGCACCGCCCCACGCCTCGATGGCCCAATACCCGACGCGGTCCATTTTCGGCAGGATGGGAAGCATGTCGCCGATGGGCATGCGCGTAGCCCAGAGGCTCTGCTGACCGTCGCGAATGGTGGTATCCATAATCTGAAGCCGTGGCATGAACTCACACCTCCTTCGTTGTCAAATAACGCATATACGAAATGATATGAATTGTTGAATTATAGAAGAACGAAGGCGCTTCAAGCTCGCCTCGACCGTTTTTTCGCGGAACGGACACCCCGCTGAGAAGTGCGGCGACAAGTTGGGCGGGTGGAGCCGGCGCGATGAGCCGCAAGCAGCGCGGGGAACGCGTTCAGGCCCACCCGCGAAAAGTTCGTGGTCAAAAACCGCCCCCATGTAACGCAACGATGGCCAAAAACCGCCTCCATGTTACGCAGAAAGCTCTTTTCGCGTTACACGGGCGGCTTATTTGACCGTTTCCGCGTGACATGGGCGGGGTTTTTGACCACGAAGTTTCGGCGCAGACGATGCGAGATGCGCTATTCGTTGCGGAAGAAGCACACGGCCACGGCGCCGGGGCCGGCGTGCGTGCCTATGACGGCACCGATGTGCGTGACGGGCAAGGCGCCGTCCACATGCCCCTCGTACAAGTCGGCGCTGTCGCGCAGGTATTTCTGCAGCAGGGTGTCAGAAAGGCCCGTGTAGCCCAAACGCACAGGGCAGTCAAAGTCAATGCCGCCCGCTTCGAACACGCAGCAGGTTGTTCCCCTGCTTGGATCCGCGGGCCTTGCCCACCAGTTCCACCGCGCCATCCACCACCGAAATAACCGGCTTGATGTTGAGGATGCCTCCGGCGAACGCCACCGCCGAGGAAATGCGACCGCCCTTCTTCAGATACTCAAGCGTGTCGAGCGCGGCGATGATGGTCAAGCGCTCCCTCTCCTTCTCAAGCTCGGCGGCAATTTCGGCGGCAGTCAAGCCAGCGCCGCGCATCTCGACAGCGCGCTCGATCAAAAGATGCTCGCCGATGGTCACGCTGAGGCTATCCACCACGCAAATGCGACCCTCGAGCCCTTCGGAGGCAATGCAGGCGCTTTCATACGTTCCCGAAAGCTTGCTTGACAGCGTGACGACCACCGCCTCGTCGCCAGCGGCCACCACCTCGTCAAACAACTCCTTGAACTCAAACGGAGTTACCTGGCTCGTGCGCGGAATCTCGGTCGATTCGACCAGCTTCTCGTAAAATTCCTGTGCCGAAAGGTTGACGCCCTGCACGTATTCCCCATCGGGGAAGATGGTCTTAAGCGGCGCGACGGCAATGCCGTGCTCCCGCGCAAACTCCTCCGACACATCGGCTGCGGAATCGGTAATGATGCGAACGGCCATGGCCCCTCCTTCGTGACGTGAGGCCCGCGCCGTGGGGCGCAGGCGATTCACCCATTGTAGCCATGCCCACCCAGTCTCCTTCATAAAACTTAGTTAACCAAACTATTTTCACATCCAAGGAAAGAGGCAGCGAAACGCGGGACGCAACGCAATACTGCCCAGCACAGCCCACAAGCGGCTTTGAGTACGACCCATGCAACGTCAAGCAAGCCGTCCCAGCGTGACGCCCAATGCGATCCGCGTGCCGCAGGAACAACGCCTAACGAAGCCCACGACCCCAGCCCACCCCAGACAACAAAAAAGCCGAGATCCGCGCATCCTCGCACGAATCTCGGCCTTTCCTCAACTACTGGACGCAGACAGCACTACGCACGCTCTCCCGGAGACACGGGAATGCTGGGCGTCGACACAACAGGAAGACTAGACTCTTCAGCAGCACCCACAAAGGGAACCTCGCAGAATGGGCATTCGGTGAGCACGATGCCGCCCATGGTCTGAAACTGCTTGCCGCACTTCGGGCACTTGTTGACGCCCTTGCTGGCTGTTGCCGCCGATGCATCTGCCGGCCTAAAGCACATAAGCTCCCCCTTCGTCCAATGCAGCACGGGCCCTCTCGGGCCCGTGCACTACGTTATTGCTTCCTAGCTGAAACTACACGCGCTTGATGAAGCGGCCGTCGCGGGTGTCGATCTGCAGGACGTCGCCGATCTCGATGAACATGGGAACCTGGATGGTCACGCCAGTCTCCATGGTGGCAGGCTTGGTGGAACCCTGAACGGTGTCGCCCTTGAAGCCCGGCTCGGTCTCGGTGACCTCGAGCTCGACGAACATCTGCGGCTCGAGGCTGATGAGCTCCTCGGCGGCGTAGAGCAGGCTGGCCTCGTCGTTCTCCTTCAGCCACTTGGCGGCATCGCCCACGAAGTCGGCGGAAATGGCAATCTGCTCGAAGGTGTTGTTGTCCATGAAGTTGTAGTCGACGCCGTCGTTGTACAGGTACTGCATCTTCTTGGTCTCGAGGCGAACCTGATCGAACTTGGTGCCGGCGTTGAAGGTGTAGTCGACCACACGGCCGGTCTTGATGTCGCGAAGCTTGGTGCGCACGAAGGCACCGCCCTTGCCCGGCTTCACATGCTGGAACTCAACGATGACGCACAGCTTGCCGTTGTACTCGATGCACATGCCGTTCTTGAAATCTGCGGTGGAGATAGCCACGGTTATTCCTTTCGGTCTCGCGCGGCCATTCCGCGCAATGGTTTCAAACTGTTAAAGTATAAAGGCGTCATTCCTTGCGCGCAAGGAAAATGTTAGTTCTGGAGTGCGCCAATCGTTACTGGTTGCAGTTCACACCCCAATGTCCGAGATGAACGGCTGGGAACGCCCCGGGGGCGCGAAACAGGGTGGTCTACCCGCCTCTCCATTCTTCCTATCTCACAAATTTTGTGAGATAATTAACAAAATTTGTGAGATAGGAAAGACATATATGCAGTACAAACGCTTAATAGTGGATGAAATTGCCAGCAGAATTAACGAACCGAGGCGCTTTATCCAGATAGTCATCGGGCCGCGGCAAACGGGCAAGACGACCGCTGTTACCCAAGCCCTTGAATCGTATGCGCATAAGCATGTTTTCTCGGAGGCGACGAAAGGCGAGTCGGATGCCGATTGGCTGCGGGCGCAATGGTATCGCGCGCGACAGCTCTGCAAGGAGCCTGCCGCGGAAGCCCTGCTTGTCATCGACGAGGTGCAGTACGTGCCCAATTGGTCGGCCGTGGTGAAAACGCTGTGGGACGAAGACTCTCGGGGCGGCATCCGACTGAAGGTCCTGCTCACGGGCTCGTCTGCCACGCTCATTCAAGAGGGCTTGAACGAGTCTTTGGCCGGCCGTTTCGAGCTCATCCACAGCACGCACTGGTCGTATGAGGAATGTCACCAAGCGTTCGACTGCTCCTTGGAAGACTTCCTGTTCTACGGAGGTTATCCGGGAGCGATGCCGCTGCGTGAAGACGATGCTCGCTGGTTGAGGTACATGCGCACGTCAATAATAGAGCCCAGCATCGCAAACGACGCGCTTTTGCTCGGGGACGTGCGCAAGCCCGAACTCATGCGCCGTCTGTTCGAGATCGGCGCACCCTATTCGGGTCAGGAAATCTCTTATCGCAAGCTGCTAGGCCAACTGGATGACCGGGGTAACGCGGCCACTATTGCGCATTATCTTCATCTGCTTGATGCAGCGGGTATCTTATGCGGGCTGCCGAAATACGACCCGAAAATGCTGCGTGAAAAAGCCAGCTCACCCCGACTTTTGGTGCACAACACCGCCCTGATGACCGCATCATATGGACGAAGACGCCGCAAGCTTCTGGAGGAGCCCGATCTGCGAGGTCGCCTGGTGGAAAGCGCAGTTGGAGCTTATTTGATAAACCGCTCGCATATAGAGGGATTTCAAGTTTATTGGTGGCGCGACGGTGCCGACGAAGTCGACTTCGTCATTGCCTCCGAAGATGACATCATCGCCATCGAAGTGAAGAGCGGACGGGTGAAGTCCACGAAGGGCCTGACTCGCTTCATCGTAGAGAATCCTTCCGCCCGCCCCCTTGTCATCGGCTCATCAGATTGCACCCTTGAAAGCTTCCTCTCAGGAGAAATCGACTTGTGGGAATAGGATCGAATCCCTACCCGCCCCTTCCGCCCCGCGCATAAACGGAGCCCTCCCGAAATGGGAGGGCTCCTCGCAGGAAGGGAATGTCGTTGTTAGAAAGCGCCGGCCTTAAGCCTTAAGCCTCCACGCGACCGCGGAACGTACGGTAAATGATGACGTGGTAGAGCAGCACGAGGGGCAAGCCGATCACGGTGAAGATGGTCATCCACAGAAGGGTGGTCTCGCCCGCCGCCGCGCTCATGAGCGTGATGGCCGGACCCGCGCTTGCCGCCGAGGCAGCCACGAGGTTCGGGAACATCGAGGTAGCCAGAAGCGCCACCAGGCAAACCGCCGCTGCGCTCTGCGCGATGAAGGAGCCCAGGTCGCAGCCCTTCTTCACGCCGAAGAACAGGGCAGCTGCCACGGCAACCACGAACGCCACCGCAAACACCACGCGCACCGCGCCCAGTGCCGCAGCCATCTCGGGCTTAAGCACGAGGAACACATACGCGGTCACCACGGCGAACAGCACCAGCGCGGCCACCTGCAGGGGCATGCGCAGCTTCGCCGCGCGCTCCTGCAAAGCCGAGGGCTTCGGCGCCTTGAGCGCGATCCACGAAGCGCCGGCAGCCAGGAACATCACGAGGCCGAGCACGCCGGTCAGCAGCGTGAAGGGCGTGATGAGGCCCAGAAGCGGCACACCCGCGTAATTGCCCGCCGCGTCCATGGGAATGCCCGCGAAGATGTTGCCCACGGCCACGCCCAGAAGAAGCGCCGGCAAAAGGGAGCCCACGGTAAAGCAGACGTCCCACAGGCGCGCCCACGCCGGATCATGAGCGCGGAACTCAAGCGAAACCGCGCGCACGATAAGCCCGAACAACACCAGCATGACCGCTAGGTAGAAGCCCGAGAACGTGGTGGCATACGCAGGCGCGAACGCCGCGAACAGAGCGCCGCCAGCCGTGAGCAGCCACACCTCGTTGCCGTCCCAGACCGGCCCGATCGACCGGCGAATCACCGAACGCTCAGACTCGTTTTTCGCCAGCACCGGGTAAAGTACGCCCGCACCCAGGTCAAAGCCGTCGAGCACGAAGTAGCCGGCAATCAGAACGAAGATCAGGAAGTACCAAAGCACTTGGAAGATAGTCGCATCCACGGTTACTCACCGCCTTTCCCAGCACCCGCCAAAACGGGGTCGCTTGCCTTCTGGCCCAAAACCTGCGCCTCATCCGAAGAGGCTGCGCCCGCGCCAAAACCCGTGGTGAACACACCCGCAGAAGCGGCGCTTTCGGAGGCGGAACCCTCGATGGCCTCGACCTCGGGGCCCTTCTTGATGAAGCCCGTCACCAAGCGAATCCACGCCACGAACAGAAGCAGATACACGAGGGCGAACAGAGCCAGCGTGATGGCCACCTCAACGCCCGTAACCGACGTCGACACGCCCTGCGTGGTAAGCAGGCTCACGCCGTCGGGACCGGTGGTCGACGGATACACGACCCACGGCTGGCGACCCATCTCGGCTGTCAGCCAGCCGGCCTGGATAGCCACGAACGGGAACGCCGGGCTTACGACAAGCAGGCGCTGAACCCACTTGTTGTTTGCGACGCGCTCCTTGCGCAGGGCGAGGAACGCCAGCGCCAGCACCACCACGATCAGCCCGAACATGGCAACCATCAGGTGGTAGCTTTGGAAGACGAAGTTCACGGGCAGGTCCTCGACCACCATGTCGCCGTACTTCTCGGTCTCGGCAAGCTCGTTCAGGCCGGGGAACTCGGTGTCGAAGGTGCCGGTTGCCAGGAAGCTCGTGCCACCGGGGATGGCAAACGGCGTGATAACCTCTTGGTTCTCCTCGTCAACCCAGCCGAACAGGTACAGCGGCGGAGCCTCGGACTCGTACATGCCCTCCATCATGGCGAGCTTGGTGGGCTGCTCCTCGGAAACGACAACCGCGGAAGAGTGCGCGAACACCAGCAGCACCAGCGTGCTGGCCAGACCGGCTGCAGCGCCCACCTTCACGGCCTTCTTGGCGAACTCGAGGTAGCGACCCTTCATGAGGTAGAACGCGCCAACGGCCATGCAGGTGAAAGAGCCCATGGTCAAAACCGCCGTCACGGTGTGGCCGTAACGCGGGATGGTGGTGGGATTGAACGCAGCAGCGAAGAAGTCGGTGATGACAGCCTTGCTGCCGTCAACGGCCAGTTCCGCGCCCGCCGGAGTCTGCATCCACGAGTTGGCGATGAGGATCCACAGCGCCGAAAGGCACGAGCCCGCGAACACGAGCCACGCCGAAATCATGTAGAACTTCGGCGATACCTTGTTGCGCCCGAACACGAGCACGCCCAGGAAGACCGACTCGAGGAAGAACGCGAACAGCGCCTCGGCGGCCAGCGGAGCACCGAAGATATCGCCCACGAAGCGCGCGTAGTCGGCCCAGTTGGTGCCGAACGAGAACTCCATGGTGATGCCGGTTGCCACGCCAACGGCAAACGTCGCGGTGAAGATCTTCACCCAGAACTTCGCTGCAGCCGCGTCCTCGGGCTTGCGCGAACGGTATGCCTTCGTCTCGAAGATGGCCAGGATAAGACCCAGGCCGATGGAAAGCGGGACGAAGAAGTAATGGAACATCGCGGTAAAGGCGAATTGGAGCCTCGACAGTAACGTGACGTCGAACAAAGCCTCCATTACGCACCCCCTTCTTGTCTTGAGGGAGGGCTTTGGCGGGTGCGGGCCGTTCCCTTCGCTGCATCAAACGTTGCCGCTACCGCCAAAACCCTCACAGCTTACGCGCGGGCCTCCCCCGCGCTTCGCGCGAGTCGTCCTCGCGCTTAATTGTTACCATTCTAGCAACATTTAAACGAGAACGCTAGAGACGTTATTGATTTAGTAGCAAATATTTGCCGTGAAGCCAGAAATAGGCTGGCAAGCCTAGTTTGCCAGCCCCGCGGCCAAGTTGTGTGCAAAAATCCCAACGATTGGACACTTCCGCAGGCGGAATCGGAAGCGCCATGCAAGGCTATGCTCCCGTGACCTGCGATTATTCGATGCAGGTATTGCATCGAGCCCCGCCTAAGCCGCATAATCCAGCGAAAAGCCCTCCCGGCGAGGCGAAAAACGTCCAATCGTTGAGGTTTTTGCACACAACTTCGCACGCAGGCGGCGGCAGCCCGGAGGCGCGGTCGAATTAGCGGCCCGCATCGGCCGCAAGTAGGCCGCGGAAGCGTGCGCTCTCGCGCGCAAGCCTTACGGGCGCACCGTCAAGGGCAATGCGTCCACCTTCAACGAAAACCACGCGATCGCACGAGAAAACGCCCTGAAGGTGATGCGTGATCATGATCACGGTGCGCTCGGCAAGCACGTCGAAGATGGTATCGAGAAGCGCCTGCTCGGTCACCGGGTCAAGGCCGGCGAAGGGCTCGTCAAGCACCACGACGGGCGTATCGGCCAGAAGGACGCGAGCAAGCGCGATGCGATGGCGCTCGCCGCCCGAGAAACGCCGACCCCGTTCGTCAACCATGGTGTCAAGGCCCTGCGGAAGACGGGCCAGCAAGTCTCCAAGGCCCACCTTCTCCAACACGGCAGCCAGCTCGGCGTCGGTCGCGGCCGGCTTCGCGATGGCAAGGTTCTCGCGCAGCGTCCAGTTAAACAGGTGCGGGCTTTGCCCGATCACGCCAATAAGCAGAGCAGCATCGTCGCCAAGCGCCGAAGCGTCGCGGCCCATCACGGTCACGCGCCCTTCGCTTGCCGCGAAATCACCATGCAGAAGCGACGCCAAGGTCGACTTGCCCGCCCCGCTTCGACCCAGCACGGCAAGCTTCTGACCTGCGGGAATACACAAATCAAGACCAGAGATGACCGAATGGCCGCTACCGGGGTACGCAAAAGCCACGCCGTCGAAAGCCACGGCTGTCGAGGAAAGCGCATGCCCGTCCGCCACGTCCTCCTTGCAAGAGCAATCTTGGCCGGACTCAACGGTCATGCGCTCGTCTCTGGACCGCGCGCCCGCAGCCCCGTTGGTACCCGCAAGGGAAAGGGCGTTCATGCGCTCGATCGAATCGCCGTAGGTCACCAAGCCCATAGCCGCCTCGCTAGCGGGCAGGAAGTACTCGATGAGCGGGAAGAGGCACAGCACGAATGCGGCTATCCAGTTGCCCGCATGTACGACGGCATTCTCGGGCGTCATGGCCGCAAGCGCGCCCGATGCGCCGGCGACTGCCGGGTTGCTCGGCGAAAACTCCGCGCCCGCCCACACAAGCAGCACCACGGCCGCCGCCGCGAAAGAAACCTGCGCGGCCACATCGCGCCAGCGCCCGAAGCGTCCCACCGCCGCGTCAACCGCATCAGCCTCACGCTGCAAAGCGCGATGCCGCTCCAGGTACTCGTCCCCGCGGCCCGCGTAAACCCAGTCGGCAACGCCCAGCACGTTGTCGGTTAGCTCGGCGTACAGCGACGCCTTCACGGCCTTCGCCTTCTCAAGGCGCGCGCCGTTCGCAAGCAGCGAGACCACCGGCAACACGAGCACGACCACGCCTAGGCAAAGCGCAAGGGCAAGCGCCGCCGCCACGTCGAACACGCCCAGCGCAATGATGGCCAGCACGTACAGGGCCCAAGCGATGACCAGCGGGAACACCGTGCGCAGGTACAAGTTCTGCACATGCTCGATATCCTCGGCCAAAAGCCCCAGCATCTCGCCCGCACGTCGCGTGGCGCGCACGCCCACACTTGCGGACTCAACGTCGCGGTACAGTCGGCGACGCAGCTCGCTGGTCATGCGCAGCGCCCAGTCGTGGCTGGTCAGACGCTCAAGATAGCCCAAGGCCGGCTTGCCCACGCCGAAAATGCGCACGTATAGCGACGGCACATGCACGGCCAGCACCGTGAAAGGCAGCGTAGCCGCCAACGAGATCATGTATCCCGACGTGAACATGAGCGCACCGGCAAAGGCGGCCGCCACCAAGCCCAGCAGCAGGGCCAACGCCAGAACGCGCCAATAGCGCCTGAAGAAGGGCTTGACCCACGTGTCCTTCGC
>JAFSHA010000167.1 GCA_017440565.1 Eggerthellaceae bacterium | reverse complement strand
TCGTCTGCCCGCTCGTCATCGACGGCTTCAACAAGACCGCCTACGCTCTGCCGATGATGGCCACCGGCCTGCTGCTCCCGTTCGTCCACTTCTTCGTCTTCGGCGCTCCGGTTGCCCTGGCTCAGAAGAAGTAACGACGCGCAAGCATTGCAGAATGACTCGGTGCTTCGCTTGATGTGAGTTGAATCACCCGCCTGATCGACGTAATCGATCGAAACTTGAACGATTCGAAGTTTGATCGTTTGCCCACCTAGAGGCCCCGGCTCCCCCCGGGGCCTCTTCGCGTTTCCAGGCAAAGAAAAACCCCGCCGAAGCGGGGTTTCTGCGTGTATTCGGGTGTTTGCCTAATGGGGTTCGATGGGGGCCAGTCGGCTGGGCTCGATGACCCATTTGGGCAACCCAGCCGGGCTCTGCGAACCCATTCAGACTCGGCGATCCATTCGCTAGTTCGTCGAGGCGCTACACGTAGCGTTCGCCGGCAAGGACCTGCTCGTAGGTGAGCTGCTTAGACTTCTTGAAGAAGCGCTTGATCTTGTCAGCGCGGGAAAGATTGGGCGTCTCGATGCCTTCGCTTAAGCCCTTGAACTCTTCCTTCATCATCATGGCCACCACGCAGGCAGCGGCAATGCGCAGGAACGTGACGTCGCGCACGCGCACCTCGAGACATTCTCCATGGCCCTTGAACTTGGTGCGGCTTACGTGCACCTCGTTCTTTTCGCTGCGCTCGCTGTAGATGTCGAAGGGCGGGTTGCTGGGGCTACCCTTGATGTCCCACAGCATGCCCTTGAAGTAGTAGTCCTCGAAGATGATGTAGGTGTGAAGTTCGTATTCCCAGCGTTCGAGCTTCACGTAGTACATGCACTTTCCTGCGGGCTCAAGGCGGATGCTGCCGCATTCGGCTCCGTGGCGATTCCAGATGGTGACCTTGTCGGATTCCTTTTCCCACTTGCCCTTGAAGCTGAAGGCGAGGTCTCCGTCGCGATACCAGATATCGAAATCCTGTCGATTCTTCAAAGCATCGACAGGAATGTACATAGCGTTGTTCTTCATATGTTCCCCTAATGTGCGGTTATCTCGCATCACGGTATTATAGCGCAAGGGGCATCATGCGATGGGATGGTGCGCCCTGCCATTGAGGCGCGCGTCGCCAAGGCATACTGAATTGCGGTGAACCTGCTTTTGTTTTCTGACGTTAGGCGTTGCGCCTTGTCTGTATAAAGTATGTGCCGTATGTCTAAACTTGCCCAAACATCATAAATCAAACAAATGATTATGGTTTGTGGTATAAACCTTTATGGTAGTATGACGCGTTAACGAAAGCATGCAACTCGGTTGTTTACATGATGAAGCGGAGCTTACTGTTATGGATTCTAAGTACGATGTTCTCAAGCTGGAAAACCAGCTGTGCTTTCCCCTGTACGCATGCGCCAAGGAGGTTGTGCGTAAGTACACGCCCTATTTGGATGAGCTTGGTTTGACCTATACGCAGTACATTGCCATGATGGTCCTGTGGGAAGAGCGCCAGGTGAGCGTGCGCGAGCTGGGCGAGCGCTTGTACCTAGATTCCGGAACGCTTACGCCTTTGCTGAAAAAGCTCGAGGCGAAGGGCTACGTTGAGCGCAGGCGCTGTGCGGAGGATGAGCGCAAGCTTCAGGTGACGCTGACCGATGCAGGCCTGGCGCTGCGTGATCGTGCGATCGAAGTTCCTGCGAAGGTGGGTGCGTGCATTAAGTGCGAAGTTGATGGCGCATTGCTGTACGAGCAGCTTAACCTGCTCCTCGCACAGCTAAAGGATGCGGCGGAAGAGTAGCCTCGTGCGGCTCGTGCGCTTCCTTCGCGAGCTGAGTTCAAAAAGCCGTCCGTGCGGACAGTTCGATTTTGTTGCGTTCAAAAAGGCCCTCCTTGTAGACATGAGGAGGGCCTTCGTGTTCAAAAACCGCATCCTTGTAGGCATAACGTGGCCCTCACTCGCGAGATAGCGACCAATTTGACCGGTTGAAAGCTATGTTATTCCACAATTAGTTGCTATTTGCGTAATAACGTTCACCGTACCCGTCTACAAGGAGGCCGATTTTGAACATAAGGCACCCTAGCCGCCTACAAGGACGGCGTTTTTGAACACAACTTCTTTCGCCGCGCCCTTCGGTATAATGGAAAGCTGTTTGGCGAGAGAGTTTAGGGGAATGTGATCTTCGCTATGCGCAATGAACAGCTTGAGGCCGCGTTGGCAAAGTATGCGGCTGTTGAAAATGACTACGTGAAAGCCCTCAAGGAAAAGGGCCTGAAGTTTTCCGAGCCTCACGAGGCCGATAATCGTATTGCGGGCCTGCGCTCCCAGCTTGCCGAACGCGGAGCGCAGTTTAAGAACGCCGGTGCGAGCATCGTGGTGGGCTGGCAGTCGAAGGCCTGCGTCGAGTGCACGGGCAGCGGCGGTTCCGAGACTTTTTCGACTACGTTCAAATGCCATCGTGATTGCTACTTCTGCTTCAATCATAACCAGGCCGATTATGAGAAGTTCTTCCGCGAGGGCTGTCCGTGGGAAGAGGGGCTTGAGCGTTCGGCGCGAGAAAACCAGGGCAAGCTTGCTTGTATCGGCCTGACGGGAGGCGAACCGCTGCTCAACCTCGATGACTCCGTGAGGTTTCTCGAGCGTGCGCAGGAAGCGTTTCCCGGCGCGCATATGCGCATGTATACGTCAGGAGACTTGCTGACTGAGGAAGGCGCGGCGCGCCTGCGCGACGCAGGGTTGCAGGAGATTCGCTTTAGCGTCAAGGACTTTGACCCCGAGGATCTGCAGGAGCGCGTGCTTGAAGCCATGGCGCTTGCGAAGCGCTACATTCCTGATGTGATGGTGGAAATGCCTGTCATCCCCGGCACGGGCGAGCGCATGCGCGAGCTCATGCGCCGTTTCAATGAGATCGGCATCGACGGTATCAACATGCTGGAGTTCTGCTTCCCGTTCTGCAATTGGGAGGAATTCGACAAGCGTGGGCTTGTGGTGCGCAACCCTCCGTTTGACGTGATGTACGACTACGGCTATTCGGGCGGCCTGCCTATCGCCGGAAGCGAAGAGCTCATTCTGGAGCTCATGCTGTGGGGCATGGACGAAGGTCTGGATTACGGCATGCACTATTGCTCGCTTGACAACAAGCATCGAAGCGAGATGCGCCAGATGAACGAACGCGGTGCGCGCATACATCCGTGCTTCAGCTTTGATGAAGGCGACTTCTTCTTGAAGACGGCGAAGGTGTTCGGGGAGGACAGGGCTCTTGCCCGTCGTGTTTTGGAAGCTTGCGGATGCCGCAATTTCCTCGAGAACGGCAACGAGGGATCGCTTTCGTTCCCTCTGTCTTTTGCGAGCCAGCTTAAGGGCGTTGACGTCGTTCCAATGGAGAGCATTTGCGTTTTGGAGAAGGACGAATCGGGCTCTTACCTGCGCGAGGTTGGAATTGTGCCCGCATTGCCCTAGGGGTTGCCGGGCTTTCATTGGCGATAACAACGAAGCCGCTGAATGGAGACCGATGTGGATTTTACGGCTGTCCTTGGCTTGATTCTCTCGGACGGGAAAACGCTGGCCGTCCCCATGGCGATTGACTATTTCGCCATTATCGTAGGCGTGGTGGCGGGCGCGTTGGTTGCCTGCGAGCGGAAGCTTGATATCGTGGGCACTGTGGTGGCGGGTCTGCTCACGGGGTTTGGCGGCGGCATCGTCAGGGATCTTCTCATGCATGATGAGGGGATCTACTTCACCCAGCATCCAGAGCTCGTGCTGATATGCACGGGCATCTGCGCGTTCGTGTTTTACTTTCGCGGGTTTTTTGCGGGGACGGGGCCGTTTGGCAGCTCGGGCAAGGGATTTTTCCTGCTGGATACGCTCTCGGTGGCGCTCTTTGCGCTGGCTGGCGCAAGCAAGGCTTTTGCCTGCGGAGAGGGCATCATTTTGTCTGTCATGTACGGTGCGGTGACGGCGGTTGGTGGCGGCGCGTTGCGCGATGTGTTTACGGGCGAAACGCCGGCAATCTTCAAGCAAAGCAACTTTTATGCCATAGCCGGTTTGGGCGGTGCGGTTGTGTACGTGCTTCTTGCGGCGTTTGGCTGCCCGGTGGTGATTGCGGGGACGTTGTGCGTGGCAACGGTCTTGGCTTTGCGCTACGGCAGCGTACGCTTTGGTTGGAAGACGAGAGCCGAAGTTGACTATGCCCGACAATTCAGAAGCGACGCCAGCGGCAACGACAAGAGAGCGAACGGCGGGGATTAGCGCGGCGCGCTTTATATAGAATCCGCCTCCCATCAGGCATTACATTAATAGTTACAAAAATAGTAGCAATTTTCTAAAAAAATGTTACTAAAGCAGTATCAATTATCGGGAAAGTCCTCTATACTGGCTTCAGCAGGAAACGAAATTTGAATCACCTCGAAGGAGGACCTCATGTCTCTCATCAATAAGGAAATTGCCGACTTTTCCGTTCAGTCTTTTCAGAATGGCGAGTTCAAGACGGTGACCAAGGCCGACACGCTGGGTAAGTGGAGCATTTTCTTCTTCTATCCCGCCGATTTCACCTTCGTGTGCCCGACCGAGCTCGAGGACATGGCAAACCTGTACGGCGAGTTCAAGGCTGCAGGGTGCGAGGTGTACTCGGTTTCCACCGACTCGCACTTCGTCCACAAAGCATGGCACGACGCTTCCGAGAAGATCAAGAAGATCGAGTACCCGATGCTGGCCGACCCCACGCATGCCCTTTCGCGTGATTTCGAGGTGCTTATCGAGGCGGACGGCATGGCCGAGCGTGGGACGTTCATCGTGAACCCCGAGGGCAAGATCATGACGTATCAGGTCAACGGCGGCGGAATCGGCCGAAATGCCGAGGAGCTGCTCCGTCTGGTGCGCGCATGCCAGTTCGTAGCCGAGCACGGTGACGAGGTTTGCCCCGCAAAGTGGCAGCCCGGTGCCGAGACCTTGAAGCCGAGCCTTGACTTGGTGGGCATGCTGTAGGACGCGCTCGACATAAGCTGTAGACACGAATGTGCCACTT
The DNA here is from genome assembly GCA_017440565.1 of Eggerthellaceae bacterium. GTDB lineage: Bacteria > Actinomycetota > Coriobacteriia > Coriobacteriales > Eggerthellaceae > RGIG3135. Next base: position 35,261 of record JAFSHA010000167.1, on the reverse strand, counting down.
TTGCGCTCGAGTGCGAAGTGGCACGTTTTCATATGAGGAGTGGGAAGAATGGACAAGACGAACATGTACGATGCCGTAATTGTGGGCGGTGGCCCCGCTGGTTTGACGGCGGCTTTGTATTTGGCGCGCGCTCGGTATCGCGTTATCGTGATTGAGAAGGAGCGCTTCGGAGGCCAAATTGCGCTTACGCACGAGGTGGTGAACTATCCGGGCGTCGAGCGCGTGAGCGGTGCGGTCCTTTCCGAGACCATGCGCAGGCAGGCGGAGAATTTTGGTGCCGAGTTCCTGATGGCCGAGGCTTTGGGCATTGAAGATGAGGGCGACGTCAAGGTGGTGCATACGACGCGCGGCGATTTGCGCTGCTTCGGCGTATTGCTGGCCTTGGGGGCGTCTCCCAGGCAGGCTGGGTTTGCGGGCGAAGAGGAATTCCGCGGTCACGGCGTTGCCTATTGCGCAACATGCGACGGCGAGTTCTTCGAAGGCAAAGACGTGTTTGTGGTTGGCGGCGGTTATGCGGCAGCCGAGGAAAGCGTGTTTTTGACCAAGTACGCGCGCTCAGTGCATATCCTCATACGCGGCGATGACTTCAGCTGCGCCTCGGCGGCAACCGAGGAGGCACGTGCCCACGAGAGGATTTTCATTCACACGAACACGGTGGTCGAAGAGGTTGCGGGAGATGCGGTTCCTCGCGTGATTCGCTATCGGAACAAGATTACGGGTGAGGTGAGCGAGCATCATGCGCCCGAGGGCGATACGTTCGGCGTGTTCGTCCTGGCGGGGTATGCTCCGAAAACCGACATGGTGCGGGGCTTGGTGGACCTTACCGAGGGCGGCAACGTGGTGACCGACGAGCGTCAGCGTACGTCGCGCGAAGGCATATACGCGGCGGGCGACGTGTGCGTGAAGAACCTGCGACAAGTGGTGACGGCTACGGGTGAGGCTGCTTCGGCTGCAACCGAGATGGAGCGGCATTTGGCGGCCATGCAGGCCAAGACGGGAATCGTTCCCGAAAGGCCTGGGAAAAAGCAGGCGGCCGATCATGCGGCGGGGGTCTCGGAGGCTTCTTCGGCGAAGGCAGTTTCTTCTGCTGCGGGCCAATCCGCCCTTTTCGACGCCGACGTTGTAGCGCAGCTTAAAGTTGTGTTTGAGCGTATGGCTGCCCCGGTGGTCATCAAGCTCGCTTTGGACGACCGTCCCGTTTCGGCCGAGCTTCGTGCGTACATGGAGGGGATCGCCGAATTGACCGACAAGGTAAGCGTCGAGGTCATGACGGGCGAGGAACTTGCCTTGGCGGGCGAAGGAGCAGACGCGCCGTGCGCGAACGTGTGCCTAGCTGACGGAAGTTTCACGGGCCTTGCCTTCCACGGCGTTCCCGGAGGCCATGAGTTCACCTCGTTTGTGCTGGGTCTTTACAACGCAGCTGGTCCTGGCCAGCCTTTGGATGAAGCCGTCAAGGGGCAGGCGCGTGGCCTTGAAAAGCCGGTCAAGATGCAGGTGTTGGTTTCCCTTTCGTGCACGATGTGCCCTGAGACTGTGATGGCAGCTCAACGCGTTGCGGCGCTGAATTCGCAGGTAAGCGCCCATGTGTACGACGTAGCGCATTTCCCCGAGCTGAAGGATCGTTATAACGTGATGAGCGTTCCGTGCCTTATCGTCAACGATGGGGAGAAGGTGAGCTTTGGAAAGAAGGGCATCCAGGAGGTGCTGGCGCTTTTGGGTTAGCGCGTCGTTGACCCGGAATGCCAGCGCCTGGCACGGCGCTGAACCGAATTCGCACAGCCCGTCGCGTATGCGGCGGGCTTTTTCGTACAATGGGGGCAGGCAAAGATATCTGAAAAAGGTGGTGGCCGTGCTGGATGTCAAACGGGCGCTTTCGAGTGCGCCGAAGGAACATGAGAAGGGTGCTGCGAAGGCGCTGCTGACGCCGTGGGGCGAAAGCCTCAGCCCTGGCTGGGTGCTCCAGGAGCATCCGCGTCCGCAGTTTGCACGCGAACGCTACAAGGTTCTCAATGGCTTGTGGGAATATGCCATCGTTCGGTCGGGCGATGCTCGCTCCGAATGGCGCGCGGCGGAGGCTCCGGATGATTTCGAGGGGCGCATCTTGGTTCCGTTCACACCCAAAACCTTGCTTTCGGGCGTGGAAAGGCAGGTTATGCCCGACGACCTTCTGTGGTACCGATGCGTGTTCGAGGCGCCGAAGCTTCAGGCGGGGGAGCGCTGTGTGCTGCATTTTCAGGCGGTTGACTGGGCGTGTGCCTGCTATGTGAACGGCGTTCGCGTAGGCGAGCACGTGGGCGGGTACCTGCCGTTTTCCTTCGACATAACCGAGGCGCTTGCGAAGGGCTTGCCCGCTAAAGCATTGGCTCGAGACGAGGACGCGGCTGCCTCTGATTTCGAAATAGCCCTGTGCGTGTTCGACCCAAGTGATGTCGGCACGCAGCTAAGGGGTAAGCAGAAGCTTGGCGGTACGGGCATTTGGTACGAGGCGCAGGCGGGCATTTGGCAAACGGTTTGGTATGAGGTGGTGCCCGAGGCGCATATTCGCGCTGTGCGCATTGATGCCGACATGCATGGAAACCTGCAGGGAAGCATGGACGTGTCCGATGACGGTTCCCAACCTTTCGGGGTGTATCTTGTCGATGAAACGGGCTGTGACGTGGCTTTCGAGTACGGATCGGCGCTGATAGAGCCTGTAGATCGCGTAGGAGGCGATGAGGGGGAACTGGCGACGCGAACCGCTTTCCTCTACGTTCCCGATGTTCACGTGTGGGACGTTGACGACCCGTATCTGTATAAGCTGAGGCTGACGTATGGCAGCGACGTAGTGGAAAGCTACTGCGGCTTTCGCAGCATTGGCATGGACGAGGACGAGCGCGGTATCAAGCGCTTTTGCCTGAATGGTCGGCCGCTGCTGCTCAAGGGCATTCTTGATCAGGGGTATTGGTCGGATGGGCTGATGACGGCGCCGGCCGATGATGCGCTGGTCTTCGACATCGAAACGACGAAGGCGTTGGGGTTCAACGTGATGCGCAAGCACATCAAGGTGGAGTCCGAGCGTTGGTACTACCATTGCGACAGGCTGGGCATGCTGGTGTGGCAGGACATGGTGAGCGGCGGCGGGGCTTACGGGGCTTGGCAAACGAGCTACAAGCCAACGGCGCTGCGCTGGTCTTGGAGTCATTTTGATGACGCGACGCCCAAGCAGTACGCCAAATTGGCGGCGGGGGATGCGGCGTATCGCCGCGAGTGGGAGCAGACGTGCCTGGGCACGGTGGAGCATCTGCGCAATCATCCCTGCGTGGCGGGCTGGACGCTGTTCAACGAGGCGTGGGGCCAGTTCGAGGCGCGCCGCATGACGGCGCTTGTGCGGTCGGTGGACGCGAGGCCCATTGACGCTGTGAGCGGCTGGTACGATCAGAGCTGCGGTGATTTCCTAAGCGTTCACAACTACTTCCGCGACTTGGTGGTTTGGCCCGATCATGCGAAGGTCGAAGAAGTGCGCGATGCCGTCAATCGATCGGGAACGCGCGCGTTTTCCCTCTCTGAATTCGGCGGTCTTACCTATGCGGTGCTGGGGCATTGCATGTACGAGGGATCGTACGGTTATGCGGGCTTTGATGACTTAGGCCAGTGGCAGGCGGGTGTGCGTGCGAATTTGGCCCGTGCCGAAGAGCTTTGGGAAGAGGGTTTGAGCTGCCTTGTGTATACGCAGCTTTCTGATGTCGAAGAGGAAGTGAACGGCCTGCTGACGGCCGATAGGCGCGTGATCAAGCTGACGGGGGAGGGGCTTTGATGATCAGGGACATGAGGTGCGCGGAGCTTAAGGAGCGCTTCTCGGGCGCGTTCGGCGAGCCAGCGGGGCCGTTTGTGCTTGCCAGCGCGCCCGGGCGCTTGGAGCTGGCGGGAAACCACACCGACCATCAGGGAGGGCGCGTCGTTTCGACGGCTATCGGGCACCGTGCTTGGGCTCTGTGCGCGGAAAACGGGCGGAACGAGATTCGCCTGTGCATGGAGGGCTTCGGCGATGCGTGCATTTCCTTGTCGGATGAGGCGTGGACGCGGCCCGTGCCAGAGGAGCGCGGGTGCTCCGTTGCCATTGCGCGCGGAATGGCGGCGCTGTTTGCGAGGCGTGGTGGAAACGTGCGGGGCTTCGACGTGGTGACGACGTCTAGTATTCCCGTCGGATTCGGGGTTTCTTCTTCCGCAGCTTTTGAGATGCTTATGGGCGCATGCGTGGAGGGCTTGTTCGGGTGCTCCGCAGGCGAAGTGGATCGCGTAGCCCTTGCCCTTGAGGGTATGGAGGCGGAGCGGTCCTATTTCGGAAAGATGAGCGGGGCTCAGGATCAGATTACGAGTGCGGTGGGCGGCGTGGTGTCCATGGATTTTGCACCCGCGGTACCCGATGTGAGGCAGATTGCCTTTGACGTGGACGCCTGCGACTACGTGCCCTGCCTGATTGACAGCCGGTGCGACCATTCGCTCTACAACGATGAATACGACGCCGTGCCCGGCGATATGTTCGCGGTGGCGAGGCTGTTTGGCTGCGAGCGTTTGGGTGAGGTTGGGTTCGAGGACCTTTTGGCGCGTTTGGATGAGGTGCGTGCAGAGGTGGGCGATGCGGTGGCCCTGCGCGCGCTGCACTTCTTCGCAGAGACAAGGCGCGTGGGTTGGCAGTGCGACTGCTTGGAGAAGGGCGATTTCGAGGGCTTTTTGGCTCAGGCACGCCTTTCGGGTGCTTCGTCGGCGCAGTATTTGGCCAACGTTTCCCCGCGGGCTGACGGCACCGGATGGTATCAGCCGGCAATGGTGATTCTGGCGCTGTGCGCGCAGCTTTTGGGAAAGCGCGGGGCGTGGCGCATTCATGGCGGCGGATTCGGCGGGAGCGTGCTTGCGTTCGTGCCTCGGGATGAGGCCGATTCGTTCGAACAGGCGATGAACGCTTGCTTGGGGTATGAGGCTTGCCGCTTCGTGTCTTTGGGTGCGCGCGGCGTCGAATGGGAGCGTCTTGCGCAATAAGGGTGCGGTTCTATGAGACAATAGGCGGGCTGGCAAAGTCCGCGTGCGGGCGGGGCTTCTTTTTCGAAAGGAGGTTCGCCTATGAACGAAATCTTGTTTGCCTTGGCGGCCATTGCCAACATAGCAAGCTTTGCGCTCATGCTATGGCAGGAACATAAGCACCAACGGATGGAAGCGGAAGAAAAAAGGGACTAGCGGCAACTAGTCCCTCGATTCCCTAGCACCGCTCCGCCCGCCTGCGTCACAACTGCTGGGCTTTGCCAGTGCACTTGCATTTTATCATACCGAGAAGGAGTTGTCTTTCATGGCTGAATTCGTATACCAGATGTACAAGGCGCGCAAGGCGCATGGCGACAAGGTGATTCTCGACGACGTGACCTTGAGCTTCTACCCAGGCGCCAAGATTGGCGTGGTGGGCCCGAACGGCATGGGCAAGTCGACGCTGCTCAAGGTTATGGCCGGCATTGAGGAGGTCACCAACGGCGAGGCGCGCCTGACCCCGGGTTATACGGTGGGCATGCTGCAGCAGGAGCCGCCGCTCGAAGAGGACAAGACCGTCATCGAGAACATTCGCCTGGCGTTTGCCGATGTGCTTGCCAAGGTTGAGCGTTTCAACAAGATCGGCGAGGAAATGGGCGAGCCTGATGCTGACTTCGACGCGCTCATGGACGAGATGGGCCGTCTTCAGGACGAGATCGATGCGGCGAACGGTTGGGACTTGGACAGCCAGCTTTCGCAGGCTATGGATGCACTGCAGTGCCCCGACCCCGACATGCCGGTAAGCGTGCTTTCCGGTGGCGAGAGGCGCCGCGTGGCGCTGTGCCGCCTGCTGCTTGAGGCGCCTGACCTGCTGCTTCTGGACGAGCCGACCAACCATTTGGATGCCGAGTCGGTTTTGTGGCTTGAGCAGTTCCTGCACACGTATCCGGGTGCCGTGCTGGCTGTCACGCATGACCGCTACTTCCTGGACAACGTGGCCGAGTGGATTTGCGAGGTGGACCGCGGCCAGCTGTTCCCCTACAAGGGCAACTACTCCACGTACTTGGAGACGAAAGCTGCGCGTATTGCCATGCAGGGTCAGCAGCAGGCCAAGCTTGCCAAGCGCATGGAGAAGGAGCTTGAGTGGGTTCGCAGCTCGCCGAAGGCGCGCCAGGCCAAGAGCAAGGCGCGTTTGGAGAACTACGAGCGCATGGTGGCCGAGGCGAACCGCGCCAAGAAGCTGGACTTCGCCGACATCCAGATTCCCGCTGGCCCGCGTTTGGGCTCGAAGGTCCTGGTGGCCGAGCACCTTCATAAGGAATATGACGGCCGCGTTCTGATTTCCGATCTTTCGTTCGAGCTTCCGCGCAACGGTATCGTGGGCATCATCGGCCCGAACGGCGTGGGCAAGACCACGCTTCTGAAGTCGATCGTGGGCCTTGAGCCCATGACGAGCGGCACGCTTGAGGTGGGAGAGACCGTTAAGATTTCCTACGTTGACCAGAATCGTGAGGGCATTGACCCTGACAAGCGCCTGTGGGAAGTGGTTTCCGGCGGAACTGACTACATGATTGTGGGCGAGACCGAGGTGCCCAGCCGCGCTTATGTGGCCGCCTTCGGCTTCAAGGGTTCTGACCAGCAGAAACCGGCGGGCGTGCTTTCTGGCGGCGAGCGCAACCGCTTGAACCTGGCGCTTACGCTTAAGCAGGGCGGCAACCTTCTGCTTTTGGACGAGCCGACTAACGACTTGGATGTTGAGACGCTTTCGAGCCTTGAGGCGGCGCTTGAGGAGTTCAGCGGCTGCGTTGTGGTGGTGAGCCACGACCGTATGTTCCTCGATCGTATTGCCACGCATATCCTTGCGTGGGAAGGCAACGAGGAGGATCCGGGCAACTGGCATTGGTTCGAGGGCAACTTCGAGGCCTATCAGGCCGACCGCGAGGCTCGCTTGGGCAAGGAAAGCGCTCCGCGCCGCATTCGCAGGAAGCTGACGCGCGACTAGCAGACGATGAGTAGACGTTACTAATTCGATTCCGCCGGCGGCCCTCGAGCCGCCGGCGCTGATTTTGCGCTACCATCTTCGCATGGAACTTTCGGTGACATCGTTTTTGATCGTGTGCCCGATTTGCTTCCTCGTCGGCATTATGAATGCGTCGGTGGGGGGCGGCGGGCTTGTCTCGTTGCCTGCCATGTTGCTGGTGGGTTTGCCGCCGCACATGGCCATTGGCACCAACAAGCTGCAGGCGATCTGCGGCCTTTCCGTGGCGACGCTTCGGTATGCGAAAAGCGGGTTGCTGAAGTTGAGACTGGTTGTACCTACCGTGATTTGCGCGGTGGCAGGCTCCCTTGTGGGATCGCATTTTTCGCTGTCGGTTTCCGAGGAGATTCTCAACTACATCATCGTGCTGGTGCTTCCCGTGGTGGCGTTCGTGGTGTTCAAGAAGGATTCGTTCGTCGACGGCGAGGAGAAGGAGCTGGTTCTTACGCGGCGCACGTACGTGACGGCGTGTGCGTGCAGTTTCGTGATTGCCGCCTATGATGGGTTTTACGGGCCGGGTGCGGGGACGTTTTACGTGATCGCACTGTGCTTGGTGGCTCAGCTGGGCGCGCGGTATGCCAGCTCGCATGCCAAGGTGGTTAACCTGGTGACGAATACGGCGGCGACGGTGGTGTTCCTCGTGAACGGGCAGGTGTGCGTTCCGCTTGGGTTGGCGGGAGGCTTGTGCGGCATGGTTGGAGCATGGCTGGGAGCGGGGCTGGTCATCAAGGACGGCGCGCGCATCATGAAGCCGCTTATCGCGCTGGCTTTCGTGCTTTTGCTGGTAAAACTTGTTTTGGGGATGTAGCGTCTGACGGGTGTCCGGCTGCGTTTTCCCGCGCGCTTGGCCGCGTGTTTCGCTGCTGTTAAAACAGGGGATTTTTCGCCGATTGAGTGGGTGCGCTTACGAAAAAAAGCGTACGCTAGCGGCGATGTGGCTATAATTGTTCCGTTGTACTCAATCTGTGGAGGAGGCCCTCATGGATCCCAATAAGCGTCCTGACGATATGGTGCGCATTACTACGCCCGAGCTCGCTCAGGCGTTCATCGAAGAGCAGGTGGAAGCTGTTCGCGCGCAGGTCGGCGACGGCAAGGTTCTGCTGGCTCTTTCTGGTGGCGTTGACAGCTCGGTTGTTGCTGCGCTTCTCATCAAGGCTATCGGCAAGCAGCTTACCTGCGTGCATGTGAATCATGGCCTCATGCGCAAGGGCGAGAGCGAGCAGGTGTGCCAGGTGTTCGGCGACGAGTTGGATGCGAACCTGGTGTACGTGGATGCTACGGATCGCTTCCTTGATTTGCTGGCGGGTGTGGAAGAGCCCGAGACGAAGCGCAAGATTATCGGCGCCGAGTTCATTCGCGTGTTCGAGGAGGAGGCGCGCAAGCTTGAGGGCGTGAGCTTCTTGGCGCAGGGCACCATCTACCCCGACATTCTGGAGTCTGACGGCGTGAAGGCGCACCACAACGTGGGCGGTCTGCCCGACGACATGCAGTTCGAGCTGGTTGAGCCGGTGAAGCTGCTGTTCAAGGACGAGGTGCGCGTGGTTGGTCGCGAGCTGGGCTTGCCGGCTTCCATGGTTGACCGCCAGCCGTTCCCCGGCCCGGGTTTGGGCGTGCGTTGCCTGGGTGCCATTACGCGCGATCGTTTGGCGGCGCTGCGCGAGGCCGACGCCATTCTGCGTGAGGAAATTGCCGAGGCTGGCCTTGCGGGCAGCATTTGGCAGTACTTCGTGGCGGTTCCCGACTTCCGTGCCACGGGCGTGCGTGACGACAAGCGCGCCTACGAGTGGCCGGCCATCATTCGCGCGGTCAACACGGTGGACGCCATGACGGCTGATGTCGTTGAGATTGACTGGGCTTTGCTGAAGAAGATTACCGCCCGCATTTTGGCCGAAGTCCCCGGCATTTGCCGCGTGTGCTACGACCTCACCCCGAAGCCGACTGGCACGATTGAGTGGGAGTAATCAGCGATACAAAATCGTATCGGTTTATGACAATTTATCGCCCCTTGAAAACACCAGTTCAAGGGGCGTTTTCTTATGCTTTTACGTTCTTTTAAAGTATCGGTATTACAAACAAATCAGTGAATTCGTGACAACATAAAATGACTTCACAACGAATGGCTTACAGGCTATTTCACCTTTTTACCTGCGGTTATGCTAATGAAAAGGCATTACTGAAAAAATGAAGCATAGATACAAATTCGTATCTTTACCTGCGGTTTTGCTGATTGAACATCAAAGCCACATGTTGCTTATCGAGGGATACAGAAACGTATCGTCATTGCTTTTGAACTTCTATCTAAGTTTTTGTCACATTTTTGTCACGAAGAAAAAGGCCTGATAAACAGGCCTTTTCACGGTTCATATGTTCCTTTGGGACTAAGCCTTGAAGGAGTCCTTCCAGGCAAAATACTCGTCTGGCGTCAGCTCGCCCTCGTCGAAATCACGACGATTCCTGTACCAGTGATGCATGGCCCTGGCAAATGCCTCCTGCTCCGGTGTCTCCGGATCAGCGGGCATGGCAAGCACAACCATGCCGTCGACCTTAATGGGTTTCAGACCAAGCTTCTCCTCGATGTCGAACAGGGCCTGTACGGCCTCGGTAGGAGTAGAGCCGACGTCCTTGCAGAGAGCCTCCGCAGAAACCCCCAACGCGTTGGCAAGCGCCTCGATCCCCGGCTGCTTTGGACAGCGCTCTCCCGCCTCGTACTTCCTGATGGTGATCTCAGAGACGCCAATCGCATCGCCGAGCTCTGACTGCTGGAGCCCCTTTGCGGCTCTCATTCTCTTGAGGTTCTGGGCCAGTCCCATTAGCCACTCCTAGCTGTAATACCAAATATGGATTCCAAAACATTTCCTTGCCGATACAAAATTGTATCGCTATTCTCATAAATTGTACACCGATACAAATACGTATCGGTTATGAGAAAGGAGCACATGTGGAAAACACGCGACTCATAACCGCCAAGGAGATAGCGGAGGACCTCGGGGTGAGCGTCCAGTACGCCTATTCCATCATCAGGCAGCTCAACAGCGAGCTCGCCGAGGACGGCTGCTTCGTCATTAAGGGAAAGACCAACCGACACTACTACGAGCAAAGGTTCTTCGGCTTCCTTTCCGAAGTGGAGATCGAGGAGGACCTGAAATGAGCGTCCACAGGGACAAGGAGAGGGGCACCTGGAGGGTTGCCCTCCACATCGAGGACGCCTCCGGCAAGCTCGTGAACACCACCAAGCGCGGTTTCAAGACGAAGTCCGAGGCGCTCGCCTGGGAAAGGAACTTCCTGGCAGATGTCAGGGAGACGGTCGACATGACGTTCGAGGCCTTCTTCGAGGTGTATGCGAGAGACGTCAAGCCGAGAGTGAGGGTAACGACCTGGGACCAAAAGGAACACCTCATCAAGACCAAGCTGATCCCCTTCTTCGGTAAGAAGAGGCTCGCCTCCATCACCTCGAAGGACGTGCTCGCATGGCAGAACTCCCTGCTAGAGAGAGCAAAGGAGGACGGAACGCCGTACTCCAGGACCTATCTCAGGACCGTCGACAATCAGCTATCCGCCATCTTCAACCATGCCGTGAGGCATTACGGCCTGAGAGCCAACCCGGTGCTCGAGGCCGGCAGGCTCGGCGAGAAGAAGGCCAACGAGATGCTCTTCTGGACCACAGACGAATACCTCAGGTTCTCCGAGGAGCTGGCCGACAAGCCGACGCACTTCTACGCGTTCGAAATCCTCTACTGGTGCGGAATACGAGAGGGCGAGCTCCTCGCGCTCACGCCGGCAGACATCGACCTGGAAAACGGCATCCTCCACATAACCAAAAGCTACGCAAGGCTCAAGGGCGAGGACGTCATCGGCCCTCCGAAGACGAGCAAGTCCGTACGCGACGTGAAGCTTCCGCAGTTCCTCATCGAGGAGCTTCGCGAGTTCATGGCCTACGAGACGATGGTGAAACCGGACGACAGGCTCTTCCCGTTCACGAAGTGCGCTCTGGCCAACACCATGAAGACGGCATCTCGGGCGGCCGGGGTCAAACAGATCAGGGTGCATGACCTCAGGCACAGCCATGTCTCCCTGCTCATCAACCTCGGCTTCCCGGCGCTGGCCATCGCGGACCGCCTTGGCCACGAGAGCGTCCACATCACCTACAACTACGCGCACCTCTTCCCCAGCCAGCAGCAGAACGTGGTCGACGTCCTCGACGCGCTCATGGGCGATCAGGGAGAGGAGTAGCCATGTCCCTGCCCAACAACGACAGAGAGGGACGCTTCAGGAACAAGACCATCGCATTCAGGGTGTCCGACGACGAGAACCGTGAGATCGAGTCGCTCGTAGCCTTCTCTGACATGACAAAGCAGGACTATCTGATATCGAGGGTGCTCTGCAGGGACATCCACGTACGGCCAACCATCAGGGTCCAAAAGACAATGTCCGCCGAGCTGTGCAGAATCGCAGACGAGCTAGGCAGGCTCTCTGACGCGAGCGAGGTCGGCCTGAGGCTGCTCGAGCTGTCGCAGGCCATCAAGGAGCTGCTCGCGGAGATGCACGACAAGGATATGGCAGCCGCCAAAGGCAAGGAGAACCTCAAGATGAGCGAGGTCTCCGACCTGGGATCCCTGATTCCGCCAAGCGCGAGGCAGGTACCCGTGAGCACCGAGCTAGTGACGCCGGCAAGGAGGCGTCGAAAGGTGCCAAAGGGATTCTTCAAGAACTGAGAAGCGCATGATTCCAAGAAAGCTGACCGGAAACGAAGCCGTGGACGCCATGGCAGCCATGGCCGTCGCGGGCAACGTCATACCCGCGACCTGGTACAAGACCATAACGACGCCGTCGGGCAAGGCCGACCTCGTGGCAATAAACATACTCTCGGACGTTCTCTACTGGTACCGTCCCAGAGAGGTTCGCGACGAGTACACGGGCGACGTTGTCGCCTACCAGAAGCGCTTCGCCGCCGACTACCTGCAGCGCAGCTACGAGCAGCTCTCCGAGCATTTCGGCATCAGCAAGCGGCAGGCCAAGGACGCCGTGGTAAGGCTCGAGGAACTGGGGGCGATCAGACGCATATTCCGAAACGTGGAGAGCGGCGCGGGCATGATGGGAAACGTCATGTTCATCGCCATCATGCCCAAACGCATCTACGAGCTGACCTTCCCCGAGCAAGCACCAGCCCCTGACCCTATGACGAAAAAACGTCATAGCTATGACGGAGAAGGTCCTGATCCGGGTACCCCTATGTCGGAATTTCGTCATAGGTATGGCGAAAATTCGCCAGACATATACAAAGACTACTCAAAGACTACAGAGAGATTATCTTCTGACCATCCAACCAACCAGCCAGAAAGACTTTCTTGTGACAAGGAGGATGGAGGGCTGGCAGAGACAAGCGATGAGTTCGAGAGGGCCTGGGAGAAGGTCCCCCGTTCCAAGGCATCCCAGTGCGCCAAGGAAAAGGCATGGAGGGTGTGGGGCGACACACTCGTTCGCGAGGAGGTCGATGAGGGCTTCCTTGCCAAGACCTACCGACGCTACGTGATCCAGCAGGAGAACGCCGGTACCGAGCAACGATTCATCGCCACCCTGTCCACCTGGCTGAAGCCCAACAGACCGATCGCAGGACTGAGCCTGGAATCGGCGATCTCGGAGCGGAGAGATGCGAGGGCCCGCCTGGAGCGGCAGAGAGCGGCCCAAAAGGCCGAAACCGAGCTCATGGAGAGGGAGGCTGCAATCCGCGAGCAAGAAGCCGCGTGGCGCGAGTCCGACCCGAGGGCCCAGGAACTCTGGGCAAGAGCCTGGGACTTCAGAGGCGGGTTCGGGCACATGGGCGACGCGATGCACAACTACCAGGCCTACCGTGACGAGAAGTTCAAGCCCGGCTAGGGGCGCGCCGGGGCAATTTTCCCCGGCAAGGAGCCCTCAAGGCATCCGGCTCTTTGAAAAAACACCGTCCCATCTGGCGCTTCTTGGAACCGCTGTCCCATAGAGTGGATACCCGGACATGCGGTTTTCTATAGAGTTCATGCTTGTATTACTGTGCACAGGCGCGGGTTCAGCCAAGAGGCTGCCCGAAGCGATGCGCCCGCCTGATCCGAAACCTCGTGACGGGTTTCCGTCATCGCATGACGGATTTCGCCACAGACATGAAGCGCACCGTTACTCTTCCCAGCATCACCGGGCCTGTATGGGCCGCGGCTACGGCAACTCGCAGCCGTGAGTGATGGAGGAAGCGATGGAACACCTAGACCCGATAACCAGGCAGTACCTGGGGGTGATCAACAGCTACAAGGACCGAAGCGGCATGTCGACGACCGAGCTCGCAAGGCGCCTTGGGCTGAGCGACTCGAACGTCGGGAAGAAGCTGCGCGGAGAGGTGGCCATGTCGGCAACCGAGCTGGTGCAGATCACCTGGCTGTTCAAGATCGAGTTCACCGAGTACTTCCTCGTGGGTCTTGGCGATCTACCGGAATCCACGCGACCTCAAAGGAAAGAGAAACGCTGACGACTGGGACAAATTGCCCCAGTCCATCTAGGGAGGAATCATGCCAAGCGACTTCGGAGACGAATCCGGCGAGAAGCTGTTCGACTGGATGCTCCGCCTGGGCCAGGAGGCCGGGCAGGCCGCCATGACCCATAGCGCAGCGAGGGTCTCCATGGCCTTCAGGAACGCCGTCGGCGAGATCGGAAGCGAGCAATCGGCAATCACCGCAGGCGTCGAGCAGGCAAGCAAGGCGCCCGAGTGGGCGAAGCTGAACCTGCATGAGTTCAAAGGCCTCCCCGAGTTCGACACCATCAAGGAGATCATCGACTCGAAGCTTGAACGCGAGGCGCTCCAGCACGAATTCTTCGACGAGGGCGAGAAGTCGTACCTCATCTTCAGGGTGGACGACGCGCCCGAGGTCGCCAGATGCTTCGACGAGCTGGCAACGGAGACCACGAGGGCCTGCAAGAAGGCCGAGCAGCAGCTCTCCAAGGAAAAGGGCCGAGCAGCGGCCAGGGACGGCGAAACGCTTGGAGACCCCGACAAGGAGCCGCTCCAGGACCGAGTCGAGGCCTTCAGGAAATCGGCAGAGCTCGCAGAACGCGCCCATGGCCGCAGCCGCGAGGTCATCGACCAAGCGAGGGGACGTTGACGCCCTTCGACAAACATACCGTGGCGATAGTCGCCCTCATCTCAGCCTGCGCAGCCCTCGCAGGCTTCCTCTTCGTGGGGAGCCTCCTCGACCTTCCGGGAGGCTCCCTTGATCCCATGGAGGCGTTGCTGCAGCTGCCCGCTTGGCTAGCGGGCGGAGGGATCATGCACGCGAACGCTCTCGCACCGCTGGCGGGAATGCTGGCAGCATGCGCCATCTGGGGCATCTGGGTGCACCAGGCTCTCCGAGGGGGGACCTTCCGGCTCGGCGAGGAGCACGGCTCCTCCCGTTGGGGCAGCATCGAAGAGGGCAAAGCATTCATGAACCAGGACGAGCCGGACCTGAACATCCCGCTGACAAGCTCCATCGGGATCCCCGTCTCCAGGTCCGACTTCGACCTGGAGACGGACCGCAACCGCAACATCTGCGTCGTCGGAACACCCGGAACGGGCAAGACCAGGAGCCACGTGCTTCCGCTGCTGATGCAGATGAACGCCAGCTACCTGGTAACCGACCCGAAGGGAACGCTCATAGAATCCACAGGGTGGATGTTCGAGGCCGCAGGCTACAGGATCCGCAACTTCGACCTCGTCAGGATGGAGACCTCGAGCCATTACAACCCCCTGGCATACGTGCGCACCGACGTGGACGTGCTGGCCATCGTGGAGTGCCTCATCACCAACACCACTGGAGACGCCGAGCACACGGGAGACCCGTTCTGGGAGAACGCGGAGCGTCTCCTCTACACGGCGCTCATCGCGTACCTGATCCACCACTGCCCGCCCGAGGACAGGAACCTCCCGGGTATGCTCACCCTGCTGTCGCTGGCTGAGGCCCGCGAGGGAAACGAATCCTACATGAGCCCCCTCGACCTGCTGTTCCACGAGCTTGAGACGGGCAAGCGCCTGGTCGCCGCAGGCGACGAGAGGCCCTTCGACGAGAACTCGCGGGCGTTCACCAACGGTAGCTCCACCGTGCGCTGGGAGCAGGTCCGAGAGCCCGCTGACCCTTCCAGGGACTTCGCCCTCAACGCATACAAGCGCTTCAAGACCGCCGCCGGGGAGACCCTCAAGTCGATCATCATCAGCTGCAACACCCGGTGCCTGCCTATGATGGCCGACAACGTGCAGAACCTCCTGGCAGACGACGAGCTCCACCTGGACAAGATGGGCGACGCAGGGCAGAGGACCGTCGTCTTCGCATCGATGCCAGACACGCGCGGAACCTTCAACTTCCTGTTCGCCATGCTCATGTGGCAGGCCGTGAACGAGCTCTGCGACGCGGCGATCATCGACCACGGCGGCAAGCTCCCCACCCCGGTCCACCTGGTGTTCGACGAGTTCGCCAACATCGGCAAGCTGCCCGACATCGACCGCTTCATCGCCGTCATCCGAAGCAGGAACGTCTCCATGTCCATGATCCTGCAGTCGTTCGAGCAGCTGAAGGGCACCTACGGCGAGGAGAAGGCCCTGTCCATCAGGGCCTGCTGCGACACGACGCTCTTCCTGGGGTCGACGCTCTACGGCACCAACGAGGAGATCTCCAAGATGCTGGGAAACCAGACCATCGTCTCCTTCACCCTCAACGACACCGAGGGCGCCAACAAGTCGACCACCGTGAACAGGACCATATTCGAGCGACCGCTGATGCTACCCGACGAGGTGGGCCGCCTGTCAAGGCGGAAGGCCCTGCTGCTCATAGCGGGCACCTACCCGTTCAAGGACGACAAGTACGACGCGGCGCAGCATCCTCGGTGGGATGAGGTCGAGCCAGGGCACAAGGGGGCCAGGCACAGCACGCCCTTCGACTTCGGAGCGTATGCAAACAGGATGAGGGGGTGATCTCTGAGCAAGGAAACGGCAGCGGCAATGCCTCTGGCAACAAGGCCGGGTCGAGCTTCCACCCTCGGCGCGGCTGCCGCCGCCTAGACGCAAAGGAGCGCTCGCGCGCTCCGCACTGCAATCTTATCACGCAACACAAGGCGCCCCTTCCACCCTCGGCGCCAAAGACGCAAAGGAGGCATTCACATGCTTGCAAAGATCATCACCCTCGTCACAGGCTGCGTGACGTTCCTGGGCGGATTCCTCGTTGTCTGGGGAGCGGTGCAGCTCGGCAGGTCCATCGGAAACCGCGGAGGCGGTGGCGAGGGCATGGAGGCTGGCATCGCGACGATCGCCGGCGGCGCGATCATCATCGCCGCCGCGGTCTACTTCGGCCAGCTCGACACCTCATGGATGCCGGCTTAGGAGGTCCCGGTTGATCGACGACAAGCTCCACATCCCAATCCAGAAGGACATCGGGGAGTATGAGCAGAAGCTCTTCGGGGACATGTCCATCAGGACCTGCGTCTGCCTTGCGGGAGGATTCGCGACCGCTGTCCTCGTCGCCCTGGCCTCGTGGCTCTGGCTCGCCATAGACCCCTCTGACATGACGTTCCCCATCATGCTCGCAACGCTGCCCTTCTGGCTCGCCGGCTTCTGGAAGCCCCACGGCATGCCCTTCGAGAGGTTTTTGCCGCTGGTCGCCAGGCACCACATGGCCAAGCGCCACTACGAATTCACGCCCAGCCACCGCTGCGGCACGGACATGCCGCTGGCCCTGGAACCGAAGAAGCTGTCCCGCAAGGAAAGAAAGAGAACCTACCGAAAGGGGGCGGAGCTCTATGAGCCTGCTGAAGAAGCGTAGGAAGGGCGTCGAAGGCGCCCCTGAGAAGAAGAAGGAGAAGCAGAAGAGGCAGAAGGGCACCATCAACCTCTGCGGATACGAGCTCATGCTCGAGAACGGGGTCGCCCAGGTAGCGCCAGGCCTCTTCAGCCAGATGGTGCAGTTCGGCGACATCACCTACCAGTGCGCCAGAAAGGACACCCGCGAGAACATCTACAGCACCATGAGCGCGCTCTACAACTACTTCAACCCGGACACCAGCGTCCAGGTCACGATCACCAACGAGCCCGTGCCAGCCGAGGAGATCGGCAACAGGACGTTCTTCCCAAAGAGCGACCCCTGCCTGGACGACTACGTCGAGGAGTACAACCGCATCCTCAACGACAAGATGCGCGAGGGCGTCTCGAACCTGAAGAGGCAGAGGTACCTGACCTTCACCACCAAGGCGGACGACATCGACTCGGCAATTCCGAAGCTCGCCCGCATGCGCAACGACTGCACGCAGGCCCTGGCGAGGATCAAGAGCAAGTCGGAGCCCGTGAAGGGCACGGAGAGGCTCAGGATAGCCCGCGGCCTGCTGAGCCCGCTTTCCCCCTTCGACTTCGACTGGGACAATTTGTCCCAGTGCCCGACGGCGCGGAGCCTCGACTTCGTGGCGCCCATGTCCGTCGACTTCAAGCCCAACGGCCGCAACGACGCCTTCAGGGCCGACGACGCATGGTGCTGCGTCATGGCCATCAGGTCGTTCGGATCCATCCTCATGGACGACTGCCTCGCGAGCATCGTCGACCTCCCCATCCCGCTCTCCGTCTCGCTGCACCTGAGGCCCATCCCGCAGGACAAGGCCATCGACATGGTGCAGGGAAAGATCGACTGGATGGACATGGAGGAGCGAGGCCAGAAGAGCCGAGCCGCCAACAAGGGAATCATCCTCACGCAGACCTCCACGGCCCTTCGCTACTCGCGCGCGGACGCCGAGGAGCTTCTGGACTTCCTGCGCAACAAGAACGAGCGACTCTTCGAGTACGCCGGCTACGTGTTCACCTACGCGGCGAGCGAGGAGGAGCTCGACGAGCAAATCGACAGAATCATCTCCACTGCCAGGGGCTCTGCGCTCACCGTCGAGAAGCTCTACTACCGACAAGAGGAGGGCTGGGGCTCCGTGCTCCCCTTCGCCACCAACAAGTGTGACGTGACCAGGCTCCTCACCAGCGGCCAGATCGCCATGCAGATGCCCTTCGCATCGCTGGAGATCAACCAGCCCGGCGGCATCTACCTCGGACAGTCGAAGATCACCAACACGCTGGCCATCCTGGACAGGCTATCCCTGCCCTCGCCCATGGGATTCGACTTCGGAACGCCGGGCACGGGCAAGTCGAACGCCCAGAAGAGCGTCTGGCTGCAGGTCCGCATGCTCTACGGCGACAAGGCTCAGGGAATCTGGATCGACCCTACCGGTGAGGGACGCCCGGTCGCAGAGGCGGGAGGCGGCGTGAGCATCAGGCTTGCAGCCGACTCGGGTCAGTTCATGAACCCCTTCGACACGAAGGACGTGGAATCCCTTAACGAGCCGCTCCAGAAGGCCTTCAAGGTGGACGCCTTCCTGGCGCTCTCCGCATCGATGATGGCGGAGGGAAACCAGGGCCTCACCCAGGCGGAGCGATCCATCATCGCAAGGTGCGTGGAAGAGGCCTACCGCAGGGCCGGCGACGAGGGCACCCCGGTGCTCGAGGACTTCTACAACCTCCTCCTGGAGCAGCCGGAGGCGGCTGCCAGAGACATCGCCCTGCGATACGAGCGGCACGTCAAGGGCTCCTTCTCGTTCTTCAACCGAAGGTCCAACGTGGCCCTCGACGCCCCGATGGTGAACATCGACCTCCACGACCTGAACTCCGACATGAAGGTCTTCGGCATGCTGACCGCGCTGGAGCAGGTGCGCAACCGCATGTACCAGAACTTCGCCGAGAAAAGGACCACCTGGCTCTTCATCGACGAGGTTCAGAGCCTCTTCAAGCATCCGGCCGTCATCGCGTACTTCGAGAGCTTCTGGGCGGAGGGCCGCAAGTTCGGCCTCGTAGCCACCGGACTCTCCCAGAACGCCAGCTTCATGCTGGGAAGCGACATCGGCTCCACGATGATCCTCAACTCCGACTACCTGATGCTCCACAAGCAGTCCACCGTCGACCGAGACCTCTGGGCGGAGACGCTCAACCTCTCCGACGAGGAGGTCCGCTACATCGACGACGGAATCAAGCCCGGCGACGGCCTGCTGGTCGCAGGCGGCGCCAGGATGCCGATCACAAACGAGCTGCCCAAGGGAAGGATCTACGACCTGCTGACGACCAAGCCTTCCGAGGTCAACGCCCTCGGAGGCGGAGGAAGGTCCGCCCGATGACGCGATCGCCCGACAGGGACCCCATGCACAACGTGGTAGCCGGAGAACGGGAGAACCTCCTCAACTCCGGTGTCGTCTCCGGCGGGGATGCGTTCCGCGAGGGCGTCGTCGGAAGCGGCGTTGGCGTGCCGGCCAAGGACGCCACGGAGCAGACGACAGCGGGCCTCGGCCTCAGGCGCATGGCCGCCGCTTCGCTCATTGACGAGCTGGACGACTCGGACGAGCTGGAGGGCTCACGCGACGTCTACGATGCGGCAGAGGGCGGCAGGACAATCAGGAGGAGGTTAGCATCGCGCAAGGCGGGCAAGGCTGCAAAGTCGGCGGAGAATGCCGGCTCGCAGGGAACGGTCCCCAAGTCAACGGGGAAAGCCGAGGCCGCAGCCGACCCATACAGGCAGGCCGCGGAGATGCGCGCCAAGTCGAACGGAGCCGCAGGCGCGACGAAGGCTTCGGCAGACGCAGCCGCCGGCGCCTCCGCGGAGATGTCCGCCCAGGCCGTCGGGACCCAGGTCGCCAGCGCGAACGCGTCGGCTGCCGCGGCGGCGGCAACGGCCGAGGGAACCGCGGGCGTCGCAGGGGCCATCGCCAGCGCCGGAATACCCGTCGCAGGAGTGGTGGCCGGAATCGTCGCCTTCGTGCTGGGCGCCCTGCTAGTGGGACAAATTGTCTCAGCGCTCTTCGGCTTCTGGGAGAACGAGGCCAACAAGCAGGCGATGGAGGGGCTCCCCCCGTACATCACCTACGAAATGGTCGAGGCGGCCCTGGACGCCCAGGAGAAGTACGGGCACCCCGCAGGCTGCACGATCGCCCAGATCATCTGCGAGAGCGGCCAAGGCGACCATATGAGCCAGCTGGCCACAAGGGACCACAACCTCTTCGGCATGAAATGGGCCTCATCGTACGCATCCGCTCCCGAGGTCGCGGGAAAGTCGTCCTGGGCGACCGGCGAGGAGGCGGCAGACGGCAGCCACTACACGATCACCGCCCAGTTCATCGTCTTCAAGGGGGATGCGGAATGCATCCGCTTCAGGAGCCGCGTGTTCCTCCAGGCAGGCAGGTACGCGAACAACCCGCTCATCAGGGAGGCCATGGCAAACCACGACTCCGACAAGATGGCCGAGGGCCTCAAGGACGCGGGCTGGGCCACGGACTCGAGCTACGTGGAGACGCTGAAGTCGATCATGGACACCTACGGCCTCAGGCGCTTCGACGGGCTGAGCCTGGAGGACTTCAAAGCCGGCGAGGAGGCGGGCAACACCATCGTCGCCGCCGCATACAGCCAGCTCGGCGTGCCGTACGTCTGGGGCGGATCAACCCCGGGAAAGGGATTGGACTGCAGCGGGCTCACGCAGTACTGCTACAGGCAGGCGGGCATTCGCATCAGCCACTACACGGAGGACCAGAAGGAGGAGCTCAGGCAGATACCCATATCCCAGGCGAAACCCGGCGACATCCTCTACAGGTACGGCCACGTCGCCATCTACATCGGCGGCGACAAGTACATACACGAGCCGCACACGGGCGACGTGTGCAGGATCGCGACGGGAGTCAACTACTTCACATGCGCCCTGACGGCGCGTCACTAGAAAGGAGCAAGGAATGGAAAGGAAGAGCAAGGCCATGGCCGCGCTCGCATGCGTGGCCCTTCTCGTGCTCATCGGGGCGGGATGCGCACGCTGCACCATGGTCCATAGCGGCCAGCAAGACCAACCCGGCCAGGAGCAGGGAGAGACCGCCAGCGTCGATGCCGAGGAGGCAAAGGACAGCTTGGAGAAGCTGCTCGGGACCAAGTGGACCTCCCAGGACGGCAAGTCGGCCATGGCCATAGTGAACGGCGCCTTCGTCGAGAGGTCCGGCGACGAGGAGAAGATCACCTACTGGACGCCGGAGAAGTCAACCTCCGACGAGAGCGGCTTCTCCGAGTCCATCTGGGTCAGCGACAGCCTCACGTCAACGCAGTCCCCGTCAACCATAAGGGTCGACATCGCAGGCGACGGCAGCCTCGTGATCGCCTGCGACTCCTTCAAGCTTGCGGCGTCCTACACCATCGACGCGCCCGAGAGCGTCGAGCTTGGCATCACGGGGAGCGTCGGGCGATTGGCCAGCCTGGCCAACGTGGACCAGGCGAAGATCTCCGAGTGCCTGCAGGGGTACGTGACAGCGAAGTGCCCGTACGCTAAGACCGCGAGCTGGGACGGCGAGATCTACATCGACGCCAACAACGACAGGACCAGCTCGACCTTCACCCTCGATGACCCGAACGCGACCATCGTGACCGTCACGATCGACGGCAAGACGGGCAAGATTTCCGCGATGTGATGCAGATGGACGCTATCACCAGAACCATCGGCGACCGCCGCTTCAGGATAGCCTTCGCGATGACGCTCGCCCTCCTCACGGTGCTGCTGGTTCCTGCGCACAGCGCCTACGCCGACATCGCCGGGGACATCAACAACTGGCTGGCGGAGCTCCTGAGGGATGCAGCCAACTGGATGTTCTCCAAGCAGGTCGACGTCCTCAAGGGAATCGGATACGACGGCATCCTCGGCGCCGACTTCAGCTCGATGCTGACCACCTCCGGAAGCGTGTCGATGTACGACATCGCGCACGGCGTGTGGAGGGTCGCCATCCTTCCCATCGGCTGCGGCGTGCTCTCCCTCGTGTTCACCGTGAAGCTCATCCAGATCTCGCAGAGGGTCGACGGCAACGCGTCGATGCCCGGGGTCAAGGAGGTCGTGTTCCTGCTCGTCTTCTTCGCCGTGTTCCTGTTCCTGATTCAGCACAGCTTCGAGCTGATGCAGTCGATCTACGAGGTGGTGGGCATCGCCATCGACAGGGTCATGGCCCTGTTCGGGACCGGCGGTGCATTGGACCTTGCGGCGGTGTCCATCGTCACCACCGACGACGACATCCCGGCGCTGCTGGCCATGCTCATCGTCTCGCTCATCAGCTGGGTCGTCGTGCTGGCCGCCTACATCGTCGCCCTGGTCGTGTGCTGGGCTCGAGCGCTGCAGCTCTACATCATGGCGGCGTTCAGCCCCATCCCGCTTGCCTTCATGGCTCTGGACGACACCAGGCAGATCGGAGTCGGGTATCTGAAGAACTTCACCGCCGTCTGCATCGCGGGACTGATCATCGTCATCCTCCTGATCGCCTTCCCCGTGATCCTCGGAGGGATAACCGGCGCGAACCCCGGCACGGGCACCCCCGTGGACACCGTCGCGAACGGCCTCACGTACGCGCTGCAGTACCTGGCGATGTGCATCCTGCTCATCCTCTCGCTCGTGAAGAGCGGAGCGTGGGCTCGAGACATAGTTAGCGGATTCTAAGAGAAAGGAAAGAGGACTTGTACGAACCGAACAGCGGGGCCACGCCGGAAGCGGCATGGATGATGAACGACCCAGAGGACGGATCGCGCCTGCTCCTGGAGGCCCATGCGGCACCAGACCCGACGGGAGCGGACACCCTGGGCTTCTCGTTCTCCCTGTGGGCCAGGCGACAAGGCGGGTGGACCGAGGTGATGAACGGCTTCAACTGGGGCTATTCCGACGCCGAGGAGCTCGTCGACGCCGCCGAGGCCTACCTCGGGTACGAACCAGACGACATCGAGCGCATCGGCTACGGAGAGTTCGAGAGGGCGCTGCTCCTTGACGAGGGCCTCTCGTCCAGGGCGCAGCGCGCCAAGAACGTCCCCGCGGTCGAGCAGATCAGGAGAAGGGAGGGGCATCGGATGGGCAGGTAGCCCTTGGCACCCAAGAACCCGGCACTTCCACAACATGCCGGCACTAGACGTAAAGGAGGGCTCGCATGAGCCAGGAAACACCAAAGAACACCTATGTCACGCTGCACAAGAACTTCGTTCGCACGGACATCGAGTACACCGACCGAAGGACCGGTGAGACAAGGACCTTCAACTCCGTGACCCTGCCCAAGGGCACGGTCATCGACGGGCGCGACGTCAGCTACTACCAGTTCAGCCCGCTGTTCGTCAACGAGTCGCGATACCGCGGCGAGGACTACCGGGACATCCCGCTCCTCACCGAGCGCGAGGTCTGGCTCCGCAGGAGCATCCTCGACGAGGACGGCAAGCCCGTCGTCAACGACGAGGGCGTAGAGGTCAAGGACGTGGTCAAGGTGATGCCCGCCCAGATCAGGGATGCGATCGAGCAGAACCGGACCGAGTACCTCGAGAGCCTCGCCGACCGCGCACGCTCGGCACGCGACGGCAGCGAGAGGCTCGGCCGCAACGCCGCAGCCCGCGCCAACACCCGCATGGCCCGCGAAGACATCCCGTTCTAAGGAGGGGCCGTGAAAGCAAAGACAGCGGAGAGGATCGTCTCCTCCAAGATCATTCGCGTGGCCATAAGCCTCGCTTTGGCGTTGAGCGTTTGCGTGGTGACGCCCGTCAACGCATTCGCGGCGGGCAGCGTCAACGTCACAATCGGCGACGACATCCCTTACGCGGGATACTCCACAACGCACATGTATGCCGACGGCGAGGTCGCGTACTGCGCCGACCCGTCTGCCGCCACTCCGTCCCCGGGCACGTACAGCAAAAGCAGCGTGAGCGACCCCGACCTCATCGCCACCATGTGGTTCAGCTACGGTGCCCCGGGATTCGACGCATCCATGTTCCCCGACTCCTGGTACGACGGCAGCGGCTGGAGCGCGGAGAAGTACATCGTCGCAAGCCACGTGCTCCTGTCCTATGCCTACCAGGACTCCAAGGCCGATGCCGTGTTCGGTACCAGCGGCGACTTCGAAGACTGGGCCCGCGGCGAGCTTCTGGGCACCACCTGGAAGTCCATAAAGGCAAGCAAGGGAAAGGTTTCGACCGGCTTCGAGGCGTTCTGCATCCACACCGGCCCTGGCACCCAGGTGCTCATGAGCTTCACCTGGGACAAGGGAGGCCTGAAGGTCGCCAAGGTTGACTCTCAGGCAGGGGCCGAGCCCCAGGGCGATGCCACGCTTAGCGGCGCCAAGTACGACATCGTCAACTCCTCCGGCAAGTACGCCCTCGTCGACGGCCGTTACTACGCAAGCGGCGAGGTGGTGAAGACCATCACCGGGCATTGGGACGGCGGCGCCGGCGCATATATCGCCAAGACTGCCTCCAACGCGCTGCCTTGCGGCACGTACACCGTGGTCGAGTCCGAGGCACCCGAGGGCTACCTCGTGTCCGACTGGTCCGTTAAAGCCGAAATCAATTCTGACGGACAGGTCGTCGACCTCACATCCAGCCCCTGCGACGACGACGTGATCCGCGGCGGCGTGCAGGTGACCAAGTCCGACGTCGAGCTGGGAGCCTCCGAGGCCCTGGGCGGCAACTCCCATGACGCCCTCGCCACCGGCTCCACCCTCTCCGGCATCGAGTTCACCATCGCCAACGCATCCGAGCACAAGGTCCTCGTTGGCGACAAGTGGTTCGAGCCCGGCGACGTCATCGAGACCATCGCGACCGCATGGAACGACGAGGTGGGGGCATACACCGCCCAGACCGCTGCCGACGAGCTTCCCTACGGCACCTACACCATCCAGGAGACCAAGACCAACGACTCCTACCTGCTCACCGACGGCACGCCCCGCACCTTCCAGGTGAGGGCAGAGGGCGTGCTGGTCGCAGGCGACAGGTACGAGAGGCCCCTGGAGTTCTCCGACCAGGTGGTCCGCAACGACCTGGAGATCGTGAAGATGGCCGAGGACACCAACGCGTCCCTGCAGGTGGCCTTCAAGGTGACCAACGTCTCCACCGGCGAGTCCCACGTCCTCGTGACCGACAAGAACGGCAACGTCTCCACAGCCTCATCCTGGAACAAGCACAGCAGCAACACCAACGGCGACGACGGCCTGCTCTCCTCGGAGAGCATCAAGGCGTCTGACATGGATCCTAAGGCGGGCATCTGGTTCTCCCTTGGCGAGGACGGCTCCAGCGCCGCAGTCGATGACGGCCTCTCCGCACTCCCTTACGGCAAGTACGTCCTCGAGGAGCTCCGCAGCGACACCAACGAGGGCTATGACCTGGTGACCAAGACCTTCGTGATCGAGCGCGACTCCACCGCGGCCAAGCCCGTGTGGATGAGCCTCGACGACAAGGAGGGTCCGAAGATCCAGACCGAGGAGACCGACAAGGCGGACGGCGACCACGTCGCTCAGGCGGCAGAGCAGGTCACCCTGGTAGACACCGTCTGGTACGAGAACCTCAAGACCGACGGCACCCAGTACACCCTGACCGGCACCTTGATGGTCAAGTCCACCGGCGAGCCGCTGCTCGACGCTGACGGCAACCCCGTCACCGCGACAACCACCTTCAAGGCAAGGACCGCTTCCGGCGAGGTCGAGCTCGAGTTCACCTTCGACGGCAGCCTGCTCGCGGGCGAGGACATCGTCGCCTTCGAATCCATGGTCTCCGACGACATCGAGGTCGCAGTGCACGCCGACATCAGCGACGAGGACCAGACCGTTCACTTCGTCGACATCCACACCACCGCCACCGATCAGGCCGACGGCGACAAGCTCGTCACCGGCACGGAGATCGTCATCTCCGACGAGGTTTCCTACGAGGGCCTTACCCCTGGTAGCGAGTACACGCTTGAGGCAACCTTGGTCGATTCTGAGACCGGCGAGCCCGTGACCATGGGCGAAGGCCTCGCCGAGAAGCAGGTGACCAGCACGGCGACCTTTGTTCCCGAGGAAGCCGACGGAACCCATGTCGTGGAGATCGCCTTCGACGGCACCGGCCTTGGCGGCAAGAGCCTCGTGGTCTACGAGAAGCTCTTCTCCGCGGATGTCCAGCTCGCCTCCCACGAGGATCCCTCCGACGAGGGCCAGACCGTGACCGTCGTCGAGATCGGCACCACCCTCGTCGATGCCAGTGACGGCGACCACGTCATCGTCTCCGGCAAGGCGAAGCTGACCGACACCATCGAGTACAAGGGCCTTGTCCCTGGTGAGACCTACACCGCCCACGGCACGCTGATGGTCAAGTCCACCAGCTTGGCGCTGGAGGACGCCGACGGCAAACCGGTGACCGCAACGGCCGAGTTCACCCCGGATAAGCCAAGCGGAACCGTCGACGTCACCTTCGAGTTCGATGCCTCCAAGATCGAGGAAGGCGTTGAGCTGGTGGCATTCGAGGAGTGCCTCGATGTCAGCGGCAACGTGATCGCGGTCCATCAGGACATCGAGGACGACGGCCAGACCGTCGTGGTGGACAACCCTGACACCCCGAAGGTCCCTGACGAGCCCGGCAAGGGCTACGACAAGACCGGCTTCGACACCACCATGCTCTTCGCGGCCGTGGTCATCCTGATCGCAGCGGGCGCCGCCTGCGGCATCTACGCGATTCGCAAACGCAAGCAGCCCTCCATCGAATCGGACGAGGACGCTGACAGCGAAACCGACGAGTCCTAATCGCTCGTCCTGAAGCCAATTGGAGGCGGCCTTTTGGTCGCCTCCTTTCATCTGATAGGAGAAATATGAAAGCTGCGACGAAAGCAAGAGCCGCCTTCACGGCGTGTCTCGTCTTGACCCTCTCCGGCCTGGCGCTAGCGCTCTCGCTCCTGGAGTTCTCTGAAACCGCGGGCCGCGTCGACCCTTCGCCCGTGGCCAGCATCGAGCAAGAGGAGGACGATCCTTTCCCTGCCGTGGACTGGGACTACTGGAAGAGCCAGAATCCCGACGTCATCGGCTGGATTACCGTCCCCGGAACCGGCATAGACCTGCCAATCTGCCAGGCGCCTGCGTCTGACCCGACCTACTACCTGAGCCATGATGTTTACCGAAAATGGAACTTCTACGGCTGCCCCTACCTAGATGCGGATTGTGCCGAGAAGGGGTTCGACAGCCCCCTTGCCATGGTGTTCGGCCACCACATGAGCGACGGCAGCATGTTCGCGGAGATGGCCAAATACTCGAACGAAGGGTTCTTCGACGGACACCGACAAATCCTCATCCAGACACCTGAGAGGAAATACGTGCTGACCGTCGTCGCCGCAGACGTCATCGACTCTTACCGCGAGTACAAGGTACTCGGATTCGAAACCCAAGAAGAGCTGGATGGCTGGTGGGCTGCAACATGGGAGAAATCCGACGTCGCGAGGCCATGCGAGCTAACCGATCTTGAGAGTATCAAGGCATTCGTCACGTGCAGCTACGGCCCCTGGAACGGCCATGAGCGCACCATCGTCTATGCAGTCGAATAAGAAGGCTGAGTTTGGGAATAGGTGCAGAGAGCCGCTGGATAGACGCCCGTGGCGGCCATTGCGGCTTCTGGACCAGCTACAAGCGTGCCATTGTTACGTTATTGAGGGTTCCTGAATGATGTACTTCTACTCTTGATCTGCATCCTTGCGTTTGGCATCCCAAAGGAAAATGTCGTATGTCCGACCATCGGAACACGGCACATTCCCCAAAAAGCAAGTGCTATTGATTTTGGGGATTCGAACCGCACAGCCAATCGGCGGCGTCGATAATTCGTATGCCTTCGTACTGGTATTCGGGCTGGTATGTGCGCGCTATCAGGATCTTCGGGTAGGCGTCCCTTACCGCCAGCAGGGGGGCCACCTCTCGTTCGAACGTGCGCTCCTCGGATATGCTGTTCGCAACCTGGATGTAGAGCTTCTCGCCCTGCTTGATGGCGACGAAGTCTATCTCCTTCTTGTACAGCACGCCGACGTACACCTCGTAGCCGCGCCGAAGGAGCTCCATGGCGACGATGTTCTCCAGCACTCGGCCGTAGTCCATGTTCTTGGTGCCGAGGCGGGCGAACCTAAACGACTGGTCGACGAGGTAGTACTTGTCCTCCGACCTCAGGTACCTCTTTCCGCGGATGTCGTATCGGCGGATTCGGTAGAAGGCGAACGCCTTGCATAGCGCGTCGACGTACTTGCCGATCGTCTTGTGGTCGGCCTTCGTCCTGTTCGACTCGAGCGTGTCGGCAATCGACCGGATGGACGTGAGGTTCCCGACATTGTCCATGAGGTAGTCGATGAGCGCATGGAGCAGCTGCTCGTTCTTCAGCTTGTACTTGCTCACGATATCCCGCACCACCAGGGCGTTCAGGACCTCGGAGTCGATATAGCGCCGCTTCTGCTCCTCGGTCCTGTACAGGTACGACCCCGCCATGCCCCCATCCGAGATGTAGCTGGTCAGGCTGTCGTAGATGTTCTGGGACGGGTAGTATGCGAGGTACTCCCGGAAGGAGAACGGGTAGACAGGGATCTCGTACGTCCTGCCCACGAACAGGGTCGCCAGATCGCTGCTCTGCAGGAAGGCGTTCGAGCCGGTGACGAATATGCTGTACTTCTCCCTGGCGTGCAGACTGTTTATCGCCTTCTCGAAGGACCTGCACATCTGCACCTCGTCGATGAAGAGGTAGTTCTGCCGGCCGGGCACGTAGTGCTCCTCCACGTATGCCTCCATGGAGCGGTAGTCCAGGATGTCCTCGAAGTCCGTGAGGTTGTAGTTGATGCGGATGATGTTCGCGTCGGGCTGTCGCTCGGAGATCTTCTGCGCCAGGGCCTCCAGAAGCTTCGACTTGCCCGACCTGCGGACGCCGGTGATGACTTTGATGTCCGGCGTATCGGCAAGCTCCAACATCTCCGAAAGGTACGCCGTTCGTTCAATAAGCTTCACAGGTATCCTCCTCAACAACGTACGTTGTGTGTATTCCCCAAAATTGAATTATATTCCGTTTTGGGGATTTGTGTATTCTACAATTGCATGCAATGACGAAAACAGTGTATGGATGGCCGCCGCAAACGCCCAGGGTCTTGGGGTCCTTGCGGATCCCGATTGTGAGTGGTTCTACCGGGCGGACGCCGACGGTTCCAGGGCGATTCCCGGGAGCCGAGCCAGGTGAGCTCGGGGCTTCCACTACGGGACTGAGCCATTGCGGTATGCAACGTGTCATAGTTATCGCCTCTATCACTGATACGGTAATAACCATTGTGTTTTTGGCACGGTTCGATCGCGGTGCCGACGGCCCCGCGACGCGGGAGACGGCTCACATGAACCTGAACACTGCCTTGATAAGCCACCTGCAGAACTTGCCGACGGCTCCGAAGATCACGCTAATCGCCTTCATAGTCCATCCAACCTTCCTCTTCGCTCTCAACCTCAATCTGCTGCAAGGGTTGCAGCTCCCTTGCCCATGCCAGTGCCTCCCACGAGGCTCCTGCGAGATTCGCTACAGCCTCGTCATCCATCGCGTCATTCGACGCTCTAAGCACATCCACTACGCCTTGGAGCTGGCTTGCCAAGGACGGTCCGCCTCCATCCGAGAGGAGCAGCGCCGATGCGCAGTCGAGCCGCATGACGTCCACCAGGCCATCACCCATGCGGACAAGCATGCGCTCTCCGTCAACGAGCACCTGCTCAACGTCTCTCAGCTCGCCTTCCTCAGCGAGGAGGAAGCGCCAGCCCATGGCCCTTCGGCCGACTGGGACAACGTCGTCCTCAAGGTCCTCCTTGAAGCGCGGGTCCGTCTCGTAGAAATGCGCTTGCAGCCACAGGCCCTTCTCCAGCTGGTCGAAGCGGACCTCGTAGTTCGCCAGCATGCAGCCGTCCCCGAACGGCTGGGAGGGCGTGTAGGAGTCCGTGTCGAACACGTCCAGCCGCCCGTCCCGGTACTTGATCTGAACCTTCATCGGCTGCGTCCTTCCTGTCGCCTCTCGTTGTCTCGTTGCCTTGCGGCAGAGGAACCCTGAGCGGCCCTCTGGGAGCCGTTTTGCCTGCCTCTGGGTTCGTACTGCCATCGTCCGGCGTCACCACTCCTGGCGGCGTTTCTGGCCGTCTCACTGGGAACCAGGCCGTGCTCGGCTGCGTAATCCCTGGCGGCGTTCAGCTCCTCGATGCGCTCGGCGCACTTGGCTGCAGCCTTGGGCTCCGTTTCGCGCTCCATACGCCTTTGCAAGGTCTCGATTCGCCTGCCGTAGTCGGCGCCTGACCCGATGGAATACCTTGCGTTCGTCTCGACGGTCTTCGCCAGGTTTCCCAGCTCTGCCAAGTCGTTGATCTCAACCGCATCGGTTGCCTGCGACAGGATCGCCCTGGATGATGCTGCGTCCGGATGGTAGGAGCCGATGCGCTCGAAGCGCTCCGTCAACGCGATCCTTCCGAAAGACATACCGAGCCTTTCCCCGGAGACCTTCTTCGACGGCTGGTCGGCAAGGGAGAAGATCCAGTCCTCCCTTGGGGCGTGGGGCGAGTTTTCGGCGACCTCGACCTCCATGAGCTCCAGGATCCGCATGAACTCCCCCTCGTTGCGGGACAGCACCTTCGCCACGGACACCCTGTTCCTGATGTCGCTGACCCACGAGTACGCGCCGGCGTCGAGGATTCCGCGCTCGGCTTTGTTGATGTACGAGGCCCACCGTGTTCGAGGTCGGGGAGGGGTTTTGGGGTCGCTCTGCCCCACCCTGCCCTTCGGCATCTCGTTGTCGAAGGCCGTCAGCCCCCTGGCCTTCGCCACCTCCTGGAGGCTGCGGTTCATGTCCAGTGCATTCGGGATGTGCAGCCGGTTTCCCGTCTCGAGGTTCGTGTTGTTCACCACGATGTGGGCATGCGGAATCCTTTGCCTGTTGTCGTCGTGGTAGATGACGGCCACCTGATAGTCGGAGAAATGCTTCCTCACCCAGGCACGAGTTAGCTCACGTAATCCTTCGAGGTCGATGTTGTCGCCGGGGTCGGGGGAGATCACGTAGTGGCGGAAGGTGATGGCGCGCTTCCCTTTCCACGGCTCGTCGTTTCCGTAGTCGTGACGAAGCGCGTCCATCTCAAGAGCCCACTCCACTTCGTCTTTGAGGGCTTCGTCCAAGCCCCTGTCCTCGACCTCGTCCCAGGACAGGTTGAAGAAGTCTCGGAGAAGCGCCCTTCCGCCCTTCTCCAGGTAGTCCTTTATGCGGCCGCATCCTGTGTGCCCGTTGATCGCCTTGAGCACCGCCATGGCTACCGCCAGAACCTCTCGGACTCGTGGACCGCCTGGACCATGTCCTTGATCTCTTCGACGGAGCCTTGGACGAGCTCGAGCTCGGTAGCTGCCTTGGTTAGCTGCTCCTTTGCGACCTGCGGGTCGATGCCGCCCTTGTTCCTCACGAACATGGCGATGGTGTTCAGGGCCCTGACCGCCTGGTTGTAGTGGCGTCCCCATCGGATGAGCTCACGGTTGATGCGGCCCATGGTCTTCGCGTCGATGACGACGACGCGGCTGCCTGCGTCTATTGCGGCAAGCTCGTCGGGGTCCGATATGGGAAGCCTGAGGAGGGCGCGGATTGCCTCGGAGTTCGCTAGCTCCAGGGCCTCCGCTCTCTTGTCCAGGAGCTGCCTGTCCTCCTCTGTCATGCGGCAGCTCACGGTGCGCGTGTATTCGCCCATCGTTGTCTCCTTGCGTCTTTTAGGGGCCACGGGGGATCCCCCGTGAAGGGAGCGGCGACGGTGGAAGTCGTATTGCCGCTTCCGGTTGTCGGAGGTCGGGGAGGGTTTCCCGGATGCTGCTTTTATCCGGGGTGGAAGCGCCCCGACCCACCTCCGACACGAGTCATTGCGTTGTAATACGCAATGAGTTACTCGCTACGATTCGAATATGACGGGTTCTACCGAGCCCCATGGGCATCGGTGAACCCTGAGACCGCATTCGCGGCCTGGCGGGCCAGCTCCGCGATGCGGTCTATTGTCTCGGAGTCCGCCGCACTAGAGTTCTTGGGAAGGTTCGCGACGAAGCGGCTGAGCGCCTTCTCGGCGCTTACAAGCCGCTTGTCGGCGGCGGGCTCGGAGGCCGTCATCGAGGCGACCAGCTCGGTTGTCGCCGCCTTCGTTCTCGGCGACTCCGCCCATTTGTCGAACGCCGATCTCTGCGTCGCCTCTCCCGACCTTTCCAGCGCATCGATAGCCTTGGCGGACAGCTCGCCCGAGTCTGCGACCTCGCGCCACTCCGGGATGAGCTTTGCGACCTTGTCGGCCAAGGCCTCCTCGCGTTTGATGGTCTTGCCGCTGACCTTGCGGCCGGTCATCACCTCCACGATGCGCGCCTTGACGTCCTCGGTGCGCACGCCGGCAAGGGACGGGTCTGCTGCGCGCATCTGCTCGACCTGGATGCCGAGGGCCTTGGTCGCCGCAGCGCGCTCGGTCACCGTCAGCGAGCGGGTGAAGAAGTTTGCTGTGTGGAGAAGCGTGAGTGCCTGCTCGTCGGAGATGTCGGATGCGATCCTGCAGGGGATCTTCGAGTAGGAGGGACCCTGCTTGGAGAGGAGCCTGTAGGCTGCCATCCTGCGATGACCTGAGATCATCTGGAATCCCCCGCCCTGCAGCCTCCTGACCAGAGGGAGGTCGGTGAGACCGTCGCGCTGGATGGAGTCGGCGAGCTTCGCAATTCCCTCCTCGTCCATCGAGTACGCGATGTTGGCGGGGTGCTCCTGGATGTCCGAGAGAGGTATCTCCTTTACTGGAAACCTGCTTGCCGTCTGGGCGCCGGCATCGAGAAGGCCGCTGATACTGAAGCCGCTTGCTACGTCCATGGCGCTCATGACAGCGCCTCCCAGATTTCGTCGGCAAGCGCCTCGTAATCCCTTGCAGGCCTGCTGCCCGGCTCGAAAACCGAGACGGGCTTCCACTGCCAGCTGCCCTCGCAGACCTTCGATGACGCGTGGATGACGTTGGCGAGCTGCTTGTCGGGGAAGAACCTGTCCAGCACGGCCTCGCCGGTCCTCTCCGCATTGGTCATGCGGCCGGGGACGCAGGTCCTGAGGATTTTATACTCAGGCACAGCCATGCGGAGCGCGTCGGCAATCGCGGTGATCGCGTTCACGGTGAGCGCCGTGCCACGCATGACGGTGGAGTCCAGCTTCACGGGGATGACGACCATGCCAGAGTCTGCTGCTGCGAGATAAGCGTTGAATGCAAGCCTCTTCATAGTAGGGCTGCAGTCGATGATGGCGACGTCGTAGTCCCCCGCGCAGTCGTCCAGGGCGAACCTCAGCCTCTGCTCTCGGAGCATCAGCTCGTTCTGGTCGGTCAACTCAATGATGGACGGGATCACGGACAGGTCCTCGATGCCAGTATCGTATGCGACGTCCTCTACCGCAGCGTTCTCGTAGAGAAGCTGGATGGATGTCCTGCCGTCCTCGGCGGCCCGGTCGTACAGGCCGAAGTAGTCGGTGGCGGATGCCTGGGGATCCAGGTCGATGAGCAGGACTCTGAGGCCGCGTGCCGCGTATATTGCGGCAAGGTTTACGGCCGTGGTCGTCTTGCCCACCCCGCCCTTGTAGTTGCTCACTGCAAGGGTTCGCATGGGAAAGCTCCTTTGCGTCTTGCAGCCCCGAGGTCGTGGAAGTGAGGGGCTGCGTATTCGGTTGGCTGGATGGAGTTCGTGTAACCAGAATCTTCATCATGTATTACCGATTGTATCACAGACCGATACGTTTTTGTATCGGTATACCTAGCCAATGGCTAAGGTTTGTCAGTCGCAAATGAGGTTCAATTCGTGTATGACTATGCCTAGAGAAAACCGGCGTATCCCGTTTTAAGGAAGGTAGCATGGCCATGAAGGACTACTCGAAGCTCAACAAGCAGTTCGTCGTGATCGACATGTACGACGACCCCGAGGATTGCGAGGTCCAAGCCGGCGTCGCGATTCCCGCAGAGCATGCCGAGGCTTTCATCGCGGAAGTAGAGAGGATCGCCGTGGAGAAGTTCGGCGGGGCCACCTTCTCCGAGCTGCTCGATTGCGACGAGAACGACGAATCGATGGACGCATCCTCGAAGAAGAACTTCTCCGACCAGCTAGACCGCGTCATCGCGGCCGCAGAGCGAATCATGAGGGAAGGCCGATAAAGCACGGAAGAGCCCCTCGGGCGAACCCGAGGGGCTCCCGGCCCTCCAGCGGGGGCCGGGATGGAGGTCGATTACTCGACCCCGCAGCTGAAGGCGTTGATGTGGTGCCTCAGGAGGGCCCTGTCGGCGCTCACGACAAGCATGTCGATGATGTCGAAGCGGACCTGAATGTCGCCTTCGGGCGAGTTGCCCGCGAGCCAGGAAGCTGCCGCGATCTCAAGGTCGCTGCGAGAGACCTTGCCGCCCTCGAAGCCACCCTCGCCGTACTCGGTGGCGGTGACGTCGATGAAGACCAGGGAGTCCTCGTCGCTGGCGATCAGGTCGATTGTGGTTCCCTCGGGGGAAGTCCAACCGGTCTCGAGAAGCTCGAAGCCCTTGCGCTCGATGAAGCGGGTTGCTGCCTGGATTGCCTTCTCCTGAAGTTCGAAATTGCTCATGATGACCTCCGTTTGTTCGTGGCCGGCCCCTTTGGCCTGCCTTGTGATCCGGAAGCCGCGCAGGTTCTGGCCGAAGGCAAGGAGGAAAGCGAAAACCCGGCAGGGCCCGAGTTTTGCGCAGCAAAAGTTTTTCGCGCCTTGCCTGACGAGCCTGGTTCTGAGCGAGCGTGGAGGAGCCAAGGAAGGCGAAGGAGGACGTCCCGGCATTGGAGGTCTGAGCAACGGGTTCAGGTTGGCTGTATGGCGAACCTGCTTTGAGCGCCGGCTAGAGCCGAGAGCGGCTGGACTTACGAGGAACGATGGCCCGAATGCCTGACGAGGATTTGGCCTAGCGATTCACCGTCAGATACGCTAGGCGGCAAGGGCATGGCAAGATCGTCCGCGACCATGTTCGCGGCTGCTGGCTTGATAGGCAGTTTGATGGCGACAATAGTCCGCTATTTCATCGACATGTTGTGAGCGCATGGGCATCGTGGCGCCCGCGTCTTCAGCTGAGGGTCGTAATCGACCGTCCTGGCGCTAGTGGATGCGCGGCCACGTTCAACGCCGAGCTCTTCTGTGCACCGGTCTTCCCTCATGATTCGCTCTCAAGCCCGCCGAGCGCTAATCCGACGCGGGAGGCGGGCTTGCATACCCCACTGTTTCATCAGAAAATAAAAAGAAACGGCGGCTTTGATTTTTCAAAGCTGCTGCGGAAATCAAAGAACGACAAGCAACAGTTCTGATTTTGCTCCAATATGGTTATTGGGGGCACAAATTAAAATCAAAAAAGAGCCGATAAC